>NZ_JBXWTO010000012.1:0-93859 GCF_057319415.1 Asaia sp. A2
CAAACACTTCCTCAAATCCCCCAAAACCCACGCCAGACATGGGCCACACCCGATTCCTCTCCCCCCACACAACCCAATCCAAACCAAAAAAGTCCAAAAAAAACGAAAAAACTCACACCACAGGAAACGCAGGGCTCAAATGACCCCCAACGCGAACCGCCTCAACCCTCACCGCCAACCCCGTCCTGTCATCCGTCTCGACGAAAACCCCACACACGGTCGCCTCCCCCTCGGCCGGTTGCAGGCGCTCACCCGGCAGCTTGCGCACGAAGCGATAAAGCGAGGCTTCCTTGCCCATGCCAATCACACTGTCATAGTCGCCGCACATGCCTGCATCGGTCTGATAAGCCGTCCCCTTCGAGAGGATACGATAATCAGCCGTCGGCACATGGGTATGCGTACCCACCACCAGCGAGACCTTGCCATCGAGGTAATGACCAAACGCCATTTTCTCGCTCCCTGTCTCGGCATGCAGATCCACGATGATGGCATGCGCGGTCATGCCAAGCTTGTGACGCGACAGGCACTCCGTGACGGCCCGGAAGGGATCATCGAGCGGGTCCATGAAAAGACGCCCCATGACATTGATCACGAGCACCTTGCGCCCGTTGGGGAGCACGATCACGAAGGACCCTTGCCCCGGCGTGCCCGGCGGAAAATTCAGCGGCCGAATGATACGCGGCTCCGCGTCGATCTCGCGCAGCAGCTCCTTCTTGTCCCAGGCATGGTTTCCCAGCGTGATCACATCGACCCCGGCCTTGAACAGATCGGTGGCTATGGCAGAGGAGAGCCCAAAGCCATGTGAGGCGTTTTCGCCATTCACCACCACGACATCAAGCTTCAGGGTTTCACGCCACGCTGGCAGACACGCCATAACCGCCTCACGGCCCGAACGCCCCACAATATCTCCAAGAAAAAGTAGTTTCACCCTGCTTTGCCTTCCCCGGCCTGTTGTCTGATAATTTCCCGCTCCGTCACGATCCGGTCGAGGGGCTCGTCATGCGCGCCCACGGGCACCGAAGCCACTTCCTGCCATGACTGCGCAAAGCCGAACGCCCTGCATTTCAAGGCGTCGAGAGTACGGTCGTAATATCCGCCCCCATAACCAAGGCGATTGAATGTCCGATCAAATGCCAGCAGTGGAACCAGCACGAGATCAGGACGATCGTAATCGCCATCGGGATGGTGCGTTCCAAAGCGACCCGCCATCATCTCGCAATCCGGCCTCCACCGTCGAAACAGCAGAGGCTCTCCCTTGGGCGTTGTCTCAGGCAGCAGCACATGCCGCCCGGCGTTGAAGAGCAGATGGCACAAGGCGCGCAGGTCCGCCTCACCAGGGAGGGGCCAGACGCAACCGATCTGGCCCAGATCTGGCTCAGCCAGAATCTGCATGGCGAGATTATTGTTGAGGGTCGTGTTTTCAGCGGGGGGGATGGGGCGTTCGATCCGACGCTGTCGCATGATGCGGCGCAGAGCCTGCTTTTCTTGATCGATATTCATGTGTGGAACCACCATGGCCGTCGGTCTTTCAGCCCTCCCGGACCTGCTCACGCAGGTGGGCGCCAGATATCATGACCACGATCACGACAGAGCCAGCTCCCTAAGGAAGTGCTTATCGGCCCAGGGGTTGAGTTGCCTGACGTACCGGGCAGTCCCACCCGACACTAACTAGGCACTCTCCAGCTCGGCTGCAATGCCTTCGGCCCGCTCCGCCAGCAAATTAAGCTTCTGCTCGCGCGATTCATTCTCGGCGATGATGCGCTCGGCACGCTGGACGCGCTCATTCGTGGTGGTTGGCAGAATTTCCTTGGCCAGATCATGCAATTCATCCGCCATCAACAGCGCCGCCATGACGAGCGTCCATGATTCGCCACCCTGCGTGCCAAGCCCGCGCACACGATCGATACGCCGCTCAACCTGCCGGGCCAGATCCTGAAGATAGCGCTCCTCGCCATCCTTGCAGCCAATCGTATAAGAATAGCCGTTAAGTCGAATGGAAACCTGTGCCATGATCAGACAGCCTCCTCATCAGCCAGATACTCGATCATGTCCCGCACCCGCAGCCGAAGCGCTTCAATATTGGCCGCTAGAGGCTGCCAGTCCATGGGTTCGGGCGCGTTCACCTGTGGATGATGCAGAGCATAGGCGATGCGATCGAGCGCCTGCTCGATCCGATCCTCGGGTCTTGCCTGTCCTGTGGCGCTATCGGTCTGATCCGTCAAAATGGCCTCATCATCCACACCGGGTTTCCGCTTGTGCTAGAGAAGCTCTCATAATGTCACAAGGTCAAGCATGAAGCCGGTGCAACACCTTCCTCGTAAAATTGTTGCTCTCTCGGATAACGCGCTTCTCCCGCTCCTCAGCCAGCCGGGTTCCAGCGCCCCCTACGCAGTCATATCCGGTGAGGGCCTTGGGCCCATCATGGGGTTTCCATGGTGGCGCGCCCTGACCGAAGACCTTGCTGTGCCCACGATCTTCGATGCTGGCTATGCCGCCTCGCTTGCTGCCTGCGCCCTGCGGGAGGGACAGAAATGGGTGGTATGCACGGCGGATGCCCCCGCCATAAGAACCGTGGGCGATATTGCGCGGCAGTGCGGTGGTCATATTCTGACAACGCGCCCCGCTGCACTCACTCTTGGCAGGCCGCCTTATAACGCTTACCGGATTGGACAGCTTCACCACTATCTCGCGCCAGAGTCCTGAGCGCCCTATCGGACGGATTGCCATCATGCTGCCTTGCGAACTCTATCTGGTCACAATGCCGGATTTCGACCCGTCACGTGAGCTGGCCGATCTGGCGAAAGTGCTTGAACGCTGGACCCCCGCCGCCCTGCGTCTGTCCACAACCGATGAGACCCGCGCCAGAAGCTGTGTGCATGCCATTCGCGAGACCGTGCAGGCCAGCGGCACGGCCCTGATCCTAACAGACCTCCCAGCTCTGGCGCACGAACTGGGTTGCGACGGCGTGCACCTCACCAGCAGCCCGGCCCAATGCCTGACCGCCCGTGAAGAACTGGGGCGCGACCTGCAACTTGGCGTCTATTGTGGCACAAGCCGTGACGAGGCCATGAGTGCAGGCGAACTGGGCGCTGACTATATCGCCATAGCCCCCAATGCGCCTGATCTGGCCGCATGGTGGTCACAGATGATGGAGTTGCCGGTCATCGCCGAGGACATTGAGACAAAGGAACAGGCAATCGCCATGTTCAAGGCCAATGTCGATTTTCTCGCCGTCCCCCTCAGCTTCGTCGATGCCGACGAAGCCGGGGCAAGGCTGAGCGATATCGTCAGCCGCGCGGCGGAAGAATATCCTGGGTGATATAAAGCGTCCCGTTGGACTGCGGGGCGCCATTAAGCCAGATTCTGGCGACACGACCGGTCATATTCACCAGCGTGAATTGCCCGCTCGACGCGTCGCGCTGCACGGTGAGTGCATCTCCGCCAAGTGTCTTCAGCGCAATGCGGTCGCTCTTCAGACGTTTCATCGTGGCATTCAATCTGGCTGGTGACCAGTTGCCCCGTACGATCGTATAGCCAAGTATCTGTCGCAGGGTCGCCGCATTTTGCGGGTTCATCAACCCACCCTGCACCTGCGCTGCATAGCGTTCAAAGGGCTCGTTGGGGATGGCGAACACCGTAAAGGGACCGTTCCGGCCCAATCTGGCGAACATGGCCGACTGACGCAGGGCCTTGCGGTAATCGGCCAGTTCCAGAGACGCCGATATGTTATCCAGCAGCGGCCTGTCGCTAAAGGACAAGGTTGGCGGCTCTTCATAGGCAACCGGGCTCGATGTCTCGCTCTTGGTCGAGGCATGGTACATGTGGCTACTGCTGATCGCGGGCATCTGCACAGCCGCAAGAGAGCCTTTTGTATAGATAGGGTCCTGAACGGTTCTGCTCTGACACCCGGCCAGAGCAAAAGCCATCATAACCCCGCCCATTACTCGTGTTCTTATTGTTCTTGTCTTGGTGGGCGACATAAGTTTCAGCATCCATCTCCACGCATGGTCCAACCGACCACACGGCTATTGGTCAGCTCGAAGGTCGTCTGACAGGTCGTATTATAGTAGCTGGGTGGGAAACCGCCGAAGCCACCGCCCCAGCCGCCATAACCACCCCAGCCGCCGCCCCAGCCACCATAGCCGCCATACCCGCCCCAAGGGCCGCCACCCCAGCCCCAGCCCCAACCGCCAGTCCCCGGTGAGTAGTTGGTCTCGTTGTCGATATAGGCCAGGAAGTCATGACCGCTGGCCTGATAGGTGCGCGTGGGCACACCGAAAGTCCGCAACACATCCACATCGCTCTTGCCGATCATGGAATCCAGCACCTTACGCTGCTGGACGGTCGGAACATCGCATGCCGACAGGGTCAGCAGCGCAGCAAACGACAGAAAAACTGTTTTCTTCATCATCCTGATACCCTTTCCGAAGCTGAAGCCGCCTGCCGGATCAGTTCGAAGCTGGCGCCACTGTAGGCCATGAGAACGATTTTGCCCCCTGAAAAGGTTCATGGCTATCATAAGGTTTAAGAAAACCACACAATGTCACACAAGCGCGGTGCGCCGGTTGCCAGCATCACAAGCCGGTCAAACCCCAACGCAATCCCGCTGCACGGCGGAAGATCAGCCAGATCAGCCAGAAAAGCCTCGTCGAGTGGCCAGTCCTGATCCGGCGTCAGAGCGATCCGCCGCTCCCTGTCCGCCACAAAGCGCGCGCGCTGTTCCACCGGATCGGTCAACTCCTCGAAGGCGTTGGCCAACTCGATTCCTGCGGCATAGAGCTCGAAACGCAGCGCCACACGCGGATCTTCCGGGTCACGTCGCGAAAGCGCTGCCTGCGCCGCAGGCCAATGCGTCAGGAACGTCGGTCGATCACGCCCGATATGCGGCTCGATACGCTCCAGCAGCAGCCGGAAGAAAAGATCCTCCCATGTCTCGCCGACGCGCAAGACCGTGCTGGCCTCCTGCGCCAGACGGGCGGCGTCGTTGCCAATACCCAGCAGATCGACCCCGACATAGCGCCTGAACGCCTCGGCCATCGTCAGTCGCTCGAAAGGCGCGTCAATTCTGAGCGTGGTATCGCCACAGGTCAGGGTAGGCGGCAACAAATGCTGCAATAGCGCCTCGGTCTCATCCATCAGGGCGCTGAGCCCCGCCCCAGGCCTGTACCATTCCAGCATGGTGAATTCAGGCGCATGCAGGGCACTTTGCTCGCCATTGCGCCAGACACGCGCGAGCTGAAAAACCGCGAGCCCGGTAGCCGCCACAATGCGCTTCATCGCAAATTCGGGGCTGGTGTGCAGGTAGCGCGGCTCTCTCGTGCCATCGGGTCGCTCGAGCTCGGTCCGAAAGCAGCGCAGATGCACCTCCTCACCCGGCACAGGCACCGCGCACGGTGTCTCCACCTCCAGATAATCCCGGGCGTCGAAAAAGGCACGCACGCCACGTTGCAGGAGGGCGCGACGCTGCAAAAGCGGCAGCCTGTCTGAAATTGCGTTTCGTCCCGCCATGATATGCGCTCTCCGGTTGCGAAAACAGTTGTGCCTGAAGTACAGCCCCCTGATGCCAGAAAAGGTCAATCCCCCCGCCGAACCGCGCCACGCCGGGCCACGCCCTGTCGTGCGCACACCATCGCAGCTGATTGCGCTTGGACTTGTTCCGCCGGATCAGGCGCAGGCGCTTGAGGCTCTCTCCAGCCAGTTCGCCACAGCCATCCCGCCGGCCTTTCTGGATCTGATCAACCATCCGGACGATCCGATCGGGCGGCAGGTTGTCCCGACCCCTGCCGAACTTCAGACCGCCCCATGGGAATTGCATGACCCGATTGGCGATGACGCCCTTTCTCCCGTGCCGGGTATCGTTCATCGCTATGCCGATCGCGCGCTGCTCAAGCCGTTGCTGGTCTGCCCGCTTTATTGCCGGTTCTGCTTCAGGCGCGAGCATGTGGGGCCGGACGGCGGACTCCTCTCGGACGAGGCCCTGAACACGGCACTGGGCTGGATTGCCGATCACCCCGCCATCAGCGAGATCATCCTGACGGGTGGGGACCCGCTCATGCTGAGCCCGCGCCGACTGCGCCATATCATCGAGGCGCTGTCGGCCATGCCCCATATCCAGACCATCCGCATTCATAGCCGTGTGCCTGTGGCCGACCCCGCACGGATTACATCGGCCATGCTGGACGCCCTTGAAACCGATCGCGCTCTTTGGATCGTGCTCCATGCCAACCATGCAAGCGAGATGACCCGTGAGGCTCGCGCCGCCATACGGCAGATACAGAGTCGCGCGATACCGGTGCTCAGCCAGTCGGTCCTGCTGCGCGGTGTCAATGACACCGAAGAAGCGCTGGAGGCCCTGCTTCGTGCGTTCGTTACCGCCCGCATCAAGCCCTATTACCTGCATCAGCTCGACCCTGCCCCCGGCACCTCTCATTTCCATGTGCCAATCGATGAGGGACGTGCGCTGCTGGCCCGCCTGCGTGGCCGCGTGACAGGCCTTGCCTGGCCAACCTACGTGCTCGATATCCCAGGTGGTGCGGGCAAGGTGCCGCTCGGGCCGGATTACTACCACCCCGAGACGCAGCCCGGCGCCGTGCAGGACCCGGCGGGCAACACACACACGCTCCCCGCCATCCCGTCAGAGCGGGGATGAGCCAGAGAACATCTCGCCTATCAGCCCCTTCAGCACCCGCATTGTCAGACAACGAAGTGCAGGAGAAACACGATAGGGCTGCGTCTCGGGATCGGCCATGCGGGTGATCGTCTCACGCATCGAGGCTGGCAGGGTCGGAAACGGGTCGACCCCTGTCACCCTGATCAGCGTCGCAACAGGAACCTGCGTGCAGGATGGCGAGAGAGTGTTCTTGCACACATATACCGTCACCGCTTGGCGGGACGGCAGATAGACCGCCTTCCATGTCGAGGTCGGAACGGGCAGTTCACCGGGTCCGATATGGGCAGGGGCCTGCGTACGATAGGCTGGCCCCGTCACGACATAGGCCTCGCCCTCTGAAAGCACGAGCTCGCGCACCCGCTTCTCGACCCCGGCCCAGAGGCCGCGATTGAGGTCAGGTGTCTGCGGCACCATATTCGAAAGCGAGAATGTCTCCTGCTGTGACGCCCGACTGGGGGCATCACCGCTCGGCATCATGTGCCCGCGGTCGAACCCGGACCGCTGGTAATCGACCAGACGGGCCCTGTCCGCCTCTGGCTGGCGTGTTTCCTCGTGAAATTTACCCTCGCGCAATTGATGCTGGGCATGGCGTATCTCGTCACGCGTCAGATGCTCTGCCACCCAGACAGGCTCATGCGTGACCCCGGACACGAGAACAGCGAAATCCATGTTGCACAGAAACGTATTGCGCGTTGTGGGGGCGGGTGCCGTCAGGGTCGGCGCAATTCCACCGGAGAAATCTGCCGCGCACGCAACCGTGCCTGGCGTCTGTCCAGCCGAAACCGGAGCCTCGGCATAGGCGCGCGACAGGCCCGCAAAGCCCGAGGCGCCGGAACTACCCCAGAAAACAAGACCCAGCCCGGAGAGGGCAAACACGTAAGAAGATCGAAACCGCATGGCTGCGCTCTAGCTGCCACTTTGCAAATGCACAACCAGATCACCGCCATCCTCTTCAGAGTGGCATCCCGGAGGGCAGACCATGCATCTTGCTTGCTCTTGAGCGCCCGCTTCGTTAGAACCCCGCCTTTCACGGCGGCACAGACCCGTCGTATCCACATCACGATTCCCGGGATCTTTCTTCCATGAAGCAGCAGGCAAACCTGATTCGCGCCGGACAGGTTATTGAGCATGACGGTCGTCGCTGGACGGTTCTCAAGCAGCAGATCATCACGCCGGGCAAGGGTGGCGCCTTCATCCAGGTCGAAATGCGCGATCTGAACACAGGCAACAAGACCAATGAGCGCTGGCGCACCGCCGACACCGTCGAGCGCTTGATGACGGAAGACAAGGACTACACCTATTCCTACACGGATGGTGACAACATTGTCCTGATGGACCCGGAAACCTTCGAGCAGGTGATGCTGCACAAGGACATCTTCGGCGACCAGCTGCCCTTCCTGCAGGACAACATGGAACTGAACGTGAAGCTGGTCGAAGGCGACCCGGTTGGCGTTTCCCTGCCGCCGCATGTCACGCTCGAAATCACCGAGGCCGATCCTGTGGTCAAGGGCCAGACGGCCAGCTCGTCCTACAAGCCCGCCATGCTGTCCAATGGCGTCAAGACCATGGTGCCGCCCTTCATCGAAGCCGGCGAGCGCGTGGTTGTCCGCACGGATGACGCGTCCTACGTCGAACGCGCCAAGGCCTGATCACCCTCTGAAACGGGGGCGCAGCCATGCTGTACCCCCGCAAGGCAAGGCCCGGCTGCGGGCTTTGCCCTGATACGACTACCCTGCTCTTTCACAGTTTCTCATCAGGATTATTGCCATGCGTCTCTCGCCGCATATGACCGTCATGCAGAATGCTGCGCAAAAAGCAGCCAAGCGTCTCCTTCGTGATTTCGCCGAAGTCGAGCAGCTTCAGGTCAGCATCAAGGGCCCCGGTGACTTCGTTTCGCAGGCCGATCTGCGTGCCGAGCAGACAATCCGTGAGGAACTCGCCCGCGCTCGCCCCGGCTACGCCTTCCTGATGGAAGAGAGCGGCAATTCGGGTGGCGAGAACTGGACATGGCGCTGGATCGTCGATCCGCTCGATGGCACTTCGAACTTCCTGCATGGCATTCCGCAATGGGCCATTTCCATCGCCCTGCAGCGTCGCCACCCCGATGGCTCGACCGAAATTACCGCTGCCATGGTCTATAATCCTGCCGCCAATGAGATGTTCTGGGCCGAGAAGGGCGTTGGCGCCTTTCTGAACGAGCGTCGTATTCGCGTCTCGGCACGTCGTGACCTATCCGAATCGCTCATCGCCACCGGCATCCCCTTCGCAAAGACACCGGCCGATCGCCGTCTGCCTTTCGGTCGCACACTGGCGGCACTCATGCCGCATGTCGCAGGTTTCCGTCGCTTCGGTGCCGCAGCGCTCGACCTCGCCTGGGTCGCTGCCGGTCGTTACGAAGCCTTCTGGGAAATTGGCCTCAAGCCCTGGGATTGCGCAGCCGGTTTGCTGATCGTGCGTGAGGCTGGCGGATACGTGACCGATCCGGAAGGTCTGGAGATCACCGATCTTGACAATGACGTGACGCTGGTCGCCGGTAACGGCCACCTGCATGGACCGATCCGCAAGATCGTGCTCGACGCCCTGACCCGCAAGGCCTGAGCCCCCAGCCTGCCCGCGCTCCGGCGTGGGCAGGCTACGAAAACCGGTTATTCCGCAAATAAAACCGGATAGCGTGGGAACCATCGGGATAACGAGATCTCATTCCCCATTGCTAGCGCGGGGGGAGCGCGATTAGGATCACCCCGTCATGAAACGGCCGATCCTCCTCTCCCTCCTGTTTTCGGCCGGTCTTCCGGCTGCCCTGCTGACCGCGATGCCTGTACAGGCGCAGGTCACCTCCAATGATGATGCCATCCCCGCAGCCAAGCCTGCGGCGAAATCAGCTACTCAGAAAAGCTCTTCCAGTCCTGCTAAAAGCAGAGTCGACAAGGCAGGCCACAAGGCGGATACGACTGCCGCCACCAAGGACAAATCTGCCCCGTCCCATCCGGCCACGTCCTCTGCCACCAGCCCGGCACCCAACAGCAATCTGCCCGGTAAAAGCGCGCCGTCCTCAACACCCCGCGCTCCTGCTGCACAGCGCGTCGGTGCACCGCCGGATGTTCCCGCCCAGCCCCCGCGTCCCGTCGTCATTCCGCCGCCGGGCGTGGCCGTACCGACCCACCCCCCTGTCCCGCCAGAGGAGGTCAAGCCCGACCCGGCATCGAAGGGCAAGGTCGAGAAGCAGGCAAACGGCCTGCGTGTACTGTTCGATGCCAATAGCAGCGGCATGAGCCAGGCCATGATTGATGCCGTGCGCGACGAAGCCAAGGTGCTGGCAGGCAAGCCCACCCTGCGTGTCACGCTCTGGGCCTCGGCCAGCGGTACAAATGAGGATCTTTCCACCCCCCGTCGTATCGCGCTTGCTCGCGCACTGGTTGTGCGCTCCATCCTGATACGCGAGGGCGTCGCGACCACGCGCATCTATCCGCGTGCCACCGGTCTGGCCCTGCCCGGAACCGCGCCGGCAGACCGTCTCGACATCATCGCCGAGGGTGCCGTACCGGCCCCGATTTCTGAAGCCCAGTTCGGAACCGCATCGAGGACCCCCACGCCATGACCCGCCCGACCCTTTATCTCCTGCGCATGGGGATCTTTCTCATCCTCGTCGCAGCCGTGGCCGCCCTGCTCAGCAAGACGCTCTATGCCGCCTTCTTTGCTAATCCGGCGCTGGACGGGCTGATTCTCGGCGTGCTGGTCATTGGCATCCTGTGGAATCTGCGCACGGTGCTGCGTCTGATGCCCGAGGTGAAATGGGTCGATCAGTTGCGCGTCAACCGCACCGGCCTTGCCCAGCCCCAGCCTCCTCGCCTGCTTGGCGCGCTTGCGCGCAATCTCGCGGCCCGCACGGCGACGGGTCGGCTGAGCCTGTCGCACCAGTCGGCTCAGGCCACGCTCGACAGTCTCTCAGGCCGCCTTGACGAATCCCGCGATATCTCGCGCTACATGACGAGCCTCCTCATCTATCTGGGCCTGCTTGGCACGTTTTACGGCCTGCTGCTCACGGTCAGTTCCATTGCCGGGGTGATTGGCAGCATGAGCGTGGGCGATGGCAATCTCGACGCCATGTTCGGCCAGCTCAAAACCGGCCTCGCCGAGCCGCTCAAGGGCATGTCCACCGCCTTCTCAGGCTCGATGTTCGGTCTCGCCGGAGCGCTCATCCTTGGCTTCCTCGATCTCAACGCAGGTCAGGCCCAGAACCGGTTCTTCAATGAAGTCGAGGAATGGCTTGTCGGGATCACCAAGCAGGGCGGCACCCTGATCGAAGGGGGCGATGCCTCCGTGCCCGCCTATGTGCAGGCCCTGCTGGAACAGACAGCCGAGAATCTCGAAACCCTGCAGAATGTTGTCTCACGCAGCGAGGAAAGCCGCATGCAGCAGCTTCAGGTCATGGACGGGCTGCAGGAGCGCCTCAAGGCCATGACCGACCTGCTCCAGTCGAACCAGAAGATGATGAACCGTGTCGCGGAAGGGCAGGCTCTCCTTGGTCCGTTCCTCAAGCATGTCGGCGAGGCCGCAACACCCGGCACGGCAGCCTTCAACGATGCGAAGGACAGTCGCGAGCAGTTCAGCCGAATCGAGGGCCATATGGTACGGCTGATCGACGAGCTTCACAGCGGCCGTGCCCAGATGGCTGGCGAGATCCGCAATGATCTGCGCGTTCTGGCGCGCACCATCGCTGCCACCAGCCCCGGCGGATCAACGGTCGTTCCCCCTTCGGCGCAATAAGGCGAGGCGGATCTCATGGCACGACGCTCAAGACGCAGCTCCCACGGTGGAGAACTCAATGCCTGGCCCGGCTATGTGGACGCCCTCTCCACGCTGCTCATGGTGGTCACCTTCGTTTTGCTGGTCTTTGTGCTGGGCCAGCAATTCCTGTCCGTGGCCCTGAGCAAACGCACCCACTCGCTCGATGCCCTGCGCCAGCAACTTGCTGCCCTGCAACAGACATTGTCGATGACAGAGGCCAAGAACACGCAGCTTAGCTCGATGGTAGCGAGCCTCACGACCGATCGCGACAGTGCCAAGCGTCAGGCTGATGTGCTCACACAGCAGCTTGCCACGCTGAATGGCACCATTGCCGAAAAGGAGCAGGCGCTCGCCGCTGCCGGTCAGGCCACGCAATCCGATCAGGCCACCATTGCCGAACTCAAATCACAGCTCGAACAGCTCAACCAGCAATTGCTCGCAATCGGCCAGGCGCTTGATATTGCCAAGAAAGATGTTACGGCACGCGACCAGCAGATCACGGATCTGGGCAACAAGCTCAACGTGGCGCTGGCCGACAAGGTCAATCAGCTCAAGCGCTACCGCTCGGAGTTTTTCGGTCGCCTTCGGGACGTCCTGAAAAACCAGAAAGGTGTCGAGATCGTTGGCGACCGCTTTGTTTTCCAGAGCTCCATTCTCTTCCCTCAGGGCAGCGCCGATCTGACGCCAGAGGGCGAAAAGGAAATCGCGGCGCTGGCCCATACCTTCAAGCAGGTCTCAAGCCAGATCCCCACCGATATTCCCTGGATTCTGCGCGTGGATGGCCATGCCGACAAGCAGCCCATTCATACTGCCTTCCCCAGCAACTGGGAGCTGTCGAGCGCACGTGCGATTACCGTGGTCAAGGTGCTCATCCGCGAGGGCGTGGACCCGCATCATCTCGCAGCGACCGGCTTTTCGGATTACCAGCCGCTCGATCAGGGCAATACGGCAGCCGCCTATACCCGTAACCGCCGCATCGAATTCCGCCTGACGGATCGCTGAAGCCCTCAAAGCAGCCCTGAACAGGCAATGAAACGTCAGGGAGAAATCGTATGGCGGCGGTTTCTCCCCAATGACAAGAACGGCGCAATCGCTTATGTATCGCGCCATGACCGGCACGCCCCTCTCCCAGATCCGCAATTTCTCGATCATCGCCCATATCGATCACGGCAAGTCCACGCTGGCTGACCGTCTGATCCAGGCCTGCGGTGCGCTTACGGCACGAGAAATGAAGGAGCAGGTGCTCGACAATATGGAGCTCGAGCAGGAGCGCGGCATCACCATCAAGGCGCAGACCGTGCGCCTGACCTACCCGGCCAAGGATGGCAAGACCTACATCCTGAACCTCATGGACACGCCGGGCCATGTCGATTTTGCCTATGAGGTCAGCCGCTCCCTTGCCGCCTGCGAAGGCTCCATTCTGGTCGTCGATGCCTCGCAGGGCGTCGAGGCCCAGACACTGGCCAATGTCTATCAGGCGATCGACGCCAATCACGAGATCGTCCCTGTTCTGAACAAGGTCGATCTGCCTGCCGCCGATGTCGAGCGCGTGCGCGCCCAGATCGAGGAAGTGGTCGGCATCCCGGCCGATGACGCTGTCGAGGTTTCCGCCAAGACCGGACTGAACATCGAAGGTGTGCTCGAAGCCCTCGTCAAACGCCTGCCCCCACCGAAGGGCGATGCCAGCAAGCCGCTGCAGGCCCTGCTGGTCGATAGCTGGTATGACCCGTATCTCGGCGTCATCATTCTTGTGCGTATCATGGAAGGCACGCTCAAGCGTGGGGACAAGATCCGCATGATGCAGGCTGGCTCGACCTATCACGTCGATCAGGTTGGCGTGTTCCTGCCCAAGATGACCGCGGTCGAAACCCTCGGCCCGGGCGAAATGGGCTACATCAATGCCGCCATCAAGACCGTGGCCGATGTGGCGGTGGGCGATACCGTCACCCTTGATCGCACCCCTGCCGACAAGCCTCTGGCCGGGTTCAAGCCCTCGATTCCTGTGGTGTGGTGCGGTCTCTTCCCCATCGATGCCGATGATTTCGAGAAGCTGCGCGATTCGCTCGCCAAGCTACGCCTGAACGACGCCTCGTTCCATTTCGAGGCAGAAACCTCGGCAGCCCTTGGCTTCGGCTTCCGCTGCGGCTTCCTCGGTCTGCTGCATCTGGAAATCATCCAGGAGCGTCTCTCGCGCGAGTTCAATCTCGACCTGATCGCAACCGCGCCGTCCGTGGTCTACAAGATGTATCTGACCAACGGGACGCAGGAAGATCTGCACAACCCGGCAGACATGCCCGACCCCGGCAAGATTGAGAAGATCGAGGAGCCGTGGATCAAGGCGACCATTCTGGTGCAGGACGAATATCTCGGCAGCGTGCTCACGCTCTGCAGCGAGCGTCGCGGCATCCAGATTGATCTGACCTATGTCGGCAACCGCGCCATGGCTGTCTATCGGCTGCCGCTCAACGAAGTGGTGTTCGATTTCTATGACCGCCTCAAGTCACTGACGCGCGGCTATGCCAGCTTCGACTATCAGATCGATGGCTATGAGGAGAGCGACCTCGTGCGCATCTCCATTCTGGTCAATCAGGAACCTGTCGATGCCCTCGCCTTCGTTGCTCATCGCAGCGTTGCTGAGACGCGTGGCCGTGCCATTTGCGGCAAGCTCAAGGATCTGATCCCCCGCCAGCTCTTCAAGATCGCCATCCAGGCCTCCATCGGCTCGCGCATCATCGCACGTGAGACACTGGGTGCCTTGTCGAAGGACGTGACGGCCAAGTGCTATGGCGGCGACATCTCGCGCAAGCGCAAGCTTCTGGAAAAGCAGAAGGAAGGCAAGAAGCGCATGCGTCAGTTTGGCAAGGTCGAGATTCCGCAGAGCGCCTTCCTCGCCGCGCTGAAAATGGACTGAGATTTCTCGCGCCTCCACACGACTGCTGCGGGAATAACAAGAAGAAAGAAGGATCCCCCCCCTATGGCCTCCACTGCTGCAATCGTTTTCGTCAAGAATGATGCAGACGATATCGGCTGGTGGATTGCCCATCACCTGGCTGTCGGGTTTGACAGCCTGGTTATCATAGATGACCACTCGACTGACGGCACCTGGGATGTCATCCAGAATGCAGCAGCAATTTTTCCAATCGAGGCACGACGCGCGCCCCTCGCGGTGACGTCTTCCTACGCTGAACGACGCTCCGATGCTTATGGTCTCGCTATCGACAGCTGCCGGGATCGCTTCGATTGGGTGATCTGCCTTGAAAGCGATGAGTATGTCCATCCCGAGGCAGAGTCCGATATCGCTTCATTCCTGTCGCGTTTCGATCAGGCCGATGCAATCATGCTCCATTGGTCGATTTTCGGCTCGAATGGTCATGTCACACATCCTGTGGAGGCGCCGACAGCAGCCTATACACGCCGTGCGCCCCTTGATTTCGCGGATCACGCGCTCGGCAAGACTTTCATTCGACCGGGAGTGTTTGACGGGCAGTTCATCGATGGCTGTCACTGGACGATAGCCGCCGAGCGTTATTACCGCGCCGACGGTGAACTCTTCGTTCCGGGCGCACCAGCGGCCTGGGGCGGTGCGCGCATCCTGCATTATGTCACACGCAGCCTGTCTCAGTATACCAGACGGCTTATCCAGCAGGCGCCATCGGGTCAGGCTGCACCCGATCTGTGGTCGCATTTCAACCGCAACGAGGTCGACGATCACGCGACCGGGCGTTTTCTTGCCACCTCACGCGAATGCGCTGCGCGCCTTGGCCATGCCATGCTCAATTCCCTGTACTGGCGCGTCAGACAGGACATCCAGGATAACAGCCTGCGCTTTGTTCCCGACACCGCTTTCACCGTGAGGGACCATCGCAGCGTCGCATCGCCGTCACCGCTGCGTTTTGCCTCTCTCATCACGGTCGGAAACGAGATCCTGGCCTACGATCCGGAAAAACGCCATCTGGCGTTACTGCCAGTCGAGAAGGCTCATGATGAGGCCAGACAAGTCCTTCTGGTCGTTGAAGATGTCATGGACCAGCGGGAAAGCATCCTTCCCCGTCCGCCTGGCTTCCTGTTGCTGCCTGATACGGCTCGCGGGGCGTCTGTTGTGCCCGGAGCATGCCTGACCCATTGGGTTCCGGTTCAGGTGGAAGAGAACATCGACACGACACAGCCAGGCTCAGGGACGGTCGCCCTGTTTTTTCCCGCCAATGCACAATGGCTCGCATGTGATGTAAGCGGCGAACTTACCCTCGATGTGCAGACACCACTACGCCTTGCCTTCCACCCTGTGACCCCGAGCCGGAGCGTCCTCACCCGCATCGAGCCCTACCTCGCCCTTCGCAGCCACGGTGACACCCTGCATGATTTCTGCACCGGCCTCGACATGCTTCGAGCACCTCATGCTGACGCATTGGCCTGCGCCCTGACACATCTGCCTGCACACGAACGCGACCTGCTTCGGGCCCGCTATGCGGGGCTCGTTCCCTCATGGCTTGCCTCAGCCTGAGCAATCTTCCGGTGAACAGGCTTTGTGTGCCGCGTTGTTGCGCTGGGTGTCTGTGACAGTGCCATGCTGACACGCCGCAGGAACTCCTTTGTGCCAATCTCGTAATCAAGAGATCACCCCAGACAGGGGCGGCGTCCAGGAAAGATCACCCCATGTGATCCAGCCTATAAACCCTGACCCTGCCCTGTCTGCACCCACGTCCCGAGGCAGCAGAAAGGCACATATCGTGGCAGAAACCGGAAACACCCCGAAAACGCCACGACGGCATCCTGTGCGCAGAACTCTTGCCATCATATCGGGCGCGCTGGCAGTTATCCTCATATTGCTCATTCTGTTATGGAACTGGGACTGGTTCGTACCCCTGGTCAACCGACGTGCCAGTGCGGCCCTGCACCGCCCCGTCACCATTGCCCACTTGCATGTCCGACTTGGCCTGACGACAACAGTCGCGGTCGATGACCTTCAGATCCATCAACCCGAAGGCTTCGAGTCGGAGAAAGAGCTGTTTGCCAGCGCCAAAAAAGCGACGGTAGCCGTCAATGTCTGGCATTACATCACCCACAAAGGGCTTGAGGTGCCGCTGATTGCTCTCGACACGCCCAAGGGCGATATCGTCGCTCTGGCCAACGGGCGCAACAACTATACGTTCACCGATCCGAACGCCAAGCCCGAGCCCGCATCGCCGCAGCAATCCACCCCTCTGCCCAAAATCGGCACGGTAACGATCACCGATGGTGATATCCGCGTCGCCATGGCCAAGCTGAAGACGGATATGCATGTCCTGCTTCATACGACGCCGGCCAAGGACGATCAGGATGGTACCATCGTCGTCGATCTGAAGGGGCGCTATGCGCAGGCACCGATCTCAGGCCATATTGTGGGTGGCTCGCTCCTGACGCTCACCAATTCCACCCGTCCCTATCCGATCGATGCCCGACTGGAAAACGGACCCACCTACGTCACGCTTCGTGGCTCGGTTGATGATCCCCTGCATTTCAAAGGCACAAAGCTTGTCCTGCATTTCGCAGGTCCCGACATGTCGCTGCTTTACGCCCTGACGGGGATTCCCATCCCGCAGACGCCGTCTTACAGCATCTCCGGAAATCTCGATTACACGGCGGCCCATATCCGCTTCACCAATTTTGCCGGCAAGATGGGTTCATCGGATATCGGCGGCACGATCGCTGTCGATCCTCAGACCAAGCCTATCACGGTTGACGCCAATCTGCATTCGCATCATGTGGATCTGAAAGATCTCGGCGGGTTCATCGGGGCCAAACCCGGTCATGAAGAGAGCAAGAAGGCCGCGACGAGCGACCGTATCCTTCCCTCCACGCCCATCAACGTCCCCAAGCTGAACGCGGTCAATGCTCATCTCGTCTATAAGGGCGACCATATCGAGAACAAGGACATGCCGCTTGACAATATCATAGCTGATATTGCCGTGCAGGATGGTGCCATAGCGATCAACAAGCTCGCTTTCGCCGTTGGTAACGGCACGCTGGGTCTATCCGGTGCGCTCGATCCCGCCGCGAATGGCCAGTTCAAGACCCATTTCAAGGTGGACGTGTCACGCCTGTCGATCCAGCGCCTGATGAAGGCTACAGAAACCTTCAAGGGTGAGGGCACGCTTGGTGGCCATATCACCCTTGCCGCAACCGGCAACTCTATCGCCTCGCTTCTGGGCAATGGTGATGGTGGCGTCACGCTGGTGGTCGATCATGGTGGTGATGTCTCCGCACTTCTACCCGACCTCATGGGGCTCAAGGTGGGCAGCGCTATTCTTTCAGCACTCGGCATCCCCCAGCGCTCCGACCTGAAATGCTTCATTGCTGACATGCCGCTGCGTCAGGGTATCCTGAGCACCAACTCCCTGTTGCTCATGACAAACAATACCCGCACGCTGGGTGGCGGAACCGTCAATCTGCGTAACGAGACGCTGGACTATCACGTCACCACCCGCTCGACCTCGTTCAACATCCTCTCGTTCCCCGGACGCGTGAATATCAGCGGCCCGCTCAAGAGCCCGACCATCATGCCGGGGGCCGAAATCATCGGTCGTGCTGCTGCCACGGCTGGGCTGGCCATCGCCTTTCCTCCGGCTGCCCTGCTGCCCACTATCCAGTTCGGTGTCGGCAAGGGCAGTGCATGTGAGGATGCACTGGGTCAGGCCAACGCCAACCCGGCTGCCGGGATCAAGCCGGGAAGCACGACCGGTGCTGGTGCTTCAACCGTCCAGCCCAATGCCCACGCATCACAGCCCCAGGGCAAGAAGCTGAGCCGCAAGCAGATCCATTCTGTCTGGAAGGAACGCCTGAAGCAGAACTGAGACAGGAGCGTGATATCGGGCGTCACCCGCATCATCACGATTGATCAACAAGCGCCATCCTGCCAGTCTGCTCGGATGGCGCGCAAATCCCTGTTCCTCACCGCTCTGTTCTGTCTGGCTGGCTGCGAGGCTCCCGCCACACCTGCCAAGACAGACACCCAGAGCGGCCTGCCACCCGTTATCCTGGTCTCAATCGACGGCTTCAGGCCCGATTATCTTCATCATGGCGACACGCCGGTGCTGGACAGTCTGACCGGTGAGGGGGTGTTCGCGCCCATGCGCCCCTCTTTCCCGTCAATCACCTTCCCCAATCACTATACGCTGGTCACTGGATTGCGCCCGGATCATCACGGCGTGGTTGGCAACACCATGACCGACCCGGATATCCCCGGCGAGACCTTCAGTGTGGGGCATCATACCGGCGTCGATGATCCACGATGGTGGAATAACGGCATACCGGCCTGGGTCACCGCCCAGATGCATGGTCTGATGAGTGCCTCTGTTTTCTGGCCGGGCTCAGATGTCCCCATTCTCAACACGCGCCCCGAAATCTGGTACCATTTCGACCACAAGATCACACCGGCAGAGCGCGTCGGGACAGTCCTTTCATGGTTCGACCGCCCGGCTGAAAAGCGCCCGACCCTGTCTTTGCTCTATTTCGACGGGGTCGATCATCACGGCCATGTGGATGGCCCCTTTGCGCCCGAAACGAGACAGGCCATTCATGAAGTCGATGACGCGCTTGGAGTCCTGATCGCAGGCCTGAAACAACGTCACGTCCAGGCCAATCTCATTATCGTTTCCGATCACGGCATGACGGCGCTCAGCCCCCAACGCGTCATTTCCCTTGCCTCCCTTGCGCCGGCACAGGCCATGAACGTGGTGACGGCAGGCCCTTATGCCGGCATCAATCCTGTACCGGGGCATGAACGCGAGCTTGCCCGCGCCCTGTCCGCGCCCCATGAGCATGTAACCTGCTGGCCCAAGGCCCAGATCCCACCCCGGCTGCATTACGGCGCCAATCCACGCGTACCTGCCTGGCTCTGCCTGGCTGAAAATGGCTGGACGCTTGCCCGCGATGCCCATGATCATATTTCAAAGGGCGGGCACGGCTACGACAACCAGGCCCCGGACATGCTGGCCACCTTCATCGCGTCAGGCCCCGCCTTCGTTTCGCACAAGACCCTGCCCACCATCGACAATGTCGATGTCTATCCACTGGTTATGATGCTTCTCGGGCTGCTGCCCGAAAACAATGATGGCACGCTCACACCCCTGCAGAGCGGTCTGCGGGACAGTTATCGCGCCATTCAATAACGCCGCCCATCAACCCGCTTTGCGGGTGAGCTACCGGTCTGTTGGCCTACCTGCCTAGATGGCATCCCGGCCGTGCGATAAAACAGGACGCTCCGGTTGTAATGCAGGAACCGGCGGGAGACGCCTCATACCCCTTGTCGTCAAGCCCCCTGCCCACCTAGAAGAACGCGACGCCCCTTTCCTGCCCGGAGCCCGCCCTACGTGTCTGCCTCTCCCTTTTCCTCCTGGCTGGAACGTCGCTTCAGTATCGGCCAGCGCGGCTCGACCATTCAGCGCGAAGTACTGGCTGGCCTCACGACATTCGGTGCCATGGCCTATATCATGGCGGTCAACCCCGCCATCATGGCCAATGCCGGGCTTGCCCAGCATGACATGATCATGACCACCATTGCCGCCGCCATCTGCGGCACGCTGCTCATGGCCCTGTTTGCCAATATGCCCATTGCGCTGGCCCCCGCCATGAGCAGCAATGCGATCTTTGCCCAGATCGTGGTCAGACAGATGCACGTTGATGTGCGCACGGCGTTCACCATCGTGCTGCTCGGAGGCGTAGCGTTTACCGCGCTATCCGTCACAAAACTCCGACATCGCATCATTCAGGCTTTTCCCGAACCGATCGTGCTCGGCATTCAGGTCGCTATCGGGATCTTCATTGCCCGCATCGGCATGGTCACGGGTGGGCTTGCTGTCCCGGCAGGCGATGGATTCCATTTTGGCGCCCTCAGCGACCCTTCAGTGCTGCTGACACTGTTCGGCGTGTTCCTGGCTGGTGTCTTCATGGTAATGCGCGTCCCCGCCGGCATGCTCATCACCATTCTGGCTGTCACCTTTGTCAGCCTGTTCGTGCACAAGAACGGCCATCCTATGGCCAGCCTGCCAGGCCAGGTGGTCGAGTGGCCGCATTATCCCACCCACCTGCTTTTCCCGTTCAACTTCGGGGATTTCTTCTCCCATCTCGAATTGCTGCTGCCCATCACGCTCTATTTCCTGATCAGCGATTTCTTTGACGCGACAGGCACCATGTACAGTGTCGCCAACAGGGCACGTCTGACAAAGCCTGATGGCAGCACCCTGCTGGGACGCGCCGCTTTTGCGGCTGACGGCTCTGCCAGCATCATTGGTTCGGCACTCGGCACCAGCACAGTCTCGGCCTATGTGGAGAGCCTTGTGGGGGTCGAGGCTGGCGGTCGGACGGGGCTGACAGCGCTGGTCGTGGCGCTGCTTTTCGCTGCCTCTTCTGTGCTGTGGCCTCTCATCGTCATGATTCCCCCCGAGGCTACCGCACCGGTGCTCATCCTCGTCGGCCTTTCGATGCTCTCTGCTCTGGGGCAGGCCGCCAACCATTCACAGGAGGCCTTGCTGACACCGGCCTTCATGCTGCTCATTGCCGTGCTCACCGGTAATTTCATGATCAGCCTTGCGCTCGGGTTGCTGTTCTATTCCCTCATGCTCGTCGTCACGCGCCAGTTTGTCCGCCTCACCCCAATGGTGCTCGGACTCGATGCCGTATTCCTGTTCTATCTCGTCCTGATCAGCCGAACGGGGCTTGGGCAGGGCTGAATACCTGACCCGACGAGCCACCAGCCGTCACCATCACACGGCTCATCCTCAGGGTGTGCTGTGTGTTCCATGCGCCGTGCCGTTGGCACGGTAGATCGGCTCTGACTTTGCGGATCGTCATCTTGTGATGTCCCGCCAGCTCCAACCCTCCCGCCTCGAAAATCGTTGGTTCAGCCAAGCAGGGCCCTATCGCCAAAGGCCCGCATAAACGAAAGAGGCTGTCACCGTGTCTACCCTTCTCAAGGATCTTGCATCGTTCAAGGATGAGTTCGTTGCCCTGAGGCATGATCTGCATACCCATCCCGAACTCGGCTTTGATGAAAAACGCACCAGCGATATCGTCGCTGAAAAGCTTCAGTCATGGGGCTACACGATCGAACGCGGCTTTGCAGGGACGGGTCTTGTCGCCACGCTGCGCAATGGAACCAGCAACAAGGTGATAGGGCTGCGTGCCGAGATGGATGCGCTCCCCATTCTCGAAAAGACCGGCCTGCCCTGGCAGAGCGCCCAGTCAGGCGTTTCCCATATGTGCGGCCATGATGGCCACACCACGATGCTGCTTTGCGCCGCACGCTATCTTGCCGAGAAAAAGCCCTTCGATGGTATTCTCCATCTGATATTCCAGCCTGCCGAAGAACTTCTATATGGTGGAAGCCGCATGATCGATGACGGACTGTTCAAGAAATACCCCTGCGATATCCTGTTCGCCCAGCACAACATGCCTGGCTTCCCCAGTGGTAATTTCTATTTCCACAAGAATGCCAGCATGGCGTCGTCAGATACCGTTCGCATTACGATCAAGGGTACGGGCGGTCATGGTGCCTTCCCCCAGAAGTCGCATGATCCGGTTGTCGCCTCTGCCCAGCTCGTGCTGGCCCTGCAAAGCATCGTCGCACGCAATGTCGATCCCTTCGCGCCTGCCGTGGTGACGATTGGTGCGTTTAATTCCGGCAGTGCGGCCAATGTCATCCCTGACAAGGCCGAGCTGCTTCTGAGCATTCGCACCATGACCGATGAAGTTCGTCAGCTGGTTCTCAAACGCGTTACCGACATTGCCGCCAACACGGTCGCCGCCAATGACTGCGCGGCCGTGATCGAGCATCTGAATGGCAGCCCTGTGCTGGTCAATGACGGCAAGGCCATCGACTTTGCCCGCGGCACCGCCGCCGCGTTGTTCGGTGCAGATAACTGCCATGACAGCCCGCCCTTCATGGGGAGCGAGGATTTTGCCTTCATGCTGCAGGCGCATCCCAACGGCTGCTACTGGTTTATCGGCAACGGTACCGAGGGTTGCAACGGCACGCCGCTCCATAATGGCGGGTTCGACTTCAACGACGACAACATCCTTCCCGGCGCAGCACTCTTTATCGGCCTCGTGGAACGTTATCTCGCTCCGGTCGCCTGAGGCACAGAGCGAGGTATTCGCGCTTTTCAGAAGGCCTGACGATACAGCCCGATCATCTCATTCTCGGTGATCGGGGCAGGGTTGTTCACGAGAACACGGGGCTGGGTTATCGCATCCTCTGCCTGGGAGGGCAGCGAGTCCTCGGTGACCCCGACATCGCGCAGACGACGCGGCAGACCACTCTCATCCATCAGATTTTCCATGAAGCGAATGAATGTCTCTGCCTTTTCGGCGGATGTCCCGCCCTGCGTCACGCCAAGATCATCGCCAAGTTCAGCGTAGAGCCCAGCCGCTTCACGCATGTTGAACCTGAGAACATGAGCAAGCATCAGGGCGTTGGACAAACCATGCGGCACATGGAAATACCCGCCAAGCGGATAAGCCATGCCATGAACGAGACCAACCGGTAAATTGGCAAAGGCCTGACCGGCCAGCATTGCGCCGAGCAACATCGCCTCGCGCGCAGGGCGATTATCGGGTTCCCGACAGGCTGTAACCAGATTCCTGCCCAGCAATCGCAGGGCCAATCGCGCGAGGTGATCCGACACAGGATTCTTGCGTCGTTTGCCTGTATAGGCCTCTATGGCGTGGACCATCGCATCCAGCCCGGTCGCTGCGGTCTGGAGAGGCGGCAAACCGCGTGTCAGCTCGGCATCCAGCAGCACATAATCGGCAAAAAGCTGCGAGGCGACCACACCGCTCTTTCTCGTTCCATCAAGGGTGATGACTGCCACATTCGTCACCTCTGACCCCGTCCCGGAAGTGGTGGGCACCTGGACGAGAGGCAGCCGCCTGCCCTCGACACGATCCACACCGTACATGGCTGCAAGAGGCTGATGGGTTGTGCCGAGCAACACTGCAGCCATCTTGGCAACGTCGAGCGATGGCCCGCCGCCCAACCCCAACACCAGTTCCACGGCGGCCTTCCGACCGACGGCCACACATTCCAGCAATACGGACCCGGGAGGATCAGCAACGACACCATCAAACAGCGTGATCTTCAGACCGGCAGCAGAAAGAGAGATGATGACAGGCTCCAGCAAGCCCGAACGAGACAGCCCGCGATCCGTCACCAGGAGCACAGAGGTGACAGAAAACCGGCCTCTGAGATCCTGCCCGAGGCCAGAGATCCCACTCCATCCTGATTGTCGGTACGGTCTGAAAGCAGAAAGCAGGCATATTCATCAGAGATTTCTCCCTTTTTGAAAGCGGCCCTGGACTGTCCCGACTGTTCTGCACGACGCGCTTGACAGCCTTCCCGAGAAGCTGTCGGCCTCAACCGGCGCCCGGGGACATTACACCGCCAGACTTTCATCGGCATATTGGGTCAAAGGCCGGGATGACCTGTGACGTTAAAGCAGCCGTGGGACAACCCGATCACTGCGAGCCTGGGCGCCGGATCATCCCTCCATGAGAGAACCATGACACGTGTGACGAGCGGGGGGGGGCAGACGAAACAGACATATCTCATCTTTTTGTCATCTATAACACGG
This sequence comes from Asaia sp. A2, assembly GCF_057319415.1. Taxonomy (NCBI): domain Bacteria; kingdom Pseudomonadati; phylum Pseudomonadota; class Alphaproteobacteria; order Acetobacterales; family Acetobacteraceae; genus Asaia; species Asaia sp. A2. The sequence continues at coordinate 24,064 of NZ_JBXWTO010000012.1, forward strand.
CACGTTCGTGACGAGACTTGACGAGCGTCCAGAATGCCACAGGCGACCCAAAGGATGCCATGAGCATGGCCTGCTGAAGCTGATGCATGAGAAACCGCTCCAGACTTGCTCTTCAGCGCCGGTGGGAGACGATGCAGGGGCATCGGCAATCCAGGTGCAGTCTTCTGACCGATATTATCGCAATCTGATTTTTTCAGGATAGGGCGCTCTAATGAAACCACACCTAAAGACAGAAAAAGGCGCCTCTACAAATCAGTGCCTATTTTCGGCCATAGTATTATCGTTCATAACGGTGGCGATACCGGGAGCGTGATGCAAAACTTCCCCGGTATCGCCACCTTTAACATTTGTTTCCAATTATTTCACACTCATAAACTATAAAATTATTTAGCGTATGGACATATCCCATACATTGAGCCCCAATAAATCAACGCGGCTTATCCAACATTCGATGCGGATCGCGATGTTTCGCGACGAGATCGGCTCAGGACAGGCCAGACAGAAATCCTGCCATGGCCCGCCGCGCTTTCGCCGCGTCACGACCGAGCGCCATCAGGGCCGGTATCTGTCCGGGCTGTCGCCCCAGACTGGCAAGCAGCCGCAAGGGAGAGATACGCCCTCCATCAAGCACATCCAGCGCTGCAGGCGGCAGATCACGCCGGGAATCATCACAGATCACGCGCAGCACGGCAAAAGGCAGGCCGGTGCGCGCCACAAGACCGCTCTCCATATCAACGGCCAGGCATCCTGTCTGGGCATGGTAGCTGTTTTTCTCGGTCGCCGTCGCAACAATCGTGTCGCTGTGCAGGATACCGCCATGCAGTACCCCGTCTCGCCCCACGCCAAATTGTCGTGAAAGCCCGGAATCGGTCTTGAGGCGCTGCCCGTCGACCATCACCCATTGCGGGATGATAATCGCTCCCGGCATCAGATCGGGCGCCAGACCCGCCGCGCAACCGAAAGACAGCAATTCCGTCGCCCCTGCGGCCAGCAGCCGCTCGATCCCGCGCAGGGCACCATCACGCGTTGCCCCGCTCAGCGCAACGGGTGACTGCGGCACATGGGGCCTGATCAGGCGTGCTTCAGCCTCCAGCCCGGCCAACACACCCAGCATGTCAGAAACCGTGCTCGACGCGGCCTGAATTGCTCAGACCGAGATTGCGGAAACGCGAAAGCGCCATGAGCGGGAAGAACTGCTTGTACCCGTGGTAACGCAGATAGAACACCTTGGGGAAACCGACCGCATTATAGGGCTGCTCTTCCCACTCACCCTGACCGTTCTGCTGGGCAACAAGATACGAAATCCCGCGCTTGACCGCCGGTGTCTCACGACGTCCGACAGCCATGAGCCCCAGAATGGCCCAGGCTGTCTGGGTCGGCAGGCTCTTGTCATACTCTCCCGGTGTCGCACCCTCGTATGAGGCGCAATCCTCACCCCAGCCGCCATCCTCACGCTGCACGCTCTCAAGCCAGGCAACAGCGCGTTCGACCGCAGGGTCGTCATGCGGCACACCTGCAATATTGAACGCACACAGGGTCGACCATGTGCCGTAGATGTAATTCGTGCCCCAGCGGCCAAACCAGCAACCCTCCGGTTCCTGCTCGCGACGCAGATAGGCCAGACCCCGCTCGATCACCGGCCGGTCTTCCGGGAAACCCAGTTCACAGAGGAAAGAAACGCATCGCGCCGAGACATCTGCTGTCGGTGGGTCGAGGAGAGCCCCGTGATCGGCGAAGGGAATATGATTGAGCGCATCGAGATCGTTGTCGATATCGAACGCACCCCACCCCCCATTGGTGCTCTGCATACCCACGATCCACTCGCGGGCACGCGAGATGGCCTCCTGGTTTCCCTCGGGGTCCTCGCGGTTCAGCAGCATGCCGACAACGGCTGTGTCGTCCACATCGGGATAATAGTCGTTTTCGTACTGAAACGCCCAGCCGCCGGGGCGTACATCCGGGCAGTTGATGGCCCAGTCACCCTTGACGTTCAGAATCTGGCGCTCGCGAAGCCAGTCCATGCTGCGCCTGAGCGCTTCACGCGTTTCCTTGGGGCGTGTCGCATCGGGACCCGATGATGCCTCGGCCAGCGCAAGACCCGAAAGCCCTGTATCCCACACAGGAGAGACGCAGGGCTGGCAATAGGTCTCATCGCCATTGCTGACCAGCAATTCCTGGATACCCTTCCAGGCCAGTTCCACGCGCGGGTCGTTATCGGGCACGCCCATGCCGCGATACATCATCACCACATTGGCCATGGCCGGGTAGATCGCGCCCAGACCACCTTCACCGAGGCGGGGCTCGATAAAGTCGAGTGCGACCTTGATAGCCTTCTTGCGCAAGGCAGCAGGAAAACGGGGCTCGATCGGACGAAGCATGGTGTCCACTTTCTTGAACACATGCCCCCAGATCGAGCGGTAAGGCCCACGGATCCAGTCCTTCACCTCTTCGGGCGGGGTGATGAAAAGCTCCTGGATGTGGATATTGCGCGGGTTGATCGCACGCGGCTCGAGCGTGCGCAGAACGAGCATGGGCGCCACCACGCTGCGGGACCAGTACGACATGTTCCACATTGAGAAGAGCGCCGCCTTGGGCATCAGCATCAGCTCGACCGGCATGACCGGCGTAGCGCGCCAGGGCACTTCCCCGAACAGCGCCATCTGGATACGGGTAAACACGTTGGCGCGCGCAGCGCCACCCCGGTCGAGAATGGCTTCGCGGGCGCGCTTCATGTGCGGCGCCTCGATATCGTCACCAACCGCCTTGAGGGCAAAATAGGCTTTCACGGAAGCAGAGAGGTCAAATCCGCCATCGTGATAAAGCGCCCAGCCACCATGTGAGCCCTGGGTGCGCCGCAGGTAATTTCCGATACGGGCCTGCTTCTCATCATCGATACGATCGAGATAATGCTCAAGCAGCACATACTCAGCCGGGATCGTGGCATCGGCTTCCAGCTCGAACACCCAGTGGCCGTCATCGTTCTGGCGGTTCGATAAGGCGGCGTGGGCTGAATCGATAGCCTGACGCACCTGGCCCATATCCGCCTCGGCCGGAATTTCGGCTTCGTGACGCTCCAGAACGTCGGAATAGATCAACATTGTCCGCCCTTGTCCTTTTCCCAGCTTGAATGTGTCGTTGATATGACAGATGCCCGTATCACAGTTTTCCGCGCAACAGACAGCATTGTCTGCATACAGGTGATCAGAGATCCAGAACCCTGATCGCCTCGACGCCTGAACGGATCGCCCCTTCAATGGTCGAAGGAAACCCTGTCTGTGTCCAGTCTCCGGCCAGAGCCAGATTGCCCAGTGCAGTACGGGCAACCGGCCGCATGCGGTCCTGCGCCGGTGTTGCGGCAAAAGTCGCCCGCTTCTCACAGACCATCCGCACAGGCGGCACGGCCTCGGGTAGTCCACCCGCCACAACGGGCCCGACAGACTGGCGGATCTCCGACCAGATTGTCGCAATCAGCGCCTCATTATCATGGGTCGCATAGCGATTCGCGGCACTGACGGTGACGGAGAGTATCTCGCCCTTGAGATAGATCCACTCCGCAATACCACCCACCAGCCCGACGAAACCGACCTTGCCCAGCATCCCTCGTGCCTGAACAGGCGCGGGCAGCCGGTAATGCACGTTGATGATGCTTTCATAGGCATCGGGCGCCGTGAAACCGGGCAGATGCGGCCCGAGCAGCGTGCGTGCGACGGGTGAAGGGGCCGCAAATACCACCTTGTCTTCCGGCCCAAGCGCTACCGTCTCGCTACCAATACGCAGCGCGGCGACACGGCCCTGTGCCACGTCGAGGCCAGAAACACGCGCGCCACACCGGACCTCGCCCTGCAGGCGGATCAGATGGGCGATGGCAGGATCAACAAAACTCTCGGAAAGCCCCTCGGCCGGATACCAGGGGCAACAGGCCTCGCCACCAAGAGCGAGCGTTTCGCGCACGATTGCGGCCAGCAGCGACGCGCTGGCGGTCTCCAGAGATGTGTTCAGGGCCGAAATGGCGAAGGGCTCGACAAGCCGATGAGTCAGCATACCCGTACCCATGAAGGCACTGACCGTCTCATCCGGACCCGCCTTGAGAATACGGGCCAGCATGGACAGTTCGCCAAGCTTCATGCCCGGCACCCGACGCGCCTTGGAGAACGCCCAGAACGGAAACCGGCCACGCGACAGGCGTAGTGTCCAGCCAAGACCCGCCTCGAGATCAAACCACGGGAATATCGGGGCTCCGGGTCCGGCAAGGGTCTTCTCTGCCCCGATCAGCCCGAGATAACGAAAACTCGCCTTGTTGGCGGACAGCAGCAGGTGATTGCCATTGTCGATACGCGCATCGAGCGCCTTGTCGTGATAGGAGCGTGCCCGCCCGCCACAGGCTGGCCCCGCCTCGTATACCGTCACGCCGGCACGACCGATCACATCGACTGCGGCAGAGAGACCGGCAAGCCCGCCTCCGATGATATGCACATGCGTCATGGATCAGCGATAATAGGCAATGAGGGAGCGCAGGATACGGGCTGCCTTGCTGGTTTTCACAGGCTGGTCCGGATGACGCCATCCGCGGCGCAGCAAGGCCGTCAGAATGGGGCGATAGGAGGCTGCCATGATACGCGCAGGGCGCATGGCAACACCATCGCATCGCTTCATCGCGCGTGTTGCTTCGCGGAAATGATCCTTGGCACGCACGGCCAGGATACGGGCCAGCGGGTCGAGTCCTACGGCATACACCGCTTCCTGCGGGTCGGTGGGCACGTTGTAACGCACGAGCAGTTCGCGCGGCAGGTAAAGGCGACCGCGATCGGCATCTTCCTGAATATCACGCAGGATATTCGTCAGTTGCAGGGCACGCCCCAGATGATACGCCACGCGATCCGCCTCAGGCGAGGAATCACCAAAGACCCGAACGGACAAACGCCCGACGGCAGAGGCAACACGATCGCAGTAAAGATCAAGCGTTGCCTCATCGGGGGCGACGATCGGGCCTGAAGCATCCATGGCCATGCCATCGATCACCGCGGCAAAATCTTCCTTGCGCAGTCCAAAGCGGGTAATTGTCGCAACCAGAGCCCTGTCCAGGGCATCGCGCGTCTCGCTCCCATACAGGCGATCGATACGGGCATGCCATTCCTTCAGGGCCAGTGCGCGATCGGGGACTTGCACATCACCATCGGCAATGTCATCAACCTCGCGGCAGAAGGCATAGACCGTGAACATGCCAAAACGCCTCTCGGCAGGCAGGATCTTCATGCCCTTGGCAAAAGATGTGCCAGCCCGGGTTACAATGGCACGGACGTGCTCAAGATCGGCCGTGGAACAGCCCAGCACCGCTTCCTGTTGAAACCCGCTCACCGCTTCATCCCTGTATCATCAAAGTGCAGCGCCTTTTACCTGCAAAAGGTCAAACAGCAAAATCCGCGCGACCTGGGAGACGTTCAGTTCGCGTCCCTTATCCCATCCTCCGGAGCCCCGCCCCATGTCCTTCTCCATCGCCAGACCACCCATCCGCCGACGCGCAAGCGCCATGCTCGGGTTCACCCTTGTCGTCTTCTCGACCGCGCTGTTCGCGGCAGGACAGTCCCACGCGCAGGAAACAGCTTCAGCCCACGCTGATCACCTGCTCAAGGCCGACCGCTCATGGAACGGCAAGCCCTACACAGCCTATCCCCCCGGTGCGCCGACGCTGAGCATGATACGCCTGACCATACCGCCCCATACGGCTCTGCCCTGGCATACTCATCCGGTGCCCAATGCAGGCTATGTGCTGCAGGGCCAACTCACGATCCAGGACAAGGCCAGCGGCGCCAGCCATGTGTTCCATCAGGGCGAGGCTTTTGCAGAAAGCATGAATGACACCCATCGTGGCGTCTCGGGCGACACACCAACAGTCTTGATCCTCACCTACGCAGGCGGCAATAATCTTCCGACTTCCGTCCCCCTGAAGGGGGAAAAGAACGAATACTGACCGGCAGGACGCAATTCCGTGTCGAAAATGATTTGACAATCGAAACGAATAGCCGTCACCTTGCCGGTATCAAAGCCACCGGAGACACGCTCATGACCGCGCCCCTCACCCAGGAAGCCAAGGAAGATTTGCTCGAACGTGGATATTCACGTCGTCATTTTGGCCGCCTGACAAGCCTGCTCGGCATGAGCGCCGCCCTGACCCAGTTCGGCTCATCCGCCTTCGCCGCCATCAAGGCGCCAGGTGATGACCCGTTCGTGGGCCACCCCGACATGATCCGCATCGGCAGCAATGAGTGCTGGACCGGCCCGTTCCCAAGCGCCGTCACCGCCGGTCAGGCCCAGGTGCCTTTCGGCAACCGCTATGAGCCCGATCACCTGCGCTCCACCCTGCTGCGTACAGCCTCCTCCGTCGAGAACATTTCCGAAGAGCACATCCTGCCCTGGCCCGGGTCAAGCGATCCGCTCTGTCGATCGGTCGTGACCTTCTGCTCACCCGAACGCGGACTGGTCACGGCCAACCCGACCTATGAAGCCGCCTGGCGTACCGCCGACTGGATGAAAATCAAGCTGACACGCGTGCCACTCTCGGCCCATAACGGCTACGCCACCGATGTCCGCGCCATGCTCAAGGCTGACCCCAACGCGGGCGCCTATTACATCTGCTCGCCCAACAACCCGACCGGCACTGTCACCCCGCTGGAAGACATCGCCTGGCTGGCCGATAACAAGCCTGCTGGCTCCGTTATCATTGTCGACGAGGCCTATATCCATTTCTCGGGTGCGCCGAGCGCGATTTCTCTGGTGAAGCAGGGCAAGGACGTGATCGTTCTGCGCACCTTCTCCAAGATGTTTGCCATGGCTGGCCTGCGTCTTGGTCTCTCCTTCGCCCGTCCGGACCTGCACAAGCGCATGATGCGCTATGACGGCCCGAACATGATCTCCATGTTGAACATCGTGGCCCTCGCCGCTGGTGCTGTCAGCCTGACCCAGGCCGACGCCATCAAGGCGCGACGCGAAGAAATGATCGCTGCCCGCAGCATGACCTTCGACCATCTGGCCAAGCGCAATATCCGTATCGTGCCCGGCAGCCAGGCCAACATGTTCCTCGTGGACTGGAAGAAGCCCGCCTCTCAGATGAAGACGGCCTTCGCCGCCAGGAAGGTTGAAATCGGCCGTAACTGGGACATCTGGCCCACCATGTCGCGCGTCAGCGTCGGCTCCATGAAGGACATGGAAGCGTTCTGCGCCGCGCTCGACCAGATCCTGGCCTGAAGCGTTTCCTCATGGGGCCCTGCCCCATGAGCCTTGAGGGAAACTATGCCCCAAACGCGCCTAGTCGAAAGAGCGGGATGAAAAGGGCAAGCCCCTTTCCGGGACACGGGGCAGAGCCCCGCCTCACCACAGAAGAAACTTCCCTTTCAAAAGCTGCACCCCTGCCCTCTTCGAAGGACAGGCGTCATGTGCAGCGCCGCTTGATAAAGCCAGAACGACTCGCTCCCCAGCAAGTCGCATCGGCATGATACCATTTAGCGAATCAGGGCCAGCACCCCACGCAAAAGCGCCTGCAAGGCATCAATACGGCCCAGCTTGACACGCCCTGCGACCGGATCTTCACGGCGCAGACGTGCCGCGAGACAATGCGAGAGCGCGACGACCACAGCGCAATACGCCCGCATGCGACGATCGCGCACCAGTCCGGGCAGAGCCGCCGCCTGACGATTGAGATGATCAACCTCATCAAGCAGATGATCGAACACACGACGCAGCCCCGGCTTGCTGCGCGCCAGCAGAACATCCTCCACCTTGGCACCCTCCGCCGCCAGCATGTCCTGCGGCAGATAGGAGCGGTCGAGCGTCTTCAGATCCGCCGTTACATCCTGCAGATGATTGATCACCTGAAGGGCGCTGCACAGGGCATCCGACAAAGGCAGCGTTTCTGCCCGCTCGCCATGCAGCAGCAACAGGAACCGTCCGACCGGATTGGCCGAGAACCGGCAGTAACCGAGTAGCTCATCCCAGCTCTGATAGCGGTTCTTCACGGCATCCTGGCAGAATGCGGTAATCAGGTCCGTAGCAGTCTCGAATGGCACGCCGGTCTGAAGCAGATGACGACGCAGGATAACCGCCGTCTGGGCATCTGCCCGCTGGGGCGCCTCACGCTCGCCACGGACCACCTCTTCCATACCACGCAGACGCGCGATCTTGGCTTCGGGAGAGAGCTGCTCGTTATCGACCATATCGTCGATAACCCGTGCGAAATTATAGTAGGCCGTGACATGCGCCCTGTTGCCCTTGGCAAACAGCAGCGACCCGACAGGAAAATTCTCGTCGGCAGCGCCCTTGGCCGAGGTCACATCGGCTTCACCCCAGACGGGATCAACCTGTTTGCCGATCGCATTCATCAGACGTGCGTCTCCTCGGTATAAAAACGACTTTTCCATTGCACGCCTCGACCACGGTGATGGTCGACGGCCGATCCAAGGGTCGCGGCCATGTAAAAGGCAGCAATGACCGGCAAGGCCAGTGCACGGACCGGCGAGAGCTTGAAGCGCGACAATGTGGGCAGGAAGGAGATCACGGCCAGAAAGAGCGACGCGCCCCCCATGACCCTGACACGTCCGCGACCAAACAGGGCGAAATAGACAGGCGCCAGCCAGACCAGCATCATCCCCAGCATGGTGCAAAGCAGAATGACCGGGGAATAGCGCAATTGCACATAGGCCGTACGGGCAATCATGCGCCAGATATCACCAGCCCCCCGATAGGGCCGGATGGACCATGCCAGCATGCTGTGACCCAGATACAGCTTGCCACCCGCCTTCTTGATATCAGCAGCCAGTGAGCAGTCATCGATCAGTGCGCCACGTACCGACTCGACCCCGCCAATACGCTCGAGCATGGACCGACGCACGAGTATCGTCCCACCCGCAGCCCCCGCGACCGGCGAGGCAGGGTCGTTCACCTTCTCGAACGGATAGAGCATTGCAAAAAAATAGACGAAGGCTGGCACAAGCAGTCGTTCTGCTGCGCTTTCACAGTTCAGCACGACCATCTCAGACACCATGTCGAGTCCGTCACGCTCTGCCTTTTCCACCAGCGTCTCAAGATGAAGGGCAGAATGGAGGATATCGGCATCGGTCAGCAGCACGAAGCCATCAGCGTCGATTTTTTCACGCGCCAGACATTCCCCCTGATGCACGGCCCAAAGCTTGCCACTCCATCCCTCGGGGCGCGCCCCGCCCGTGAGCACGGTGAGACGGGCGTGAGGATCAGCGACCTGACGGGCCAGATCACCCGTGCCATCGGTACTGCCGTCATCCACGACAATCACGCTCAGTTTGCCACGATAATCCTGCTGCACCAGCGTTGCCACACAGGCCTGGATCGACTCAGCTTCATCACGGGCCGGCACGACAATGGCCACATCGGGCCAGATCTTTTCACCAGAGTTCAGTGCCGTCGCTCCGGCACCTGGCGCAAGACGCTCGCCTGTGCGCCAGAAACGCCCGTGTCCAAAAAGCAGTTTCCCCCATGCTGCCAGAGCCGAGGCCGCCATGAAATGCCTGATCATTTGGTGGCGATCCGTCCGTGTTCACGAAACCACGTGACGGCATCGGCCACTGCCTCTCGCGCCGGACGTGGCGCATAGCCAAGCGTTTCCTGCGCCTTGAGCGAGGTGAAGAACATCATCTTCTTCGACATGGCCAGGGTCTCTCGTGTCACACGGGGTTCGATGCCAAAACCTCGCGCCATCCATTCGGATACGACAGCGACCGGCTGCAGCCATGACTGCTTGAGCTTGATCCGGGGCGGTTTGACACAGGCGACCTCGCCAATCAGGGCAAAAAGATCGCCCAGCATATAGTTTTCGCCGCCGAGGATATATTTCTCGCCAATCACGCCCTTTTCGAGCGCCAGCGCGTGCCCCTCGGCCACGTCATCCACATGCACGATATTCAGGCCACTATCGACATAGGCCGGCATGTTGCCCGACGCGACATCCACGATCATCTGTCCGGTGGGCGTGGGCTTGATGTCACGCGGTCCAACCGGGGTGGAAGGATTCACGATCACGGCAGGCAGACCGCGCTCGCGCACAAGCTTAAGCACCTCCTGCTCGGCGCGATATTTGGAGAGCTTGTACACGCCAATCACATCATGCTCGGTCACCGGCGTCAGTTCATTGGCTGGGCTGCCATCCTTGGTCAGCCCCAGCGCCGCCACGGATGAGCAATAGACCACACGCTCGATCCCGGCATCGAGCGCCGCCATCATGAGCCGCCTTGTGCCCTCGACATTGGCCCGCATCATCACAGCCGGATCCGGCACCCAAAGGCGATAATCCGCCGCTACATGAAAGAGATAGCGGCAGTTTTCCAGCGCCGGTCCGAAGCTTTCAGGGGCCGTCAGGTCGCCAATCACCAGATCGGCATCGAGCCCCTCAAGGTTGGAAAGATCGGCCCCGGCACGGACCATCAATCTGATACGATGGCCCCGTTGCTTGAGAATACGCGCCACTGCCGAGCCAACAAAACCGGTCGCGCCGGTAATCAGCGTGTATTCACCCATGATAGGCCCTGATGCTCTCATTTATTGCAAATCGATACCGCACCATACCGTTCGCTCAAGGACAAGCAACCTGCACCTGATGGCTTTTTCGTCATATTGAGCCACGCAGTAGCGAAAGCTGACTGTCTGGTGTAGACAGCCGCGAGCACTCGACAGCGTACATACTCGCAAATTGCCGCAGGAGCTTTGTCCAACCTCCCGCATTGCCGGGCCTGTTCCTGGCCAGACAATGCGCCTCCGCAACCCTGCGACGTTCGGAACCGACTGGCCTTGAAAACACTCACCCTTGTTCTCGCCCTTATGGGCCTTGCCCTTCTTACGGGAATCATGGCCTGGCTTGGCATCGGTCATGTTTTCAGCGCCATGCAGCGTATCGGTATCGGGGGCTTTGCGTCCATCGTCGGCGGTCAGGCGCTGGTCGATATCGGTCTCGGCATAGCCTGGTTCAGTGCCTGTCCCGAGCTCGGACTCTTTCGGGCCATTGCCTCACGCGCCGTGCGTGACGCCGCCGGGAACTGCCTGCCCTTCTCCCAGCTTGGCGGCATGGTGATCGGCATACGCGCCACATGTAGCATCCCTACCCTCACCCGCAAGCTCGGCCCGTTCCAGTGGCCTGCTGCTGTCGCCACCAATATCGTGGATATCACGACCGAGGTGCTGGGTCAGATCGTGTTCGTCATCATTGCCCTCGCCTGCCTGTTCGACCATGCGGGCACCAACAGGTTCACCTGGCCTGTTCTGGGCGGCATGGCGCTTCTCGCGCTTGGTATCGCCGGCTTCATCTGGACGCAGCAGCGTGGCGGGGCCGCCATCCATTATGCCGCCCGCTTTCTGGGCCACCATATTGCCGATGGCTGGCGCACCTCGCTGATCGACAACATGGACAATTTCCAGGCCGAACTCGATCAGCTCTGGTCACGCCCCGGTCGCATCGCCCTGGGTGCCACCATCCACCTTCTTTGCTGGCTCGGCGGCGCTGCCATCACCTGGCTCTCGCTCGAATTGCTGGGCGCCCATATTGGCATCATGGGAGCTATCGCCATTGAGGGCGTCGTTTGCGGCCTCATGTCCGCCTCGTTCCTCGTGCCAGCCGCTCTCGGCGTTCAGGAAGCCGCCTATGTCGCGCTTGGCTATTTCTTCGGCGTGGACGCTGAAATCTCGCTGGGTCTGTCGCTGCTGCGTCGTGGCCGTGACATCGCCATCGGTATCCCTGTCATGGCCCTGTGGCAGCTTTCCGAAATGCGCCGCCTGCGTCAGCCCAAACGCCCGACATCCGCCGACGCAACCCTCGATTATGCTGACACATCCTCACGGAGCGAAGCCTCATGACCACGCCCTTGTTCGAGACGCTCTGCGTCATCGGTCCCGGTCTGATCGGCTCCTCCGTCCTGCGTCGGCTGCGCGAGCGTCCCGGTCTGGTCAACCGCCTCGTCGTCGCCGATCGTGACCCCGCAGTGCTCGATCGGGTACGCGCCCTCGATCTCGGCGACGAGATCACAGCCGATCTCGCCAAAGCTGTCGCCGATGCCGATTGCGTCATGCTCTGCGTGCCCGTCGGGGCTATCGTCCCGGTGGCCGAGGCCATCATGCCTCACCTCAAGGCGGGCGCGACCCTGACCGATGTCGGCTCGACGCGCCGTAGCGTGGTTGACGCCCTGACACCCCATCTGCGCAACGATATTGCCTATATCCCGGCCCACCCCATGGCCGGTACCGAACATTCAGGCCCGGATGCCGGCTTTGCCAGCCTGTTCGAGGATCGCTGGTGCCTCCTGACGCCGGCCCCCCACGCCCCGCAGACCGATATCGACCGTCTCGCGGCTTTCTGGCGTGAAATGGGGGCCCGTATCCGGATCATGGATGTCGATCATCACGACACGATCTGCGCGATGGTCAGCCACCTGCCCCATCTGATTGCCTTCACCATCTGCGGCACTGCCGATACGCTGGCAGAAGACATGCGTGCCGAAGTGCTGGACTTCGCCGCCTCGGGCTTTCGCGATTTCACCCGTATCGCCGCCTCAGACCCGACCATGTGGCGTGACATCTTCCTGAACAACAGCGACGCCCTGCTGAGCGTTCTGGACCGTTTCAGTCAGGACGCCGCCGCCATGGCCAAGGCCATTCGCGAGGGTGACGAGAAAACCATCGTCGACACGATTTCACGCGGTCGACGCATCCGCCGTTCCCTGCTCGAAAATCGTCAGGCCTGAGCCTCTGCCTGCTGGCAAGTGTAGGGGATGGTGGGTCGTAATCATGGGGCGTTGCCCCATACCCCACCAAAGGACGGTCGTCCCTTGGAAACCTGTTTGAATAAATCAGGTCCTGCGGGGAGTAGCTCTTATTGGAGTGCGGGACGATGCCACCGCAGGCACATTGGGCTCGTACGCCTGGCAGTCGTGGGGCCTTGCCCCACACGCCACCGACGGACACTCATCCTTCAAGAACCTGCCTATGCCAATCGGGATACAGGAACTGCGCCCTGTCCCGGGCGCGGGGCAGAGCCCCGCACCTGACCCTGATCAGATCGTGACAACACGCAGGGTGTTGGTCGAACCCTGCTGCCCGAAGGGAAGGCCGACGAGCAGAACCAGCTTGTCGCCCTTCTCGGCATAGCCTTCGGAAACGGCCAGACCGACCGCCTGATCGACCACGCCTTCAACACCGTAAACCGGCGTTTCCTGACCCACGGACATGGCGCGTACGCCCCAGACCATATTCAGACGACGTGCGGTTTCATCATCCGGCGTCAGCGCCAGAACCGGGCAATCGGCGCGCTCACGAGCAATCTGCAGGGCGCCACGGCCGCTCTGCGTATAAACCACGATCACGGCAGCCGAAACCGACTGGGCAACATGCCAGGCGGCTTCAGCAATAGCACCACCGGTCGTGCCATCGCTGTCAGGGCGAAGGGCCTCTTCCTGCATGCGCCATTCGAGATCGTTCTCGACGCGACGCGTCACACGGGCCATCACCTCGACGGCTTCGCGCGGATACTTGCCCGCAGCGCTCTCGGCCGAAAGCATCACGGCATCGGTGCCGTCGAACACGGCATTCGAGACGTCAGAGACCTCAGCGCGCGTCGGCGTGGGCGAAGTGATCATGCTCTCCAGCATCTGCGTGGCCACGATCACCGGCTTGCCCTGGAAGCGCGCTTCACGAATGGCACGCTTCTGCTCGATCGGCACTTCCTCGGCGGGGAGTTCGACACCGAGGTCGCCACGCGCCACCATCACAGCGTCAGAAAGTGCGATGATGTCGCTCAGACGCTCCATGGCCTGCGGCTTTTCGAGCTTGGTCATGATCCAGGCGCGACCCTTGGCAATGTCCTTGGCTTCCTGCACGTCCTCGGGGCGCTGCACGAAAGAAAGGGCCACGTATTCGACACCAAGGTCGAGCGCGAAAGTGAAATCCTTGTGGTCCTTCTCGGTCAGGGCCGGGATAGGCAGCACAACGTCAGGCACGTTCACGCCCTTGCGCTCCGACAGCCAGCCACCGACTTCGACTTCGGTCTCCATATGCGTTTCGTCGCAGGAGATCACACGCAGTCGCATCTTGCCGTCATCGAGCAGCAGGCGGCTGCCGGGCTCAGCGGCGCGCATGATCTCGGGATGCGGCAGACAGGCGCGACGGGCATCACCCGGCGTACGATCTAGATCCAGACGGAAGCGGGCACCTTCAATCAGTTCCACCTTGCCATCGGCAAAGGTGCCAACGCGCAGCTTGGGGCCCTGCATGTCGGCCAGAATGGCCAGCGGGCGGCCAAGCTCGGCTTCAACATCACGGATGGTGGCGTGACGCTTGGCATGATCCTCATGCGAACCATGCGAGAAGTTCAGGCGAAACACGTCAGCCCCGGCCAGCGCCAGGGTACGGATCATCTCATGCGTGGAGGAGGCCGGGCCGAGGGTCGCAACGATCTTCGTGCGGCGCTGTTCGGCCTCTTTCTTCACTCCCGTACCCTGGGCTGCCGTATCATGGGCCGAAGCTGCTTGAGGTGAGGACGTCATACTGATTTCCGATCCATTTGCTGCACGTTGCATATCATAGCTTCAGCTAGGCTGAAGCGTCTCTCCTGGCAACAACCCCCAGAACACACGTCTGGGAAGCCATCCCGTATAGCCCTTGACCACCACCTTGCACCATGTTGACCCCTGGGGGCACAGCTTGAGCGTGCCCACTGTCCCGGGTTGCAACACGGCCACGACAGCGCTGTTTTCATCCGACTGGCTGTAAAGCAGCGTATCGCCCTGGCGCTGGCGTGCCTCGGTCTCGTTCGGCACATAACCCAGCACGCGGGCATCGGCCTTGCCAATCACGTCGCCCGATTTGGCCGAGGCCTCACCCACGGCAGCAGCGTGACCCTCGGGTGGTTGCCCCGGAATCACGAAAGTGCGTTGTCCGACGAGCGTCGCCTGATGGACCCAGCCCTTCATACCGTCCGAATCCTCGATCAGACGCCAGACATCGAACTCGCGCTCGACCTCAACGGGCAGACCACGGCGATGATAGACCCATTCGATCGGATAGCGCTGACCCGGCCCCTTGCGCATGAACACCTTGTCTGCACGCATTGCGGCAAAGCGCGGCAAGGGCAGGCCCGTATTGGTTCCCTTGTCCTGCGGCGCTGCATCGGGCGCAGCGGCAGCCGCATCGTCACCGGCAGGTGGCGTGGCAGGTTGAGCCGTGGCCGCCGTTGCGGCACTCGCCGCCGCTGCGCCTGCTGCAACACCAGCCGCCGTGCGCACATGATGTTTGCGCGCATGGGCTGCGCGGGCTTCCTCTGACGCTCGTGCAGCCTTGCGCTTTTTCTTGTTGCTGGCGGACGTTTTCCCGGTTGCGCCCGATGCTGTCGCCCCAGTCCCTTTCGTCCCGGCGCCTCTCACCTTCTTGTGGTGCGCCGAGGCCTCATGCGCTGCACTCTTGCTACTGGCAGACGCCGCCGCCGTGCCATGTTTGTGATGGTGAGTCGCGTGTTTGGTCGTCTGGGGCGCGGCTTCTGCCTGTGCGCCAAGCGGCAGCAGAATCGCCAGCCCAATGCCGTAGACGATGCGGAATGTCTTCATGCGTGCATGGGTGCCAAGTTGTGACGTTCGGGGCAAGAGGGGGGCCGCTTCACAGGCTCAAAATCTGGGCATCGATCGTGCGTTCCAGAAACGTCGTCACACCGCAGATACGCACACTGGGGCACAGATCGGCCTGTGTCAGACCTGACGCTTTCATACCGGCCTCGCAGGCCAGCACCTCGCCGCCCAGCTCGAAAATGGCGGAACGCAGCGTTTCGAAGCCAGCAACCCCGCGCGACTGAAACATCTGATCGAGCCCCACGTCGTCGAGCAAGGACCAGTCCCGGCACAATGCCGCAACACTCAGTCCCCCACCGAAGAGGACGACTTCACGCCCCAGAGCCAGAGCCCCTGCTGCGAGCACAAAAGCGTGATGAGCCCGTTCGAACGAGCGATCCGCAAGAGTAATGCCCATGACACGCATCATATGCCCTTACTCCCACTCTCGGCCCTTGCCACTCGGCCACAGCACGGACAGTCGGGATCGGCTGGGAGATCGAAACTGCGGAAACTCGCCTCCAGCGCGTGCCAGATGAGAACACGACCGCTCATGCTGCGCCCAAGATTCAGGATTTCCTTGAGGGCCTCGGTCGCCATCAGCGTGCCAATCACCCCCGTAACCGCGCCGAAAATGCCCGCCTGACCGCAGCTCAGCGCCGCGTTTTCATTGGCATCGGGGTAAAGACAGCGATAGCAGGGGCCACCACGTTGGGGCGCAAAGGTGGAAAGGCTGCCCTCAAAGCGCTGCACAGCACCTGAAACGAGCGTTTTGCCCAGGGCATGACAGCAATCAGCTACCGCGTATCGGGTTGTGAAATTGTCACTGCCGTCACAAACAAGGTCGTACTGGCTGACAAGTGAGCGCAGATTATCGATATCCACGCGCAGGTCGTGCGGCACGACCTCGATACCCGGATTGAGTCCGCCGAGCCTTCCAGCCGCGCGCTCGGCCTTCCCGCCCCCGATATCCTGCGTGGAAAAAAGGATCTGCCGTTGCAGATTGCTCAGCTCCACCCTGTCATCATCGACCAGTCCGATACGACCGACACCCGCCGCGGCGAGATAAAGAGACAATGGGCTGCCGAGCCCTCCTGCACCAATAACAAGGATGGACGAGTCGCGCAGCCTGCCCTGCCCCACTGCACCCACTTCGGGCAGCAGGATATGGCGTGAATAGCGGTGCAGTTCCTCGTCGGTGAAGGTCAGATCGGGCAGAATGGACGACATTATGCAAAGGGATTCCGGCCTGGAAAGAAAACTTCATCGGCTTTCAGGATTTAGATGACAAGAGCCTGTCCGATCCCATAGCATAGTGATGTTCAGTGAAGAAAACAGAGGCATCTGCCATTCGGAACCAGGCTTGTTACCGGCTTGATCGATAAAGGCACGCATAGGCTGCGTGTTCACGTCCCTTTCGCCAGTCGCAGAGAAAAGAAATGAGAGACCCCGCAGGATTGCCCCCGGCAGGAATGCCCGTAGAACTCGCAACGTTCCCGGACAGGCTGTCATGGCCATCCAGCAGGAAGCTGCCTCATATTGCTGGCGCCCTGATGGTTGCCGCTATCTGCATTTATGCGCTTTCGCCCTATCTGGCACTTTGGTCGCTTTCCTCTGCCCTGCGCACACATGACACGACGACCCTTGCCCAGCACATCGACTGGAGTGCGCTGACAACCAGCCTGAAATCCGAGGCGATCGATGCGCTGATCGGACCACCGCCAGCGTCTGACGATCTACCGGATTTCGGATCATCCTTCGCGACCAGCGCGGTCTCGCACGCGATTGACACGCGCCTGACGCCTGAGTTGCTCATGACCTTCGCCTCCCAGATGGTCACAGGACACCAGCCTGCGGCTTCCCTGAGCATGAGCGAGCTCTACAGCAGACTTTCAGCTCATTTCGTATCACCTCTGCGCTTTGAGGCCGGGCTCGTTACAGCCCCCGGTCAGAAACCGGCCATTGTACACATGAAATTCGAGCAGTGGCATTGGAAGATCACGCAACTGGATCTTCCCAAGGCAGCCTGATCTGCGCTGAGGCGCTGTACTTGTCTCCTCTCTCCAGCCCTGTCTCTCTACCAACCTGTGACGAAAGACGGGGCCAAAGCGGCCCGTGTACCGACAGAATCAGCGTCTGGCCCGAAAACCCAAACCGAGACGGCGCAGCAGACGCGCGATCGTGTAAGGCACGACCAGCATACGGCGTGACCTTTGCTTCAGACAGAGCTGGTAGAGCCGTAACTTCAAACGATCCTCAAGGCGCAATCGGGTATTGGCCGCCACCAGGGATGCGAAGGTGTCCAGCATCCCAACCAGTTCGTCACTATGCTGCGCCATACGCTTTTCATGCTCGTACCGCGAAAAGTAGATTGATTTGAAAGCCTCGCCGGCGATCAGATTGCAGAAGCGCGGGAAGATCAGATCACGCACATAAACACTGCGTCGCTCAGGGTCTGAGTCGAACATGTGGCAGAGCTTGCTTATATACCGCATCCGGCTGCGGCTCATGCGAATGCTGTAGGACGTGCTGTTCTTGTTAATGCACCAGACAGTCACGGCGTGAGGAAAGAAATAATTCGTATAACCTTCACGGAAAATCCTGAGGAAAAGATCATCGTCCTCATAACCCGTGAACTGAGGGTCAAAGCCACCCACCGCCTCGAACGCTGTCCGGCTGATGATCGAGGCTGAAGGCAGGACATGCATATCCTGCTCGAGGAGATCCTCGATCGAAATCTTCGGATGTTTGCTGTAACGCGCGGCAATCGACGTGGCGACAATATGCCCGTCCTCGTCACCCTCCATCAACTCGCCATAGGCCCAGCCAAAATGCGGATCTTCTACCCGCACCTGCTCCAGAAGAAGCTCGATATGGTTTTTGAGAAAAAAATCATCCTGGTCGAGAAAGCAGATATAGGCCGAGTTCGTCAGGGAAACGCCAAGGTTGCGCGCGCTGCCCTGTCCACCATTTCCCTTGCGGTGCACAATAACACCGGATCGTTCGGCAATTTCAGCCAGAGCCGTGCTTTCGGCTTCGCTTGATCCATCATCAATGATCAGAAACTCGTCGGCCCGAATGGTCTGGGAGAGAACACTCTCTATGGCGCGCTCGATATATCTTGAGCCATTGTAAAAAGGGATAATAACGGCAACAGAACTCGGCCTTGAATCGACCATGGGTAAAACAATCCTCTTACGCCAGGCTTGCACATGGGAAAGGCGACGCGATGACCGGCGTAAGCCGCGGTGCCGTTTTCCGGATGCAGACACTTCACCCAGGCCTGAGCATCTCGGGCATATAAGGTGTGAAGGTGCCACCTTCGCCGGGAGCCCTGCTCCCGCTGATTAAAACACTGCCAGCAGCATGATTGAGGACAGAGGCCAAACTGAGGCAGCAAGCCAGGCCCCGTGACATCCGGCCGGTCGTCCGGCCCGCACCTTGGATGGCCGGGAGGCTCATCAATACCTGTCACGGCCATGGAATGGACAGTCACCCTGGCAAGCGCCTGCCGATGCCAGATCCCAACTGTATCACGGGTTTGAACACCTGTGACACAGGGGACCAGCCGGCAAGCCGTGGCAGCTCAGGCCGGGGGAAGATCTTCTTCAAGAACGGTGATGTGGATCGCGTAGGAGACCTCACCCTCATCGTCATCCCGGTGCACCGTACCGATTACTTCGCCATTCACAGCCAGCTCGACCGTGTGGCCAGCCCGTGCCGGAGGATTGATCGTCAGTTGTGATGCGCCAAGCAGACGGCGCAATGTCGTTTGCAGGCGAGATAACTCAGAGGCGGAAATAGCAGACATGTTAGCTCCTGGGGGGTTACAGGTTGAGCGATCTGTAGAGCATCCAGCCCCCCTGTGAAACCATCTTTCACGTATCGCACAATTTCCTCCTCAGGCCACGATACTGCCATGATTGACCTGCAGGCTTCACGCCATCGTCATCGACAAGAGGCCATATTATTAAGGGAAAGCCATGCATCGCGTCCTCTTTGCCCTTGCGATTTTTGCAGTCGCGCCCCTTAGCGCTGCCCATGCCGCGGGGATCCCCGCCCATTTTGGCTCAGCTCTCTCCAGGCAAATTTCCAGTGACGGTCCGAGAGCCGCAGCATGGTCTCTTACACTCAATCATAACTGGACCAGCGTAGAACGCGATGTCGCAGCGAATGATCCTGCCCTGAGCGCCGGGACATTACGTGCCCTGCTTGACTACACGCCGCGGTCGGAGAAAGCCGCCATGCAGCGGGCACTTCGCACCCGCCTGCAAGTCGATGCCCTTTCGGGTCTCGCTGTTCTCTCTCCCATTTCGCACAGCCCCTACTCAGGGCTGGCCGTATGCGGCGGGGGCGAAGCACGATGGAAACATCAGATCCATTCAGCGGTCACTGCCACGCATGACGTCATGTATGCCTTGCAACGCGAGTCGTGTGTAAATGCGTTAAGGTTACATTCCGCCCGTTGAATCTCTCGTTGCGAGCGGGCAGACAGAACTTGTTCAATCAAATTTTGTTGTTCTGAGGAAGCGCTCCGCGTTTTCTCAAACCCTTTCGCATCGAGGAAAATCTTTGATCTCCACCCTGCGTCTCACCCTGAGCGTTCTGCCGCTTATGGGCCTAACCGGCTGCGGCTATTTTGACTCTCGTGAAGCCCACAGGGCACAGCTCGCGATGATCGGCATGACATCAAATGATCTGCAGGCATGCGCCGGGATTCCGGCGTCGACAAAGACGCTTAATGATACGACTCAGATCTATCAGTATGTTGGAACAATGAACCTGCCTACGGCCAGTGATTCAACCCTCATTCCAATCCAGCAGATCCTTAATATCACCCAGGTTACGCTCGGAGGCGCAGGCACAAGTTGCAAGGCAGTCATTCGCCTCGACCATGATCGCGTTTCCGAAGTGCATTATACGGGAGATGACGACGAGATTATCGGCTCAGACGGTATCTGCTCGATCATCACTCGTGGATGCGCCAGACAGCCTGAGGCCAGCATGCGCAAGGTCAGCGGTAGCCCGTTAGGACCAGTCTCCGCTTTCCATTCACCCGCAGCACCCAATCAGAGCACGTCTGCGACCTACAACAAGCAGTCCGGTGAGACCGTGCCGAACTACACCGACAAATCGAAGCCGGTTATCGTACCACGGCCCTGAACAGCGCTCCGGTCGCGATTTCCTGCTTCATGCGGGCAATCGCAGCGGGCAAGCCGCTGAAGATTGCCTCCCCAATCAGGAAATGTCCGATGTTGAGCTCTTTCAGCCCGGGCAGGCCCGCCACCCGTCCCACATTGGCGTAAGTAAGCCCATGACCGGCATGAAGCTCCAGCCCGTTTGCCGTGGCGGCCTGCGCACCTGCAAAAAGCCTCCGGAACTCTGCCTCGCCGTCGTCATGGGCATAAGCGCCGGTATGGAGTTCCACCACCTGTCCACCAATTGCGGCGGCAGCCTCGATCTGGGCAGGGTCAGGGTCCACGAAAAGCGAAACACGGATACCGGCGTCTTTGAGCCTCGCCACCTTGCCGCGTAGATCATTCATCTGGCCTGCCACGTCGAGGCCGCCTTCGGTCGTCACTTCCTCGCGTCGCTCGGGCACAAGACAACAGGCATGAGGGCGCAAGGCGCAGGCCATACCAACCATTTCTTCCGTCGCGCCCATCTCGAAATTGAGCGGCACAGTCAGTTCACGACGTAGCCTCTGCATATCGTCATCACGTATGTGGCGCCGGTCCTCGCGCAGATGCGCCGTAATGCCGTCAGCGCCATGCATGGCTGCCAGCAGAGCCGCCCCGACCGGATCGGGATGCGTGCCACCCCGTGCATTACGAACGGTCGCCACGTGATCGATATTCACGCCAAGTCGGATCATGGTCTTTTTTCCTTGCCTGAGGCACGTCTCGCGCCAAGGTCGCGCGCAAGACGCAAGGCTGAAAGCAGGCTCGTCGGATCGGCCCTGTTTTTACCTGCAATCGCAAAGGCTGTCCCGTGGTCGGGCGATGTCCTGACAATGGGCAGGCCCAGGGTCACATTTACACCGCTGGCCATGTCGAGCGTCTTGAGCGGTATCAGGGCCTGATCGTGATACATGCACAGCGCCGCATCATAGAGCGGTCGCGCAAGATTCGTGAAAAGCGTATCGGGCGGATACGGGCCGCTGGCATCTATGCCAGCTTCGCGCAGAATCCTGATGGCCGGTTCGATCATCACCCGCTCTTCCAGGCCCATCACCCCGCCCTCGCCCGCATGAGGGTTCAGTCCAGCCACGGCAATACGTGGCGCTTCGATCCCGAAGTCACGGCGCAAAGCCTGGGCAAGTGCCTTGCCAACCTGCACGATCTTATCCGTCGCCAGACTGTCGAGCGCCTCGCGCAGGCTGACATGCACCGTGACCGGCACGACACGCAGCTGTGGTGAGGCCAGCATCATGATTTCCTCACCCGGCACGCCGCAGAGCGAGGCCAGAAATTCGGTATGACCCGGAAAACCGAAACCAGCGGCTTTCAGCACCGCCTTGCTGATCGGGTTGGTCACGACGGCACTGACACGTCCCTCAAGCGCCAGCCGGGTTGCGCGCTCGATCGAGGCGATCACCTGACCTGCCATGGCTGAATCGGGCTGACCCAACACAACAGGGCCGGGAAGATACACGGGCAGAACAGGCAGGGCATGGGCAAATACCGCCCCTGCCTGCTCGGGTTCGTTCACGATCTGCGTGGGGATCCCCTCGATCAGAGCCGGATCACCGATCCACACAAACCCTTCGCCCTGTGTCCTGAGCTGCTCCCAGGCCTTGACGGTCAGTTCTGGGCCGATCCCGGCGGGATCGCCCATCGTGAGTGCAGGCAGCATCATGCCCCCCTCAAGGGTCACTTGGTGGAAAAGGCATCCAGGATACGAACCCAGGAACGAATCCCCTTATGAAAGGATTCGACGCCATATTGTTCGTTAGGCGAGTGGATACGATCGTCATCTTGGGCAAACCCGACAAGAAGCGAGTCCATGTCGAGAGCTTCCTTGACTTCGGCAACGACAGGAATCGATCCACCGCAACCGATCGACACGGCAGGAACGCCCCACTCCTCGCCCAGCGCGGCCAGGGCAGTTTTCAGAAACGGCCCCTCTTCCGGCACGGCAAAGCCGCTCGATGCACCATGCTCGGCAAAGCTGACCTTGGCATCCACCGGCAGGACGGATCGGATATGGGCGCGGAATGCCTCACGCACGCGCTCCGGGTTCTGCCCCGGTACCAGACGGAACGAAACCTTGGCCATTGCACGGGCAGGAAGCACGGTCTTGAAACCATCGCCCTCATACCCGCCCGAAATGCCGTTGATCTCGTAGCTTGGCCGGGCCCAGATCTGCTCGATGGCCGTAAAGCCATCCTCACCAGCAGCGCTCGACAGCCCCACCGGGCCAAGTGTCACCGCGTCATCCGGGAAAATAGCCCGCCACTGCGCGCGAACCGTGTCGGACGGCGCAACCACCCCATCATAAAACCCGGGAAGCGTCACACGACCCTTGTCGTCACGCACACTGCCAAGCGCCTTGCAGAGCAGTTCGATAGGATTGCGCGCTGCATTACCAAACATGCCTGAATGCAGGTCATGCGTGGCGCAGTCGATGACTACTTCCTCACCGACCAGACCGCGCAGACCCGTCGTGATCGCCGGTGTGCGCCGATCGGGCATGCCGGTGTCGCAAATCAGCGCCACATCGGCTTTGAGCTCCGCAGCATTGGCCTTGAGGAACGGCATCAGATTGGCCCCGCCGCTTTCTTCCTCACCCTCGATCAGGATCGAGATCTGCAACGGCAGATCGCCCTTGATGGCTTTCCAGGCGCGGCAGGCCTCGATGAAGGTAAGCAGCTGTCCCTTGTCGTCCGATGCACCACGCGCCACGATGATCTTTCGGCCATCGGCCTCTGTCACAATGGCGGGGTCAAAGGGATCGCTCTTCCACAGATTGAGCGGGTCCGTAGGCTGGACGTCATAATGGCCATAAAACAGCACATGCGGGCCAGATGACGCTGTCTGGTCATGCCCCACAACCATCGGGTGCCCGGCTGTTTCACGCACGCTGGCATCGAACCCGAGGGCTGAAAGCTCCTCACGCAGCCATTCGGCGGCGGCCCTGCAATCGGCAGCATGTTTCGGCTGGGCCGAAACGCTCGGTATGCGCAGGAAGGTAAAAAGACGATCCAGACTTTTCTCCAGATCCCGATCGACCTGCTGCAATACCGCTGCCGTGCTGTCAGTCACGCATCTCTTCCTTTACCAAGCTCTGCCCCAACAAGGAGGCAAGCGTGTCGCGATAGACGGTCGTCATCGCTTGTGCCTGCTGCCTCGCCTCGTCGGACAGACGCTGCCATGTCTCCCGATCCTGATAAAGGGTGATGATCGCCTCTGCAAATGCGTCCAGATCGAGCGCCACTGTCTGCGCTCCTGGAACTGGCTGGTCGCCCACCGTTACGGCAGGCAGCCCGCAGGCTCCGGCGCTCAGGCGCTCGAAAGCCACCGACCCATCGCAAGTATCGGGCGCAATCATGAGACGGCAGTGCGCCGCGAGAGCCTGGAAATCTCCCTGCCCCTCAAGAAGCGGGGCCACGTTCTGATAATGCGTGATCATGGCCAGTTCGTAAGACTGCGTCGTCTCACAGGCGAGGATAAGCCTGACGGGCTCTGACAGTCGATCATGGAGGCGCATCATCACGCCGCGTACGAACCATTTCAGAAATGCAGCGCTATAACCCGCTACCAGAGCCGGCTGCGCCGCAAATAGCAGGTCGCACCGCTCATCAAAACCGGGGCTTTCCCGACAGGTCAGATCGTCACCCAGGATTGTCACGACTGTCACGCCGATCGCGCCCAGAATATCCCGCTGGCTTGCATCCGCAACGACGATCTGATGACAGAACCAGGCATTGCCTACTTCCTCGGCCAAGGCCTCTGCAAATCCTGCTTCATCCGTCTCGTGACGTGCCACCTGCACCTTGCGGGCATTGGAACGACGTTCTGCCGCTTCAAGCCAGCGGAGATCGAGGATCAATCCCTCTTCAGGCAGCAGCGCTGCCTTCTCGTTGCACAGATCGATCACCGCATTGAGCGTATGGCCGCCCATGATCCAGACCTTGTCGAAACCACGCGGCCGCTGCTCGAAAAGCTGCGCCAGATCATCCACGCCACCGCGCCGATATTCCACATCCTCGGGCAGAGCCGCCCTGGCCCTGCCCGTACAGGCTTCGTGTTCGTCGAGTACAAAAACCGTTACCTGTCGGCCGAGGCGCACAAGAGTCCCGCACAACGATGCAAGACGTGTCCGCTGCGCGTCTTGCTCTGCGGGGATCGCCCGCTTGATGACAAGAACACGCTGCCCCCATCGGGCCGGCTTGTGCAAGACATCGGAGTCAATCGGACGATGCGCCAGATTGCCACGCAGCACCTCGGCAAAATACCGTCGCAGGACAAGGGTTTCCCGTGCGATCAAAGCCATCGCTCCGGGCTCGCGCTGTGCTACACACACCATGAAATTGGGATCGTATCGGATTTGCCCTGTGCGCGTGACCTGACGCAGGGAGAGACACAACCCGGCCCATACGTGAGTTGCGATACGAAGCCCTGCAAGCACCTCATCCGGCTCCGGAATGGAGCGCAGGGCGCTTGTCCGACACAGCAAGGCACCCCCTCCCGTACCATCACAGGACCGCACAAAATCCACCGCTGGCGCGAAGGCCACGGCACCCTCGCCATAAGCCATGCAGCTTCCATCCCGGGCGACCGAAAGCCCTGCTTCAATGACGCGTAGGTCGAGCCCCAATGACTGGGGCGCAACGGCCACAACTTCCGGCATTTCGAAATGCAGCAGCGCCGCTTGCAGGGCCCCCGCAAACAGCGTGGTGCCCGGATCAATCAGCAATACCCTGCGCGCAGCAATTGCGGCGGCGGCCTTTCGCCACCCTGATTGCAAGGTCAACTGCTGGGAGGCAATCACTTCGATACCATAGGCATAGCGGGTGATATCAGCTGTTTCATCACGGGCGTGCCCGCCAAGCAGGATCACCTGCATTGCGCCGCAATTAGCCTCATGCAGTGAGGCCAGGGTCTGTATCAGATCAAGAAATGTGGCCGGTGCATTGATGATAACGCTCAGATCGGGCCGCCCGACATAGCGGAAATCAAGCGGGGATCGTGCGACAAGCGGCACAAGCGTCTCTCCGCGCAGGGCCTGCAAAGATGCCAGCGCACGCATCGAAGGCGGATCAGATACAACGCACGCCTCTTCTTCCCCCGCCCTTTTGATCAGTTGCACATAAGGGTTATCGCCTATGACCTTCCAGCCCGGCATATCGCCTTCAAGAGATACAGGCGCGAAATTGATGCCCTCATCGGGGCTGCGCCCCTCGAAAACACCGTGATGAACGAAGTGCTCATACCCATTCCGCAGAGCGCGTGCGCGCACCTGCTGGCTCACATCCTCGTAGCGCGCAAGATAGAAACTCTCATTAAACCAGGGGTTGGGGCAGAAGGCAGTAGGATTCTCGTTCGAAAGATAGTGATGCAGCGGAGAGGCATATTCTCCCTGCGTGATCAATGTGCTGACATCCGGATACTGCTCCAGATACCAGACCGGATCGAAGTACCAGGAGGTCCGCAATGAAGCGCTATCGGCACCAAGTAGCACCCTTGAAAACTCGCCAGTCCCTGGGTCATAGGGCAGACGCCTCTGAAGAATTTCGGCACGCACGACGTCAGGCGCGAAGAACGCCGAACTGACACGCCGCTCCTTCTGACCGATCGACAGATAATGATCATAGCCGTTAGCAAAACCCATCTGCCGCACAAGCGCAGGAGTCAGATCGGGGTTAAGGCCAAAATAGCCACTTTCCGAAAATAGCCAGTGGCAGGACCGCCCACGATGCCCGGTCTCGCAATAGTGCTGAAAGCCGGAATCAAAAACACCCATCCTGATACCGTTTTCGACATCGAAATGTGCCCTGCGGTACCATATCTCGTCAAAGAACCGGTTGGGCGAATGCGCATAACGTGCACCGTCGCGCAGCCAGAATTCGTAAAGCCCGCGATCGTCCGGCAGCCCACCGGTCATGCGGATTACAGCATCGCGATAACGCGCGCGGTACCATTGAGGGTCGAAAACAGCCCAGAGTGGGACGTGGGATTGCGGCTCGTCACCAGGTCCGATCGCGGCGAGAATATTGAGGGTCTGGGTCATCATACCGGTCCGGTCTTTTCAAGGCGTGGGTAGCTCAGGACTGGGCACGGCGGCTCAGCATAAGCGCATGAAAATCCACCGGCTGGATATTGGCGACCGGGAAACCGGCTTCACGAATCAGGCTCAGCAGAACATGACGGGCAGACGGGAACAGCCGGCGCGGTGCCTCGACCAGAAGAAGCGCCTCAAGAAGATCGGGGCGAGCATTCTGCACCGTAAATAGCCCGGAATAAACCAGTTCAATCTTGTAGAGTGCGTCGGGCTCAGGCGCCTCAGGGGTTGGTGCCGTACGATACCCCATCCCCTGAAGTGCCAGACTGACCTCGAAATTCGGCTGATCCTCAGCGAGTTGACGTGCGTTTACATCAATGCGCAAACCGATATGCGGCCTTGCTGGCAGACTGAAGAACACCTCCGGAGCGCCAATCGACGCAATTGTGGAGGACTTGAGATATTGCGTGCCAGAGACGAGCAATGTCTCAAGGGCGGCCTGATCGGTACGCCCGGATGTTTCCTTGCTTTCGCTGTTCGACATGACGTCCCGCTCCTCTTGTATCTTTCCATGTCTATGCTTGCCAACGACAAGCATAGCGCGCCAGTGCTTCTGTCATGACTTGGCGATCAAGACCAGACGAAGCCTGCCAGACTCAAGCGCTGGTCACGTTTTAAAACAGACCGTCCATTCAACGTTTCAGCCCTGCCCCGGCTGACATTTCCTCGGCACCCTGCTCAGAATGAACGGCGTTGCTCAAAAAACTTCACCGCGCAGAAAACCCAGCGCAGGCAGAGGCGACCAGCGTCGGGGCAGCTCTGCCCGGCCGATCTGCCTGACATCATAACGTAGCGGCGCTTTCTGCTCGGCTGCAAGGAACTGCCGATATTCGTGCACCTGACGACTACGCCACTCACAATCCGCCTGGGCAGCCTCACGCGTGGGATGCACACTGGCAATACGACTGCGTCGCCCCTGCCAGGCCATGACGGCCCACAACCGATCCGCGTTCGGCAAGGGCGGGCGGAACATGATAAGCTGAGACATGATGGTGCAAAGCCTCCCTCAGGACCATGAGCGGCTCGCCACGGCACCATGTCATTTGGCTCCAGGTCAAGAAAAAGCAACAAACCTTGCCGCTGACAGGAACCCGGGCTAAGGCGATACGATGAATGCGCGGCACGAAATTCTTGCGCCGATAACCCGGAAATAAGGGATCTTTGTGATGGTTCGCCTGCTCGTTATCGTCGTTTTTCTTGTCATTCTCATCACTTTTGCTTTGAGCAACCCCGATGCGCAGCCTTTATGGATCGTTTCCTATGGCTGGCAGTTCTCAGTGGGCATGCTGGTTCTGGGTGTGGGAGCTGCCAGCTTTCTCATTGGTGGTTTCGTGATGTTCATCGGCGAGATCAAGCAGCGCTCACGAGCCCGCAAGGCCGAACAGCAGGTGCGTGCCCTTGAAACGCAGGTGCTCGACCTTCATCAGCGTATCGACCGCCTGACAATCGCAACCGACCCGAGCCGTGCTCCCTATGAAACACAAACAGTCACAGGCTCAGCCGCTCCCTGATCTGTCGAGCGAACCGACACACGCACACATTCCTTCTACAAGACCCTCGTCGAGACAGTTTTCATGAAACGTACCCGCCTGATCGCCGCCCTTGACACACAAAGCCTGGACCAGGCGCGTCAGTGGGCCAAGGTGCTCGACGGACATGTCGATGCCATCAAGCTCGGTATGGAGTTCACTTATGCTCAGGGCTTTGCCGCCCTGCGTGAGGTCGCGGGAAGGAACCCGCTTTTTCTCGATCTCAAGCTGCATGATATTCCCAATACGGTCGCAAAGGGCCTGAGCAGCCTTGCGCCGATCGGAGCCTCGCTCCTGACCGTCCATGCCAGCGGCGGCGCAGCCATGATCGCAGCAGCAAGACAGGCGATCGATGCCGGCTACCCCCCCCTCCATCGACCGACCCTGCTAGCCGTGACCGTTCTGACGAGCATCGACGAGACAGCACTGCGTGAGAGCGGTGTACCGGCCACGCCACGCGAGCAGGTTGTGCGCCTTGGCCGTCTGGCCATGACCGCAGGAGCTGACGGGCTTGTCTGCTCGGCTGAAGAAATTTCCCCCCTGCGTGATGCGCTAGGCGACGCGCCCGTTCTGGTCGTCCCTGGCATTCGTCCTGCCGGAGCCGATGCCAACGACCAGAAACGCATCATGACGCCCCGACAAGCCGCGCAGGCCGGCGCGGATTGGATTGTAGTCGGTCGCCCCATCACTCAGGCTCCCGATCCGGGTGCCGCAGCGGCAGCTATTCAGGCCGAACTGGCCTCGACATGAAACCCCTCCCGCCGCGACGAGGAACACCTGAGGCAAAAGGCGCAGTCGGGGTCAAGATATGTGGCATCAGGGAGGCGCGATCCCTCAAAGCCGCTTGCGAGGCTGGCGCGGACTGGATCGGCCTCGTGTTTTTTGATCGGTCCCCTCGCCATATCACTCCGGCCCAGGCCGCATCTCTCATTGCGCAACGGCCCGAAACAGGGCCGCAGATCGTTGGCCTCTTCGTCAAGGCCAGCGACGAGATCATTGCCGAAGCACTGGCGACCTGCACTCTCGATGTGCTCCAGATTTATGACACACCGGAGCGGGCACGTGCCATACGTCAAAAATTCGGGCGACCTGTCTGGCTTTCGTGCCCTGTCAGCACACGCACAGACCTCCCCTCGTGCGACGATCTCGACGGATTTGTCATCGAGCCTCGCGCCCCTGCTTCTGCCGCAAACCCTGGCGGGAACGGCTTGCGGCTCGACTGGAATGTTCTGCGGGACTGGCAAGCACCCTTGCCGTGGATGCTGGCCGGCGGCCTGACGCCGGACAATGTCGGACCGGCGATTGCAGAGAGTGGCGCAGCTTTCGTTGATGTCTCATCCGGCGTTGAGACAGCACCTGGAGAAAAATCGACGACACTGATACGAAACTTCATTGAAAATGCTCGCGCCGCGTATCGGAGCCCTTGCGCACCCCATAAAAACTGATATGGTCCGCCCGCGTTGGAGAGATGGCCGAGCGGCTTAAGGCGCACGCTTGGAAAGCGTGTGTACGTTAATAGCGTACCGTGGGTTCGAATCCCACTCTCTCCGCCACCAACCCCTTGATATTTCACAAAGGTGCGCTGCACCCTCAGGCAGCAACGCGTCATTTGTCGGGTTTAAACGGCGCACGAGCATCAGGCCCGGTATCCACCATGCATGCGGCCACGCAAAAGGAATCGATTGCTTTCCCGAGCGCCCTGTCCGAACGCCAACTGAGTCCTCCTCCAAAGCGGTGAAGGGAGGAGGACAAAAGACGGTAGTCGATCAGCTGATTGTAAAATCGCTGGTCTTGAGGTCAGTAACGCCCATGAATGTAATCTTGGCATTGCCGTCAATCATGACCGAAGTATTACCCCCCGACACTGTTGCAGTATTCAAAATGCTCTGCGCCACAGCCGTGGATGAGGATGGCTTGTAATTATAGAGGAAAAACTTGTTATCCGCAGCGCGGAAATCGGTAATCGTGAAATTACCTGCCGTGTGATTATTCAACATACCGAAAAGATTACCCGCGCCCGAGCCTCCTGTAACCGTAGCAGATGCCGAACTGTCAGAGGTTCCTGTAAAAGCCGTGCCAAAATAGATCTGGTCAGACGCTGTTCCTCCAATGACGGTTTGCTGACCGGCGCCAGTCCATGCCGACAATCCTCCTGCCACATTGCGACCGTCAATGGTCTGTGTTCCAGTGGTATAGGGCTGATTGGCTGTGAACAGCAGACGCGATGTCGAACTGAGCGTCGCAGTGAGGCCATCAGCGCCGAAGATCGTGCCGCTACCGGCGGAGATAGCTGTGTTGCCCGTGCCAGAGATGAAATTGAGAGCACCGCTCACGCTGATCGATTGATCACTGCCATGCACAACCTGCAAATTCCCGGCAGCCGAAATCGTATCACCCTGAGTACCCGTGACCGTGGCAGAGCCCGCGCTCACATTAACCACCGATGAGGTACCACCATAGACCGTGCTGTTATCACCCACGGTAATTTTGTTTTTGCTGGAAAAATCCATCACAGCCGCATTGGTCTTGAGCGCGGCCGTCGAATTCCCCCCCTGCAATGACACGGTATCAATGGCCCCTGCGGCACCATAAATCGTGTCCTGCCCGATGGAATTGACGAAATTGTTTGACCCGCCAAGATAGATCAGGTTGTTGCCCGTACCACCGGTTATGGTGTTGGTTCCCTGTGCGCCATAGATGGTGTCATTACCGGCACCCGTCGCAATGTTCCACTTGCCCTTCGAGCCAGAGGCATTGAATACGTTATTGCCCTGAGTGGCGGCAAAACTGCCGGAATTGTTGCCAACCTTCACGGTCGAACCAAACTGGTTGGCAGAGACAATATTCAGATAGCTGGCTGAGTTCTGCGTCGTGTCGAGCGTGGTGCTGCCATTCAGCGTTTCAGTATCCGTGGAAGCCACAACGATATTGGAATAGTTACCCGATACGCCATAAGTGCCCGCACTATCCACAATGGCCTGCGATGCCTTCTGTGACGATATATAGTTGTTCGAGCCAGTCGACAGAATGCTGTTATCGAGCGTGCCCGCTGCGAGCAAGGTCTGGATGCTTGATGCATAAGACTTGGCCATGGTGCCAGCGGTATCGCCGGAGGTGTAAGGCACATAAACAGTATTGTTGACACCATTGACGACAAGATTGGGCATGGAAACCTCGCTGACTGTCTTTGTTGATCCATCGTCCTCTGGCACGATCGATACGACCTTGGCCGAAGTCGATCGGTCCGCATAGGAGACATTTTTGCTTGTATCGTAAGTAATGAACGGATCTTCTACATTGTAGTTTCCAGTTACATCTGTGGACTGACCTGTACCTATTGTCTCGACACCAATGTAGCAGCCGCTCAGATACCAGTTACTCAAATTCTCAAGGTCGCTGGCAAGATCGGGACGGGCGCCAACCAGCGATTTGATTGCCGCCATCAATCCCTGATTTACATCGACAGTCGTCTGATACATGACATTGTTATTGGCGGTGAGCGTGGGGTTGATATAGTCAGCCTGCGTGCCTGTGAAGTTGAAGATCGAGCCGCCAAGCGATGGCGTGATCGCAACATAGGTCTGAGGCACACCCTTGTAATCGACTGTCTCGAACTGAAGGAACAGACCAAAGCTCATGTTTGGGCCATGATAATTGATCGTAAAGTTGATACCGGCCTGATAAGAGCCCGTGGTGCCGGAATAATTGCTTATACCTTGCGTCATAGACGCCGTGATCTGATGATTAAATGAATACTGTCCATCAACTGCTTTCACCGCAGCAAGCTGTACATCGAGCAGATGGCCACCCTGAGCCGCCATCTGATAGACGTAATGACCATTATCCGGATCTTTATAGACGTTGTAGCTCGTCTTGCCTTGAGCAGACGTGGCAGATCCCTGCGTCCAGTGACCGACAGAGTAGCCGAAATTGCTATCCCATACGCGGGAGTCATCACCGCTGAGAGGATTGAAGGCAGTCGCCTGGTTCCACTGGATGATTGCCCAGTCAGGTGACTGGCCGCCATCGAGCTCGGAAAGGCTCTTATTGTAAATGATCTGCCCATTAACGACTTGCTGAGTGTTCATCGGCAGATTGGGACCACTTACACTAGGGTCAGTGTAAATATTGGCATTGGTTCCAGAATTACTAGTCCCCATCGTAAATCATACCCTTTCTTTTCGTTAAATAGAGTGCACGCCCTGTATCCCTTACAGTCTGCACTGCGATCATTTAAATTGTCTTAATTCCAAGGCAAATTTCTCACCGAATTGTGAGCTTAATATACATCGCGATAGAAGAACGACACTTGGAATTTAGTTGTAATTTTTGGATTACTTTTTATGTTTATAGATCCAGATCGATGGCGCCAATCTAGAAAAAATGAAGCAATCTGTATTCCCAACATATTGGCATGTTATCGATGTCAAATTCCGTTAAGCGCCTCCGCACCATTCGTTATCGACTATCAATAGTCTTGCGGTATGAGTCGGCCTGCCCCGGTACGAACGTAAAATAATTATGTTACGTTTTGAATCTTTACTATGGGTTCGTTAGCTAACCAGGGACCCGAGATCATTGGCCTACGCCCTATCCACCCACCCGGGTAGCTCACCAGAAACGTGCGCTGTGCCAGACACTCGCCCGCAAAGACTCTCTGGAAAGGGCACTATTTCAGGCAATACACTGCTGGCGATGGCATGCAGCCTTTCATGCGCATAGGCAAGGCACCCGACCCGGCCTCAGGCCAAAAAAAACCCCGGCCTGAGCCGGGGTTCTGGTATTCTTCAAGGACTCGCTACGCAAGCATCTCAGCGCGGCGCAAGCACCATGATCATCTGACGATTCTCGAGCTTGGGCATCTGCTCGACCTTGGCCTTGTCTTCCATCTCGATGCGAATGCGCTCAAGCATCTTGATACCAAGCTCCTGATGGGCCATTTCACGCCCCTTGAAGCGCAGCGAAACCTTGACCTTATCGCCTTCGGCAAGGAAGGAGTTCATGGCGCGCAGCTTCACCTGGTAGTCATTTTCATTGGTGCTGGGGCGCACCTTGACTTCCTTGATCTCGATGACCTTCTGCTTTTTACGCGCTTCGTTCTTCTTCTTCTGCTGTTCGTATTTGAACTTGCCGTAGTCAAGAATCTTGACGACCGGCGGCTCAGCCGTCGGGCTGATTTCCAGAAGGTCGAGTCCGACCGAATAAGCGCGAGCAAGAGCATCGCGCGTTGTCATGACGCCAGCCATTTCGCCGTCAGCGTCAATCAAGCGCACCTGAGGAACACGGATTTCCTCGTTAACTCGGGGCCCTTCACGGGTGGGTGCGGCCTGCATCGGTGGTCTAGCTATGGTCGTCTCCTGTCGACGTTTTCAGATCTTGTGCTTGTCGGCACTTCAATACGCGCAACCCGGCCATAAATTTCATCACCTTAGCGTGACGAAATTAACGGCTTGTTTGCGTGAAGGCCGGTGCCCCGACATAGTGACGAAGCACCGGGATTGCAAGGTTTTCCCACCTGTATGCTGCGTTTCAGCCCTGCAGACGTTGCATATCGGGTGCCTTGGCTTCTTCGCCCAGAAGTGTGACCACTTCCTCAAGGCCTAGAATTTCCTGCGCTGCGCCGCCCAGACGACGCATGGCCACCTTGCCTTCTTCCGCCTCGCGGCGCCCCACGACGAGAATGACAGGAACACGGGCAAGCGAATGTTCGCGGATCTTTGCGTTGATCTTCTCGTTGCGCCCGTCCACCTCAACCTGAAGCCCGGCGCGGCGTAGCCTTGCAGCCACATCCTGCGCGTAAGGCTCGGCATCCGTCACGATGCTCGCCACCACCACTTGCGTCGGGGCCAGCCAGAGCGGGAACTTGCCGGCAAACTGCTCGATCAGGATGCCGATGAAGCGCTCAAAGCTACCGAGAATGGCACGATGCAGCATCACCGGGCGATGACGCGCGCTGTCCTCACCGATATAGGAAGCATCCAGACGCTCGGGAAGGATGAAATCAACCTGCAACGTACCGCACTGCCAGTCGCGACCGATCGCATCCGTCAACACGAATTCAAGTTTCGGGCCATAGAAGGCGCCTTCGCCCGGGTTGGTCTCGAATGTCACACCGGCCAGGGCACAGGCTTCCTTGAGCGCCTTTTCCGACTTGTCCCAGGTCGCGTCGTCACCCGCACGCGCGTCAGGACGGTCGGAGAACTTCACACGAAAATTCTCGAAGCCCAGATCACGATAGACCTCATCGAGCATCGCAACGAACGTCGCCGTCTCGGCCGCAATCTGTTCCTCGGTGCAGAAAATATGCGCATCGTCCTGCGTAAAGCCACGGACACGCATGATGCCGTGCAGGGCCCCCGAGGGCTCGTAGCGATGACATGCGCCAAACTCCGCCATACGCAACGGCAGCTCGCGGTAGGAGCGCAGCCCATGACGGAAGATCTGCACATGGCAGGGGCAGTTCATGGGCTTGAGGGCGAGGGTCTTTTCCTCATCCTCAACCGTCGCGATGAACATGTGCTCGCGATATTTGTCCCAATGGCCCGAGGCTTCCCACAGAGCACGGTCCACAAGCTGGGGTGTACGCACTTCTTCATAGCCATAGCGCGTCTGGATACGACGCATATAGTCCTGAAGCACGGTGTACAGACGCCAGCCCTTAGCGTGCCAGAAAATCTGCCCCACCGCCTCTTCCTGGATATGGAACAGATCCATCTCACGGCCGATACGGCGATGGTCGCGCTTCTCTGCCTCTTCCAGCTGGTGCAGATAGGCGTCGAGTTCCTTCTGATCGCGCCAGGCCGTGCCATAGATACGCGTCAGCATGGGGTTACGATGGTCGCCGCGCCAATAGGCGCCTGCCACCTTCATGAGCTTGAACGCCGTGCCGATATCGCCGGTGCCGCGCATGTGCGGACCACGGCACAGATCGAGCCATGCCCCCTGACGATAGATCGAGATGGTCTCGCTCTCGGGCAGATCGCGGATCAGTTCCGCCTTGAAGCGCTCGCCCTTCTCCTCGAAGAAGGCAATAGCCGCGTCTCGATCCCATTCCTCACGCTCGAAGGGTGCATTGGCCGCGATGATCTCACGCATCTTGGCCTCGATCGCCTCGAAATCCTCTGGCGTGAAAGGCTGATTGCGGAAGAAATCGTAATAGAACCCGTCCTTGATGGAGGGGCCAATCGTCACCTGTGTGCCGGGCCAGAGCGCCTGCACGGCTTCGGCCAGCACATGGGCGGTATCATGGCGGATCATCTCCAGGACAATATCG
The DNA here is from genome assembly GCF_057319415.1 of Asaia sp. A2. Taxonomy (NCBI): domain Bacteria; kingdom Pseudomonadati; phylum Pseudomonadota; class Alphaproteobacteria; order Acetobacterales; family Acetobacteraceae; genus Asaia; species Asaia sp. A2. Next base: position 59,751 of record NZ_JBXWTO010000012.1, read on the forward strand.
TCCTTGCGCGTGATGAAGCGCAGCTCTGAATCCTCGGCAATAGTGGTCGACAGATCAACCAGCTTGCCATTCAGGCTCATCGCAACGGCAGCACGCGCCAGACCGGGACCGATCGAAGCCGCGACTGCCGTGCCAGTCGTGGCACCGTCGAACGTGCGAACGGAACCATCGGGCAGGGTAATGGCAGGCATGGAGATGCGCTCCTGGCGTAAGAGATAAGTTGAGCTGTTCTAATGGCCCCAGTTAAGGCAGGCCGCAACCCTGGAAACGTCGAGCCCGCGCAGATCATCAACGGCTAGAATACGCACCTGACCTGGCGCACGCCCGACCGGCGCCGTCAGACGCGGGTTACTTTCACCGGAAAACAGAACGAGAGACCGGCAACCCATCGCAGCCGCCAGATGCATCGGGCCTGTATCATTACCAACCGCCAGAGCGGCGCGCGCAAATATTCCCCCCAGCGACAGCAGATCGGTCTGTCCTGTCAGGTCGAGCATGGCGGGCACCTGCGCCTTGATCGTTTTGGCCAGACCGGATTCGCTGGCTGCGCCGATCATGACGACATGCAGGCCCGATGCGAGCAATTCATGCGCCAGCGCCGTATAATGGCGGGCCGGCCAACGTTTGGCGGGTCGATGAGGGGCCGCCCCCGGCACGATGACCGCATAGGGGGCAGGCAGATCGGGCCCACCACGCCCCAGCCACTCCAGATCCGTGCCGGACAATTCAGGCACACCCAGCCGCGCCAGCTGATCACGCTGTCGCGCCACGCTGTGCATGGCATCGCGATAGGGGTTATCGTGAAAAAATGCCCCATCCGGTGCAATCCCGCACCAGCGTCTCTGCCCGGCCAGACGCTGATACCGGGTGCTGCGCCCTGATGTCTGCAGATCAATCACCAGATCATGCCCGCGCAGGGTGCGACGCAGGGCCATCACACCGCGCAAGTCCGACCAGCGCGGTCGCGCATCGACGGTCACGTGATCGAACCACGGGCTGGCCTTGGCCAGCGGTGCAAACGGCGTGGTGGTCATCAGGGTGATCTCTGCCTCGGGCCAGTGCGCCCTGATGGCGGCAAAGGGGGCGAAGGCCTGCACGAAATCACCCAACGCGCCGAGCTTGATCACGAGTATACGAAACATCAGACCATCCTAGCCGAGGGCGCGTTGCGATGATACGCCATCTGTCTGCTCTCCCGGCGTCAGGCCATGCCCGGACCCGTGTCGCCCCGCAAGCAGGACCAGAATCCGGTGCAGGAACCCCCCATGTCCGACAATCCTTCCCACATCCTTTCCTTCGGCAGCGTCAATATCGACATCACCGCCCGCGCCGAGCGCATCCCCCATCCGGGCGAAACGGTCCATGCTGCAAGCTACGCCATTGGGCTTGGTGGCAAGGGGGCCAATCAGGCTGCTGCCGCAGCGCGTCTCGGACAGGGCTGCGGGCTGAACGTTTTCATGGCAGGCCGCACCGGCACCGATAATTTCGGTGCCATGGCGCGCAAGCTTCTCACCCCTTTTGGCGTCGATCTCAAAGCCCTGCGAGAGGACCCCGCTCACCCGACAGGCGTTGCGCTGATCACGGTTGATGAAAAGGCCGAGAACATCATTACCGTCGCAGGCGGTGCCAATATGGCGCTCGACGGCAGTGATGTCGCCGCCCATCGATCCCTGATCGAACAAGCATCGGTGCTGCTTCTTCAGCTCGAAATTCCTCTCGCCCTCACAATCGAAATCGCCGAGACCGCCAAAAGCGCAGGAACGCTCGTGATTGTCGACCCGGCCCCCGCCCCGGTCGATGGCCTGCCTAAGGCCCTGTGGCGCGCTCTCGATATCGTCACCCCCAACGAAACCGAAACGCGCCTTCTGACTGGCATCTACCCTGAAACGCAAGAAGATGCTGCGCGGGCTGCCCGCAAATTGCAGGCCCTCGGTGCCACCCATGCACTGGTCAAGATGGGGGCAAGAGGGGTGTATTATCTCAGCGGTGATCGGGAAGGCTTTGTCCCCCCTTATCCGGTCAAGGCTATCGACACCGTTGCAGCAGGCGATTGCTTCAACGCCGGTCTCGCCGCAGCCCTCACGCTAGGCAAGCCGTTCGACGAAGCTGTGCATTTTGCTGCAGCCTGCGGTGCGCTCGCGACCACGCGGCTTGGCGCTGCCGAAGCAGCGCCGCACTGGCACGATGTTACAGCGATGGTTGAGAACAGACCCGCTACCTGACCAAAATACAGGTCGAAGATCCGGGGCGACGGACCACGCGGTCCGTCTCCTGATTTATGAGCTTTTACCTCGGGCTGACGCCAGGTCAGTCCTGATCGGGGTCGGCGTCGAGAACGGCCTCGTCCTGTCTTGCCAGGTAGGCTTCGTGGCCGTCCGGGGCGAGGGTGATCACACGGTCCCAGTCCTGACGCGCCCGCTCGTATTGCCGCAGGCGCACATTCAGAATCCCGCGCTCCAGCAGGGCCTCGACGTCATCGGGCGACAGGGCCAGCGCCCGATTGGTATCTGCCATCGCTTTCGCGCTCTGCCCAAGATAGCGATAGGCGGTAGCGCGGACCACGAAAGCCCCGACCAGATAGGGGTCTGGCGCCGCACCCTGTGTTGCCACCGCCGGGGCTTCGGATGCCGCAGCCAGCCCCGCACCCGGCAGGGCGCCGAGAGCCGCGATCGTTTCTGCAAAATGCCCCTGCATCGACAGGCTGCGGGCCAGAAGCACCTTTAGGCCGAGGGACCCGGGATCATGCGACAATGCCTGCCGCGCCGCACGTTCCGCTGCTTTTCCGTCCCCTGCCAGCAACCAGGCTGCGGCCGCCTGCTCGGCAAAAACGGCGTGCTCACCGGTGTCCCCACCATGCCCGTCCTGCGCGGTAGCGGCATGCGAAGGCAAGGCAGGCCCTGCCGGCACCGACGCGCCATGCCCTTGCTGGCCTTTTCCACCCTGCATGGCGGGGGGGGCCTCCGGCGCTGCCAGACCCTCGAACTCCGTCGCGGCATCCCGATACGCGCCAAGTGCCAGATCAGCCTGCGCCAGACACTCATGGGCGCTGCGCCCCCCGCCATGATGCAGCCAGTCCTGCGCCGTTTCCTGCACCAGATCAGGGGTATCGGGTAACGGTGCCAGGCAATGCGCAAGGGTTTGCGGCGGGGAATAGGCCAACGCCCCCCCTGCCCAAAGGCCACTCCCTATCGCCAAGGCACCAAAAGCGTGTTTCATACCTTGTGATTGGCGCGGCATCGCGCCAGCGGTCAAGCGCGAATGGGAGCTTTCATGCCACCTCACCTCGTTATTCTGGGTCAGGGCTATTCTGCCAGTGCCGTTGTCGTGCCTGCCAAAGCCCAGGGCTGGCAGGTGACCGGTACGAAACGTGCGCCCGAGCCGGACTCGGCTCTGCTCGCTTTCGATGCCGCCGGAGAGGCCCTGCATGAGGCCACCCATGTGCTGATCAGCGCGCCACCTTCCGAGGCGGGCGACCCGGCACTGCTGCGCTATGAAGACGTGCTGCGCGAGGCGCCCCATCTGTGCTGGATCGGCTATTACTCAACCACCGGCGTCTATGGCGACCGTCAGGGTGGCAGCGTTGATGAAACCACGCCCGTCGCTCCCGGTCAGTCGCGCAGCCATGCCCGCGTGCAGGCCGAGCAGGACTGGCAGGCGCTTGCACGCGACCGCCAGATTGCCTGCGATATCATGCGGCTTGGCGGCATCTATGGCCCCGGGCGCTCGGCGTTCGACACGCTGCGCTCAGGCAAGGCCAGGCTGGTCGATGCACCCGGTCACCTGTTCAGCCGCATCCACCGCGACGATATTGCCGGTGCCACGCTTGCAGCAATGGCCACGGCCTCTCCTGCCTCATCCCGCATCCTGAATTTTGTCGATGACTGTCCCAGCCCCCAGGCCGATGTGTTCGAGGAAGCCGCACGACTCAGCCATCATCCCCTCCCCCCCAGAGTAAGCCTTGAGGCCGCCTGGGCAGAGCTGAGCCCGATGGCCCGCAGCTTCTGGTCAGAAAGGCGCGTGGTTCAGAGCAGACTGACACAGCAACATCTTAGGCGGTCCTGGCTTTACCCCAGCTATCGCGAAGGACTGGCTGCCATTTACGCCTCTGAAACACCCTGAATGGCAAAAGGCTCTGCGCGTGATACGCCCTGCAGGCCTTCTGACACACACCACCCCCGGAGATAAGAGGCTGAGAGCATTGATGAGAGTGGCGCTTTGAGACACATGTTTTCAGCAAAAAAAACATTCCGGACTGGCAACCCTGTTCACGGATACGCTAAGCCGGAAGCGCCCATGACCAAGCTCCGTTTTTTCCGCCCGCTTCTGCCTGCGCTTTGCGCCATCATGCTGCCTTGCCTGCTGACAGGCTGCATCACCATCGGGCCGACACGTCTGTCGCACGACCAGCTCGATTATTCGCGCGCGCTGGGCGAGGCCGAAAAGCATGCGATGCTCCTTAACATCATACGCATACGCTATGCCGACCCGCCGACCTTTCTCGACACCACGCAGGTCATTGCAGGCTATCAGCTCAATCGCTCGGTCAATGGGGGGTTCAACGCCTTCCCCTCTGGCGTGGGGAGCTATCTGTTTGGCAGCGGCACTGCCACGCTGCAGGAAAGTCCGACCTTTACCTATCAGCCCGAGACCGGGCAGCAATATGCAGAAAACGTCATCCGGCCAATCTCGCCGGTGGTTATCATGCCGCTCAGCCTCGGCGGCCTGCCCATCGACACGCTTTTGCGCCTGACGGCTCAGTCGATCGATGGATTATCCAATGTCCGCGCTCTTGGCGCCGGCCCCACGGGCGGTGGTTCGGTACGATTCTACCTGCTGTTGCATGATCTGCGCCAGTTGCAGATCCAGGGCGCCATGACGATACGCATCTCGAACGATGCCCCCAAACCCTCTGGCGACCAACCCCCGACCGGTTCGGCCAACAAACCCTCAGGCACACAACCTGAACACGCTTATCTCGTTCTGACCGCCACCTCGGACCCGGCCCTGACCACCATTCAGGCTGAAGTACGCCGTCTGCTTCATCTCGACCCCCACGCCGAAGAGGCGGAAATCGTTTACGGACCCTACCCCAAGGTGCCAGGACAGATCGCCATCCTCACACGCTCCATGTTCGCCATGCTGTCGCAGATTGCCTATGAGATGGAAGTACCAGAAGAGGACGTCAAAGCCACACGAACGCTGCCCACGATCAGCCCGGTTGGTATCGAAACGCGCCCCGATGTCGTGATTCATTCCGGCAGATCAGCACCTGAGCATAATTACGATGAAGTGCGCTACAGGGGCCGCTGGTACTGGATCAGCGATGACGATTTCCGCAGCAAGCTGAGCTTCACCATGATGCAGATCCTTGCCGCGCTTGCCGCCACCAGTCATTCGCCCGGCGCGGTCATCACCATTCCCGCCGGCTGAGACGCTGCCTGCCAACCGGCCCGAGGCGCAGGCGGGCACCCATGATACTTCAGCCATACGCTCAACCTTCCCCCTCCCGGATTGAACAAGCCGTCAGAACGCGTTGAGAAAAAGAGGGGCCCTCTCTCGCAGGCCGGGCGCAGCAGAGTGCCTGCAAAAGCACAGCACTCGCCAAAAGCACCCGCCACCGCGCCATCACAAAACCATACTGCTCACACGACGTATCATGATTTTCACTGATATGTGTTGCCCTGTTCTGTTTGCCTTCAGGATAGTCTCCGCAGCTCGTCTCAAGGAGGTTTCATGACGTCTCGTACCAGACCCAGACGCATCAGCGACTGGGGGACATTGGCGCTCGCCATACTCATTGTCCTGTTCGGACTGATCTTTGTCGGCGGTGGTGGCTATCTGCTCAGCCTCGGTGGCTCAGCCTATTATCTGATCTGCGGCATCGTGCTGCTGGCCTCGGGGCTTTTCATGGCCATGGGCCGTCTGCTTGGCGGGTATCTTTTCCTTCTCGCCTGGGCCGGCACGCTGCTCTGGACCGTTGCCGAATGTGGCTTTGACTGGTGGGGCTGGCTGCCGCGCCTGTTCGGTCCTACGCTGATTGCCATTCTCGTCGTGCTCAGCCTGCCTGTCCTGCGTCGTCAGGATACGGTTCGTCCAGTTTCCCGTGGAGCCGTCTGATGCGTAGACCAGCCCTTATGACTGCCACCATCCTTGGCAGCCTGATTTCCGCTTCAGTAGCTCTGGCGCAGATCCCGCCATCGAACTCCACGCCCGGTGAAGATAATACCCCGGTCAGCCAGGCTCACAATGCAGGTGCCGGTCGCTTTGGTGGCCCCGCACCTTCCGCGCCGCAGGCTCCTGGCGTGAATGCCGCCAATCTGCCCGATATTTCCGAGATCGGCATTGCCGATGTTCCGGCCGCTGTGCCGCAGATCGACAGCACCCCCGCGCGTGAAGACTGGCCCGCTTATGGCCGTGACTCCAACCAGTCGCGCTTTTCACCGCTGGATCAGTTGACGCCCGAAAATGTCGGCAAGCTCAAGCGCGCCTTTGTCTATCACACAGGCAGCAAGCCTGGTCCGGGGCAGGCCAATAAATGGGCTGCCGAAACCACCCCCATCAAGGTTGGCAATTCGCTCTATATGTGTTCGGCGATGAACGACATGATGCGTATCGATGCCGCCACCGGCAAGGAAATCTGGCGCCATGATGCCGGGGTGAAGTACCATTCCATTCCCTACACCGCTGCGTGCAAGGGCGTGACCTATTACACCTCCTCGACCATCCCTGAAGGCCAGCCCTGCCATAACCGCATCATGGAAGCCACGCTCGACATGCGCCTGATTCAGGTCGATGCCGAGACGGGCAAGTTGTGCGAGGGCTTCGGCTTTGGCGGTCAGGTCAACCTGATGCAGGGCATGGGTGAATCAGTACCCGGTTTTGTGTCCATGACCACCCCGCCCCCAGTCATCAACGGTATCGCTGTGGTGAACCACGAGGTTCTTGATGGTCAGCGCCGCTGGGCCCCTTCGGGCGTGATCCGTGGCTACGACGCTGAAAGCGGCAAGTTCGTCTGGGCCTGGGATGTCAACAACCCCGACAACCATCATCAGCCCGAGCCTGGCAAGTTCTACAGCCGCGGCACACCCAATTCATGGGCTGCCATGACCGGTGATAACGAGCTTGGTCTGGTCTATGTCCCGACCGGCAACTCGGCCGCCGATTATTACAGCGCCATGCGTACCGACAAGGAAAACGCTGTCTCGTCCTCCATCGTCGCGCTCGACGTCAAGACAGGCGAACCGCGCTGGGTTTTCCAGACAGCGCATAAGGATGTCTGGGACTACGACATCGGCTCCCAGGCGACCAAGTTCGACTATCATCATGCCGATGGCTCCGTCACGCCGGCTCTGCTGGTACCCACCAAGCGTGGCCAGACCTTCGTGCTTGACCGTGCAACAGGCAAGCCGCTGCCGGAATTCCCCGTAGTCGAAAAGCCTGCGCCCGCCAGCACGATGTCGGACGATCCGCGCAGCCCGACCCAGCCCTGGTCGACCGCTTTCCCGCGCCTTGCTTTCCCTGACCTGAAGGAAAGCGACATGTGGGGCATGTCGCCCATTGACCAGCTTTATTGCCGCATCATGTTCCGCAAGGCACGTTATGTCGGTGAGTTCACCCCGCCTGCACTCGACAAGCCGAATATCGAATATCCCGGCTATAACGGTGGCAGCGACTGGGGCAGCATGGCCTATGATCCGCAATCGGGCATTGTCATTGCCAACTGGAACTCCACCCCGATGTACGATCAGCTCATCACCCGCAAAAAGGCTGATGCGCTGGGCCTGAAGCCGATCGACAACCCCACCTACAACCCGGCTGGCGGCGGTGCTGAAGGTAATGGCGCCCAGGCCGACACGCCTTACGGCATTGTCGTGACCCCGTTCTGGAACCACTATACGGGCATGATGTGCAACAAGCCGCCTTACGGCATGATCGAGGCCATCGACATCAAGACCAAGAAGGTCCTGTGGTCGCGCCCCCTCGGCACGGCTCGCGCCAATGGCCCGTGGAACATGCCGACGGGCCTGCCCTTAAATATCGGCACGCCGAATAACGGTGGCTCGGTCATCACCAAGGGCGGTCTCGTCTTTGTGGCAGCGGCAACCGACAACCAGATCCGCGCCATCGACATCAAGACCGGCAAGGATGTGTGGTCCGACGTGCTCCCCGGAGGCGGCCAGGCCAACCCGATGACCTATGAAGTCAACGGCAAGCAATATGTAGCCATCATGGCCGGTGGTCATCACTTCATGATGACACCTGTTACCGACCAGCTTGTTGTCTATGCCCTGCCGGACGAGGCTGATACCAAGCACTGAGTTTTACTTTTCCAACAGAAGTCAGGCACATAATCGCCTGTTTTCTGGAAATTGTAGAAAAGGTCGGAGGAATACCTCCGGCCTTTTTCTTTTACCCGCGCCTTGCGCAGCGCACGACAACACACAGTCCCTGGTTGCCTGATCTGTGTCACAACTTCCTCAACATGGGTTTTTTTTGATAGCTGCCCTGTCTTTTTCCTCCCGACGGCGCACGCTTCATGCTACCGGCAATCCATGTCACGCCTTCGTCCCAACATCCTTCAGGTTCTCCCGGCCCTTGGCACGGGGGGGATCGAGCAGGGGACTGTGGAAATGGCAGAGGCCATCATCGCCGCTGGTGGTCGCGCTGTGGTAGCCAGTGCGCGCGGAGCCCTCCTGCCACGCCTGCGCTCGATAGGCGCCCGCCATATCGAGCTGCCCCTCAATCAGAAATCTCCTCTCGCCATTTTGCGCAATGCCCGCACCCTGTCGCAGCTGATCCATGATGAAAGGATTGACCTGGTTCATGCGCGTTCCAGAGCGCCTGCCTGGGCGGCGTGGCACGCAACGCGTCGCACCCGCACGCCCTTCGTCACGACGTGGCATGGTGTGCACAAGGCCAGTTTCCCGGGCAAGAAACGCTATAATGCGGTGCTGGCGCGTGGGGCGCGTGTCATTGCCATCAGCACCTATATCGCCACCCGCCTGCGTGATGACTACCAGGTAGGCAATGACCGGCTGCGTCTGATCCCACGCGGGGCCGATATGGCCCGGTTTGATCCCGCCCTCGTCAACGGCGCGCGTATCCAGGCCCTTGCCGAAAGATGGCAAATTCCTCCCGGCACGCCCGTCATCATGTTGCCGGGCCGTCTCACACGCTGGAAGGGGCAGTTGTTTCTCCTGCGGGCAATGGCCCGACTACAACACCTTCTGCCCGGTCCCTGGCTTGCCGTGCTTGTCGGCCCGGCCGATCCGAAAGACAGCTATGTCAAGGAGATCGAGGCCACAGCCGCGCAGCTCGGCCTGCGCGAGCGCCTGCGTTTCGCCGGGCTCTGTCAGGACATGCCTGCGGCCTATGCGCTGGCTGATGTCGTGACCGTTCCCTCTCTCCGGCCCGAACCTTTCGGCCGCGTGGTCATTGAGGCACAGGCCATGGGCCGGCCCGTGGTCGTGACGGCGCAGGGTGGTGCCATGGAAACCGTCCTACCCTGTCAGACCGGGCTGCTCATTCCACCCGACGATGCCCAGGCACTGGCCGACGCGCTGTTTCAGATCCTTACCCTGTCCGAGGGCGCCCGCTCTCTGCTATCGGAAACGGCACGTCATCACATTGCGGAAAACTATACGACGCGGCAGATGCAATCGGCCACGCTCGCCGTCTATGATGAACTGCTCGGTAGCAGCCTGTCGGACAATTTTCGGGAATACTGCCCATGACCACACCATCCCGCCCGAACCTGACCGAAAAGGCGCAAGCTGATCTCGACAAGCGTCAGACGCGTGAGGCCGCAGCCCTGCGTGCCAACCTCCTGCGCCGCAAGGCCCAGGTGCGTAACCGCGCGGTCAAGGCGCCTGAGGACCAGGACATCCCAGCCCCCTCTACCGAGACTTCTTCTTCCTGAAAGGAACCATTCATGTCCAAGGCTCTCTACGCCACCATGCGCGCCCTCCCCGGCAAGCGCGAGGAAGTCGCCCGTCTGCTCACGGCCCTAGCCGATGACGTGCGCGGCGAACCCGGCAATGAACGCTTCGTGGTCTATACCCTCGAATCCGACCCTGATTTCTTCCATGTCGAAGAGACCTATCGTGACGACGATGCCTTCAAGGCCCATATGGGCATGGAACATGGCAAGGTGTTCAACAACGCCATCAAGACCCTCGTCGAGGGTGGTGCATCGCAGGTCGTATTCCTGACCCATATCGCCTGATTTCGGGCGTCCGGGTTCCTCGCCCGCCCTCCCCGGTTTGCAGGACCACCGTTGCGCGGCTAGACCTGCAAACCCGTTCATTTCCCACAGATCGAGAGACTCACGATGCCCATCATGCCAGATAGCTGGATCCGCCAGATGGCCCAGGAAAAGGGCATGATCGAGCCCTTCGTTGAAGCCCAGAAGCGCGAGGGCGTCATTTCTTACGGCCTCTCCTCCTATGGGTATGACGCCCGCGTTGGCGAGGATTTCAAGATCTTCACCGATGTCGACAACGCTGTGGTGGACCCCAAGAAATTTGCGGCAAACAGCTTCGTCACGCGCACGGGCGATATCACCATCCCGCCGAACAGCTTCGCCCTCGCCCACACGGTCGAATATTTCCGCATTCCGCGCGATGTGCTTGTGGTCTGCCTTGGCAAGTCCACCTATGCCCGCTGCGGCATCATCGTGAACGTGACCCCGCTCGAACCTGAATGGGAAGGTCAGGTCACCATCGAGATCAGCAACACGACCAAGCTGCCCGCACGCATTTATGCCAATGAGGGTATCTGCCAGTTCCTGTTCTTTCAGGGCGCCTCGCCCTGCGAAACGAGCTATGCCGATCGCGCTGGGAAGTACATGAAGCAGCTTGGCGTCACGACCCCACGTCTCTGATACCCTGCCCCTCATAAGGGGCCCTGCCTCAGGCCTTGCCCGCACCGGACCGTTCCTGCGTGTCCTGTCCGGTCAAGGCATGAAGAGAGAACGCGTCCCTTCCGCGGGGCATCAAGCGTAGCCCCTCGATACACCTGCCGATCACCCGTGATTCCGCTCAACTGCGACTCGGGTCAGTATCGCAAAACCCTTTTTGCGAAGCGTTCTCAATAACTTGGCATAGCCATTGCTTGGCAACTTTCGATACTGCAGGCATGTTAGAGGCGTCATCACGGTTTTGGGAACGCACCATGAGCCAGACATCTCTCCCCCCCGCTATCGACCCGGACTATCTGGCTCTGCTTGATTCCGATCGCATCTCGGGTCGTACGCGTCAGGTCATGGAGGAGCGGGCCCAGACCAGCGATGCCAATTACGTACCGCGTCATCTGTCGGCCAGTGCGTATGAGGCGCTCGTTGCACTAACGGCCCGCGTGCTTCCCCAGCAATCCATACTGAGTGATGCCAGCATCAATCTGGCGGCCCGGATCGACGCACGCCTTGGAACACCGGGCGATGGCTGGCGCTTTGCGGCTTTGCCGCCCGATCAGGAAGCCTACGAACAGGCCCTGAGCGGACTGGACGTCCATGCACGTTCCCGCAAGGGCAAGGCCTTTGCAGCACTCGGTGCAGCCGAGCAGGATCAGGTCATTCACGCCATGGCCGAGGGCGCGCTCGAAACCGCGCAGCTGGATGCCACGCAGATGCGCGCCTGGTTTGCAGATCTGCGCGCCGATTGCGTGCAGATCTTCATCTCTCATCCGGCTGTACAGGCTCAGCTTGGCATCGACGCGATCTTCAATGGCGGCGACGGTTTTTTCCAGGGTTTCTCTGAAATGGGAGAAGGTGTCGAAGAAGCGTGGGAGCCAGCTCAGAAAGGCGCAGGATCATGAAGTCACGCCGTTTCGCAGATAACGACATCGTCGATGTGGTCGTCGTCGGCACGGGGGCTGGTGGCGCCCCACTGCTGGCCGAGCTTGCGCGCGCAGGCATGAAAGTTGTGGCGCTCGAAGCGGGACCGCGCTTCGACCCCAAGCAACATACGCCAGACGAGGCAACGGCTTCCGAGATCTACTGGCTTGAAGAGCGGCTTTCGGGTGGTGCCAACCCGATGGCGTTTGGCGGTAACAACAGCGGCACGGGCGTAGGCGGCTCCATGCTGCATTTCGGCGCCTTCATGCCGCGCATTGATCCGCGCGACATGAAACTGCACAGCGAAACCGGTAAGGGCGTCGACTGGCCGTTCGATTTCGGAACCATGCTGCCCTATATCGAGCGGGTCGAACGCGAGATCGGCGTTTCAGGGCCGGAGAGTTACCCCTGGGAGCCGGATCGGCGTTACGCCTACCCGCCGCCGCAGCGCAATGGGGCCGCACAGGCCATGGCGCGTGGATGCGATGCTCTGGGCATACGCAACGCCGATGGCCCTACGGCGCTGATCACGCGTGACTGGGGCGACAGAAAAGCCTGCACCGGGTGTGGTGCCTGCCATCAGGGGTGCCGTAACGGCGCCAAGTCAGGCACCGATGTCACGTACCTTCCTCTTGCCGTTTCGGCGGGCGCCGAAATCAGGCCAAACTGTTTCGTGCACGGCATCGAACGCGATACGGCAGGGCGCGTGACTGGCGTTGTGTATCGCGAGGAGGGGAAGGACCGGGTGCAGAAATGCGCCAATCTCGTCCTTGCGGCAGGGGCCGTGGAGACCGCCAGATTGCTGCTTCACACCGGGCTCGCCAATCGCAGTGGTCAGGTCGGGCGCAACTACATGGCTCACATATCCACTCAGGTCTGGGGCACGTTCGACGAGATCATACGCCCCAACAAGGGTTATCCGTCTCTCACCATCACTGAAGACATGATGCGCCCCAAGGACGCCGATTTCGCCGGGGGGTACCTGATCCAGTCGCTCGGCATGATGCCGCTTACCTGGGCAACCGGCGTGGCCCGTGGGCGCGGCCTGTGGGGCGATGACCTTACGCGTTATCTGCGCGGCTATAACCACATGGCCGGGCTGGGCGCGCATGGCGACTGCCTGCCCAGCGATGATAACCGTGTGACCTTGTCCGACGAAACCGGTCGAGCCGGAGTGCCCAAACCGAAGATCACCTTCAGCTATGGTCCGAACGAGCAGGCCATGCATGAGCATATGGCCCGCACCATGACGTCGATCTGGGAAGCGGCGGGGGCCAGGGATATCTGGTCGATGGACCGCGCTGCGCACATGATCGGCACGTGTCGTATGGGCACCGATCCGGATGATTCCGTCGTGGATCCGTTCGGTCGCAGTCACGACATCGACAATCTCTGGATCAGCGATCACTCGATTTTCCCGAGCGCCACGGCCGCTAATCCGGCTCTTGCCATCATGGCCCTGAGCCTGCGCACTGCGGCAGCGATCAAGGAAGGACGCTGAGAAGCGCGCTGAAAGAAGGATTATCTTCGCCAGAAGGGTTTCCCCAGAAGGGGACCCGTCTGGCGAGGTACGGGGCAGCGCCCCCTGTCGCGTGTTAGCCCTCCTGAGAGACGGGGAGCGTAGCTTCAATTATTCACGGATACGCTCAATATCGGCGCCGACTGCGGAAAGCTTGCGATCGACTGCTTCATATCCGCGATCCAGATGATAGATGCGGCTGAGTGAGGTCTCACCACGTGCGCCCAGACCCGCGAGGATCAGGGAGAATGAAGCACGCAGATCGGTCGCCATGACGGGCGCGCCCGAAAGTTGATCGACTCCGCGGATAATCGCAGAAGAGCCGTGAACGTTGATACGAGCCCCCATGCGGTTGAGTTCGGGCACGTGCATGAAACGGTTTTCGAAGATCGTTTCTGTCACCATTGACGCGCCTTCGGCAACCGCCAGCATGGCCATGAACTGGGCCTGCATGTCGGTCGGGAAACCCGGATAGGGCTCGGTCATGATGTCGACGCCCTTGAGGGCCCCGGTACGACGCACACGGATGGCGTTTTCCTCTTCCAGCACCTCAACGCCCGCCTCTTCCAGCGTACGCACGACCGCTCCGAGATCGCGAACGCGACCACCGATCAGACGCAGATCACCCCCGGTAATGCCAGCCGCGCAGGCATAGGTGCCACATTCGATACGATCGGCCATGATCGCGTGCTCTGCCCCGGTCAGCGCCTCGACACCATCGATCACGAGCGTGCCGGTGCCGGCCCCGCTGATCCGCGCGCCCATGCGGTTGAGGCACTCGACCAGATCGCTGATTTCCGGCTCACGCGCCGCATTGACAATCTCGGTACGGCCCTTGGCAAGGGTCGCGGCCATCAGCAGGTTTTCGGTCGCACCCACAGAGGCGAAGGGCAGCAGGATACGATCACCCACCAGACCGCCGGGTGCACTGGCGTTGATATAGCCATTTTCGAGACGGATGGTTGCTCCAAGCGTCTCCAGCCCCTTGAGATGCAGATCGACAGGGCGCGTACCAATGGCGCAACCACCCGGAAGCGAGACACGGGCCTCATGAGCGCGGGCAAGCAGTGGCCCGAGCACCAGAATGGAGGCCCGCATTTTGGAAACGATATCATACGGTGCCTCGACAGACGTAATCGGGCCACCAATCGACAACGTACGCCCTTCCGCATCGACCGGTTCGACCGCAATGCCATGCTGACGCAGCAGCACTTGCATTGTCTCGATATCAGCAATTTTCGGCACGTTGGAGAGGATGAGTCGCTCAGATGTCAGAAGTCCCGCGACCATGAGCTTGAGACCGGCATTCTTGGCACCGCCAATCACGATCTCGCCTTCAAGACGCCTGCCGCCACGTATGATGAAACGGTCCATGATCTGTCGCTCCTGAAGGATGAGGCTCTACGCGGGAAAGCGTTCTCTCTCCCGCGTCATCATGGCTACGTCAAGGCATCAATTGGGCAGGTCCGCCAACGGGGCCAGCCTCATCCGCCACGGGCCAGAATCTCGAGCGCAGGCAGGTTGAGCAGGGTGATCTGCGTGACCTGGGTGATCGTGATCATTTTCTCGCGTTGCAGGGCATTGAGTGTACGACTGACCGTCTCGATCGTCAGGCCAAGATAATCGGCAATCCCGGTACGGCTCATGGGCAGGTGAATCACAATTTCACTCGTGAGCGAGCGGAAATGCTGCTCCAGCAGAAAACTGGCCAGACGCTCGCGCGCCGTCTTGCGCCCCAGCAGCAGCATCCGGCGCTGCGCCTGCACCAGCTCGCGCGAGGCCTCTTCCATCAACCGCAGTTCAAGCGCCGGAAACTCCCGGCGTAAAATACCCATTCCGGCGCGCGAGAAACGGCAGAGGGAGAGCGCACCCAGTGCCTCCGCACTGAAGGCATAGGACATGCCGCTGGCAAGCCCCAGGAAGTCGCCGGCCTGCCCAAAGCCGGTAATCTGCCTTCTGCCATCAGGCATAAGTGTAAAGATCTTGGCATGGCCTGCCGTAACGATAAAAAAATCGCTGGCCGGCTCCCCTTCCTGTATGAAGGTTCGCCCAGATGGGACCGTCAGGCGATGCGAATATTGAGCGAGTCGTGACATCTGGTCGGGATCGATCACGGAACATATACTCTGCGATCGTGCCTCGCAGTGCAGACACTGCCCGCAGCTGCCGCAGGGTCCGAGTGTGCTGATACTGTCTCTAGTCTGCACATTCATCGTAAGAAAGACCCTCGATTTACATTCTTATTCTTGTTCAATTAACATTAAGTCACATACTGTTGCCAATTCCCCACGGTCATTAACCACCTTTTGCTGGTTTGACATGGATCAAGGCGCTGCATCATAGCGCATGGTGAGAGAACGTCACTGTTTAATCACGGATGACGTCGATGAAGACCTCTTTGAAAGTTTCCGCCGCTCTTCTGACCGGTTTTGTTGCAGCAGCTGCTGTCGCACCTGTCGCCCAGGCCCAGACGACCCCCGTCGTCAACGCGCCGGTCACCACAAACATGGTGCTCGCGCCGCAGGCCCAGGCCATGGCAGCGCCGCGTGCGTCCTCCGGCGACGAATGTGGCCTGTTCAAGACCTGCTCCAGCACCAAGATCGGCCTTGGCAAGGGTGACTTCATCATCCGTCTGTCTGCCCTCGGCGTCATCCCCCAGGATCGCGACAGCAAACTCTGGCTGAATGGCGCCGCCATTCCCGGACGCGTCAAGACAACCAACCAGGTCATGCCGGAACTGACGTTCGAGTATTTCTTCACGGATAACATCTCGATCGACCTGATTGCCGCCAGCACCCGTCATGAAGTCGCTGCCAAGGACACCCCACTGGGTGGTATCGATGTCGGTAGCGCCTGGGCCCTTCCGCCCACCATCACGCTGGCCTGGCATTTCCGCCCCCACAAGCGCTTCAACCCCTATGTGGGCGTTGGTGCAACACTGGCATGGTTCCACAATGTATCCCCCGCCGGCGGCCTCGTGCAGAAGCTCAATGTCGGCGTGACAGGCGGCCCGTCGGTCAATGTCGGTTTTGATTATCAGCTGGTGGGCAACTGGTTCTTCAACATGGATGCCAAGCAGATGTTCATGCGTATGCACGCCTGGGCAAATGATCGTGGGTCGGGCGCCTTCATCAAGGCCCATGACTCGCTCGATCCCACCACGGTCGCAGCTGGTATCGAATACCGCTTCTAATATTCGCCTTCCCGGGACGATTGAAAAAGGGGCCGCCCGGCATATGGGTGGCCTTTTTTCGTTCCGGACTCGGTCGTTACCATGTCACAGCCCTGTCATATCCAAATCACCGAAGCTTCACACACCGTAACGAACTCTCCGAATAGGGTGCGCCGCGTTCGAGCCCGCCTTAAAGGAACGTTTACTGATGAAGCTTCGCAAGCAGCGCCATGCCCTTACGCTGTCTCTCTTCTGCTCTCCCCTCGCTTTGCTGAGCGCCACCGCTCACGCCGCAGATGCGAAGCTTCCCGTTCATCAGAATACGGCACCCGTCTCGCAGCTGCATGCCCAGAACGCTTCGCGCAAGGCGAAAGCCCTGACCTCCACCGCGCCGGCGGAAGAAGTCATTGCAACCGCGCGTCGCACGCGTTCTGAGCAGAGTGTGGGCCATACGCAGCTGCAACGCATCCTGCCCGGTCTGAGCCCGCTCAAGGCGTTGCAGATCCTGCCGGGCGTGGTGTTCAACAATGCCGACCCCTGGGGCAATAACGAACAGAACTCATCGCTGTTCATTCACGGCTTCAACCAGAACCAGCTTGGCTATACGCTCGATGGTATTCCGCTGGGTGATCAGGCCTATGGCAACTATAACGGCCTGTCGCCACAGCGCGCCGTGATCAGCGAGAACGTGGGCAATGCCACAGTGGCGACCGGCTCTGGCGCACTCGGCACGGCCTCGACCTCCAATCTGGGCGGAACGCTGCTGTTCTCCTCGCTCGACCCCAAGCAGAAAATGGGTGGTCAGCTCGATCAGACCTTCGGCAGCTTCTCGACCTTCCGCACCTTTGCCCGGTTCGATACAGGCAATTTCGGTAATGGCAACTCGGCCTATATCTCATGGGCGCGGCAGGATGCCCGCGCCTGGGACTTTGCCGGCCATCAGGGCGGCAATCAGGTCAATGCGAAGTTCGTGCACAAGGGCAGCAAGGACAAGATCACCTATTTCTTCGACTGGTCCGACAAGGTCGAACCCAATGAAGACGGCATCGTGCTGCCCAACGGCTATGGCACCTATGTGCGCCCCTTCACCTATCCGGATTTCAGCTACGCCAAATTGTACCTGAATTCGGCCGCCTACAAGAATGCCGGGCTGAACTACCGCAATTATTATTCCGCCGCCCAGCGCGAGGATTTTCTGACCTATCTGGGCTGGCAGCACGACTTCAATGCCAACCTGCATTGGGACAACAAGCTCTATTACCATCACAATCTGGGTGAGGGCGTTGTAGCGGGTCCGATCACGGCGGCAGGTCTGCCCACGCTGTTCAGCGCCTATTTCCCGAATCAGAGCGCCAGCCAGCTCAGCAACGTGTTCGGCGGCTCGGGCTATGCCACGCGCACGACCGAATACTGGGATAATCGCGGCGGCCTGATCACCACGCTGCGCTACAAGCTGGGCCATCACGACCTTGAGGTCGGGGGCTGGTACGAGCGCAACAACAACACGCAGGCCCGTCGCTGGTATCCGCTGGACGCAAACAACCCGACCACACCTTATGACCGCCAGCAGGATGCCCTGATCAAGCAGTACACCAACTATTTCTATACCAACACCTTCACCACCCATCTGCAGGACAGCTGGAAGGTGACGAAGAACTTTACCCTCTCGGCAGGCTTCAAATCCGAACTGGTCTACACCAACGGCACCCTGCCTGTGGCTGGCAAGCCAGGATCGCTCTCACCGGCAACAGCCGTGACCGTACCGGGCGGCACGATTGCCGCAGTCAAGCCGTTCCTGCCGTCTTTCGGTGCGTTGTGGAACATTACGCCGAACGAGCAGTGGTTCGCCAATATTCAGGAAAACATGCGTTCCTATCAGAGTGCCGGTTACGGCAATGCCACCCCCTGGGGTGCCACAAGCCAGGCCGCTTTCGAGGATTTCAAAAAACATGGCAAGGTCGAGACCTCATGGACCTATGAGACCGGCCTGCGCACCCATCACCATGTCAATCTCGGCCCACTCACCGATATCTCGGCACAGGCCGAATACTACCATGTGCATTTCTCGAACCGTCTGGTCGCCATTGCCACCACGCAATCGCTGTCCTCGATCATCGGTTCGGCCACGACACTCGCCAATGTGGGCTCAGTCACGACAGACGGCATGGATTTCTCCTTCACCGCGCAGTTCGGCCCACATTTCTCGATCTATAACGGGCTGAGCTATAACAAGTCGGTCTATAACGACAATTACAACTCCGGCACGTCCACCATCCGCATTGCAGGCCGCAATGTGGCGGGTCAGCCGGACTGGACCGAAAAATTCGTCGCCACCACGAACTGGGGCAATTTCTACGGCCAGTTCATCGGTGATGTTATGGGTAAGCGCTACACCACCTATACCAATGATCTCTGGGCCTCGCCGACCGCACAGTTCAGCATGAATGCGGGCTACACCATTCACGGTATCCCCCATATTCCTGCCTTGCGCGTTCAGGGAAACATCACCAACCTGACCAATACGCGTGGCTGGTCCACGGTCAGCACAACGCAGACTTCAGGTCAGTTCACGGCCTACCCCATTGCACCGCGCATGTATTTCCTGACGCTGAGCGCCAACTGGTAACATAGCCCGACACAGGAACGACGCTGCCCGATCGAGAGGGCCGCGTCGTCCTTCTTTCAAAATGCCTCCTCCCGCGCCTGTCTTTTGCGGGAGCGGGCCTGAGGAGGTTCGATTTGCTGTCACGTCGTCACGCTCTCACTCTTGGCGCTGCCGGATTCTGTGCACCGGCCTTTGCCTCGCGCTCCTTCGCGGCTCCGTCTCTGGCGCCAAAACCACTCGTCTTTTCCCATCGCGGGGCTTCTGCCTTGCGGCCTGAGCACACGCTGGCCTCTTACGCCAAGGCAATGGAAGACGGTGCCGACTATATCGAACCCGATCTGGTCATGACGAAAGACGGCGTGCTGATCGTGCGCCATGAGAGCAATATTGCCGACACCACCGATGTTGGCTCGCGCCCGGAATTCGCCACCCGCAAGCGCAGCCTGACCATTGACGGACAGAAAGAGACCGGCTGGTTCACCACCGATTTCACCCTCGCTGAACTCAAGACCCTGAGGGCAAAGGAGCGCCTGCCGCAGCTTCGCCCGCATAACACACGCTATGACGGGCATTTCGATGTGCCGACCTTCGAGGAGGTGATCGATTTCGTGGCCGGTGAATCCGCCGCGCGTGGCAAGGTGTTCGGGCTCATTCCCGAAATCAAGAACTCCACCCATTTCCACAGCCTCGGTCTGGACCCGGAGACCACATTCCTGCGCACCATCGCAGCGCATGAATATACCCGCCAGGCCCCTCTGGAACTCCAGTCTTTCGAGACCACCAATCTGCGAGCGATCAGCGACAAGACGCGCGTCATCAACCCTCAGGCGCGGGTCATGTTCCTGATGGGTGGACCTGACCAGACACCGCCGGATTTGCTGGGCAAAAGCGATGCAAGGCGCTTCGGCGATTTCATGAAGCCGGAAGGCCTGCGCGAGATACGCCGCTTTGCTGATGTGATCGGCCCGTCCAATACCGATCTGATCCCGCGCAAACCCGACGGCTCATGGGGTACGCCCACCTCGTTGATCACCGACGCTCATGAAGCCGGGCTGCTGGTTCATTCCTACACGGCGCGCCCTGAGAACTATTTCCTGCCGAAGGAACTGCGCGATGGGGGCGCGCTGAACGCCCGCAACCCGCAAGGCATGATTGCCGAGGTAAAGCGCTATCTTGATATGGGGCTGGACGGCTTCTTTACGGATGATCCGGCCCTTGGCCGACTGGCCGTCGATACGGCGGGATGAATTGATAAGTTGATCCGGCGCAAACTTGCCTGCGTTGAACAGGTCATGCAGGGTTTGCGCCCTGTCTATCCTGCCCTCATGATGGAGAACTCCCTTGGCCGCGCACGATCTGTTTCCCGGTAAAGCCTTCGACGCCTTCCTGTTCGACATGGATGGCACAATCCTGACCTCCATCATCGCGGCAGAGCGCGTATGGACCCTCTGGGCCCAGAAGCACGGTCTGGATGTCGAGAAATTCCTTCCCACCATTCATGGTGTTCAGACCGTCGAAACCATACGCCGTCAGAAACTGCCGGGCGTTGATCCTGTCACCGAAGCGCACTGGATTACCAGCCGCGAACTGGAAGATACGCATGGCATCGACCCCATTCCGGGTGCCACGGCATTTCTGAACAGCCTGCCTGCCGATCGCTGGGCCATCGTCACCTCAGCCTCGCGTGAGCTTGCGCTCAAACGCATCGAGATTGCCGGACTGCCTTTGCCGAAAATCCTGATCACCGCGGAAGATGCCCCCAATGGCAAACCGGCCCCTGACTGCTTCCTGCTCGGCGCGCAACGTCTGGGTTTCGAGGCCAAAGACTGCGCTGTGTTCGAGGACGCCCCTGCCGGCATCAAGGCGGGCGAGGCCGCAGGCGCCAGTGTGGTGGTGATCACAGCCACCCATACCCATGAGGTGGATGTGCCCCATCCCACTGTGCCGGGTTACGAGGCGCTCAAGGCCCATCGTCTGCCCGATGGCCGCCTGTCCATTCTGGGCGACAACGCCGGCTGAGACAGTCGAAAAAAAACCATGTCTGTCATCACCATCGCCGCCGCCCTGTTGCATGACGGGGCGGGCCATCTTCTGCTGGTACGCAAACGGGGTACGCAGGCCTTCATGCAGCCTGGCGGCAAGATCGAGCCAGGCGAGACCCCGCTGGCCGCGCTTTTACGCGAAATCGACGAGGAGCTGGGCATCACGCCAGAGGCAAGTTCGTGCCACTTCATCAGGCAGATCGAAGCCCCGGCAGCCAACGAGCCAGGCCATGTCGTACGCGCCGATCTGTTCGCCCTGCCCTGGTCAGGCCCTGTCATCATCGCCGCCGAGATCGAGGAGGCGTGCTGGGTCACGCCCAAGGACGCACAAGGCCTGGTTCTGGCGCCCCTCACGCGTGAATTCGTCCTGCCTCTCTATGCCAGCCTCCCTTGAAAAAAGACGGCAGCATTTCTACTTCTCCCTGCAAATCGGTGCCGTTGAGGCACCATCACAGTCTTGAGGGATCTCCATGACCGAAAACACCGAAAAAGATCAGGTCCAGGGCGCCGAGAAGCATGAATTCAGCGCAGAAGTCGGGCGTCTGCTCGATCTCGTGGTTCATGCGCTTTACTCTGAGCGCGAGATCTTTTTGCGTGAGCTGGTGGCCAACGCCGCCGATGCTTCCGACAAGCGTCGTTTCGAGGCTTTGACCGATGCCGCCAAGGCTCTTCCGGCCGACGCCGCCATTCGCATCCATCCCGACAAGGATGCCCGCCTGCTGACCATCAGCGATAATGGCGCAGGCATGAGCCGCGAGGATCTCGCGAGCAATCTCGGCACGATCGCGCGCTCCGGCACACGCGCTTTTGGCGAGAAGCTGAACAGCGCCAAGCCGGAAGACCGCCCCAGCCTGATCGGCCAGTTCGGCGTCGGCTTCTATGCCGCCTTCATGGTGGCCGACAAGGTGGACGTGATTTCGCGCCAGCCCGGTTCCGATCAGGCGTGGCAGTGGTCGTCTGATGGCAAGGGTGCCTACACCATTGCGCCAGCCACGCGTGAACAGCCCGGCACAGATATCATCCTGCACGTCAAAACCGATGCCGATGAATTCCTCGACGCCTGGCGCCTGCGCTCGATCATCCGCAAGTGGGCCGACCATATTTCATGGCCGATCACGCTGCGTGAGGGTGAGGAAGACAAATCGGCCAATGAAGGTACGGCCCTGTGGCGCAAGTCGAAATCCGACATCACGCCCGAGCAGTACACCGAGTTCTACCGCCACGTTGCCCATCAGTTCGACGAACCTTATGCGACTCTGCACTGGAGCGCGGAAGGCACGACCGAATTTACGGCATTGCTGTTCATTCCCGGTGCGCGCCCGTTCGACTTCATGGAGCAGTCGCGTGAGAGCAAGGTGCATCTCCATGTGCGCCGCATGTTCATCACCGATGAAGCCGAGCTCCTGCCGGCCTGGCTGCGCTTCGTGAAGGGCGTTGTCGACACCGAAGATCTGCCGCTGAACGTTTCGCGTGAAATGCTGCAATCGACCCCCGTGTTGCAGCGCATACGCAAGGCCGTGACCAAGCGCGTGATGACCGAAATCAAGAACCGCGCCAAGGACACGGAAAATGCCGAGTCCTTCGGCACGTTCTGGGAAAATTTCGGCCCGATCATCAAGGAAGGCATCTGGGAGGATTCCGAGCATCGTCAGGAGCTCGCTGCCCTGTCGCGCTTCCGTTCCACGGCGTCTGACGATCCGACCACGCTCGATGCCTATCTGACGCGCATGAAGCCGGGTCAGGAATCGATCTATTACCTGACGGGTGAAAACGCCGAGGCGCTGGCTGCCTCACCGCAGCTCGAAGGCTTCCGTGCCCGTGGCATCGAGGTGCTGCTGCTCTCCGATCAGGTCGATGGTTTCTGGCCCGATCGTCTGTCTTCCTATGAAGACAAGACCCTGAAATCCATCAATCAGGCCCACGGCGATCTTGAGAAGTTTGAAGCCCCAACGCCGGAAGGCGAGGCTGCGGATCTCGAAAAGCTGATCCCTGCGCTCAAGGAAGCCCTTGGCGAGGACGTGAAGGATGTGCGTGGCACGGTGCGTCTGGTCGGCAGCGCTGTGGTGATCACAAGCGAAGGCGGTCCCGATCTGATGATGCAGCGTCTGATGCGCCGCTCGGGTCAGGGCATGCCGCCTTCTGCGCCGATCATGGAGATCAACCCGCATCACCCGCTCATCCGTGATCTCGCAGCACGGGTGGAAAAAGGTGAGAGTGTGGCCGATTTCGCCCGCGTTCTACTGGATGTCGCCCGTATTCAGGATGGAGAGACCCTGCCAGACGCCGCCGGTTTCGCGCAGCGCCTGACCGCCATGCTGACGAGCGCTGCCACAGCCTGAATCATTCCCGCCGATCACGATGCGTCGAATGTCTGATACCGGTGATCGGCGCAAAGCGTCTGTGCAGGCATGACATCACGTTGAAAAAGGCCCGGACCTAAGGTCCGGGCCTTTTTTTGTGGTCGCTTGCGCGACACCCACTACCCATCCAGAACAACAAGAAAGTTGAGGCTTAGCGATGCACCTCCTGCATCGGGGCAGATGTGTGATCCAGGGGGTTGACGGGTTGAATTGATGATGAATGTTGGAGGTGGTCGCCACTTTTAGGATAAGGGCGTAAGCTATAGACCGTCCAGCTCAGACGCTGTCTGAGCTGGCGTTGAAGCGCGGTTTACATCAGGCGACGATTACACAACGAAAGCGCCAGGCGATTGGAGACATCGTGAGCATCTTCATTGGCAAAGCGACCGCGGAGGCGACAGCCAGTCCAGCCGACATGAAGAAGCGTCATGCAAGGATTGGCCAATGACTGGTGGAACGTGATTTTTTGCGAGATACCTTTGTACGGTTGGGCATGATCAGGGACGGCAAACGATCGACCTGAAGCGGCCTCGGCTGTCAGTGATGCGGCAAGAGGCCCTGGTGCGCTACGACGCACCGAAGATCTTCAACATGGATCAGACCTCACAAGTCACGACGCCCTGGTTTACGAACGTGCTGCAAACGCGCCTGATCCGTATCAGCATGGGCGGATGAGGACGTTGGCTCGACAACGTCTTTATCGAGCGCCTGTGGCGGTCTTTGACACACGAGTGCGTCTGTCTGCACGCGTTCGCAACCGGTTCGGAGCTACCGATCGGACTCGCCGCCTGAATCGCACATCAAAACGTGCAGCGTCCGCCTTTGGCTGGGCGAATGTCGAGTGAGGCGTATCACGACGCGCCGACGGCATTAGGTCCCGGAGTAACCCCGGCCCCAATAGCCAACAGCAACACCGTCAACCTGGCGGCATCACAACAAATAGAACTGCTATGGCTTATCGGACCTGCAAAGCTATCCGAGGGGATGCCCTCCCTGGGGATACGGCCAGACTATACTGCAATTACGAGGCTGTTCAGCGAACTGGAGCCTTTTGTCATTCAGAATGGTGTGGATCCACCAAGAAATAACACTCGGGAAACGTTTGAGATATTTTAAGGCGTCTTCCGGTCGGCTTTTACGACCAGTTGTGTGATAACGAATTTGCTGGTCCGGTTGATGGCAATGACGAGATAGGGCTTGCCCTGAGCAGTCTGGACCTCCGCGATATCAAGATGGAAGAACCCAATCGGGTCGCGTCTGAAGTGCTGTCGTTTGGGCTTGTCTCCCTCAATGGCTGGCAGCCGTGAGATCTCGTGACGCTAAACACAGCGATGAAGAGCCAAATATGTCAGATAGGGAATGCTGGCTTGCAGGGGGCAAGGGCAGTCATCCCTCGGCAGCAATGTATGGCGTCGAAACACTACAATATCGCCTTGTTCGTCTCGGAAAGGACTGTTGAGCGCCATTCCTTGGGGCCGGTTTTCTGATCCTCAACCGTCCGATGCTTTCGCTATTTCATAATGATTTCCGGGACGATGCCTGACGCCTCGCTCAGCGTCGGGAGCGACGGCCGCGATCCCTGTATTGCTGCTCGCACTGTGTACATGGTCGTGGGCTCCCATGACGTATCTGTCTCATAGGGCTTCCATGCTCGCGAAACGACACCACCAAAACACGGGACTAAAAAGCTGATGTGACAGCACCCTTCGTCATACGGGCACTTTCGGCCTTCCGATCCGGTGTCGAAATTCATGGATTGAACCACACTCTAACAAAGATCCGATAGGTATTGCAAAAGTATTGAATAAATAAAACGTTATTGGAAACAAAAAATAATGTAAAATTTTTTTGATTTCTAAACAATATGACAGCGTGACAATTATTAACTTAGGTAAAAAAATATAGTTCTGACTAATAAGACAGGAATTTTGCGGGTTATGGCGTGATGAAAAGTAACTTTGGAAAATATAAAAAATCGAAATTTGCTTTCGGTTTATTTTTTGTTTTCCAGTTCCTCAATGTACCCGCTCGCTCCCAAACTATGCCTGCATCTTCTATTCCAGGCGGGGCTGGTGCTTCTCAAAACCAGTTCCAGGATTTTCAGCAGCGCAAGATGCAACTGGATCTCCTGGCGCCGCCAGGTAGTGATCTTCCACAAGAAGAACGACCGGTTCTAAATCGGCCGGGGGTTCAGAAGTGCTTCCCGGTGAAGCACATCGATATCAAGGGGGATACGATCCTCATCCGTTCTGATATTCGCAAAATAATTGAAGTCTATCAGAATAAATGCCTGAGCGTGGCAGACGTTAATGCACTGGTGAAATACTTGAATGGCGCTTTCATCAGTCGTGGATACATCACTTCGCGTGCTTATCTGCCTGACCAAAGGCTTTCATCTGGTCGTCTGACGATCGTGCTTGTTGAAGGACGAATTGGCGCGCTCAAAATCATCGGAAGACCTCCCCGTCTTCTAGGAGAAATGGCCTTTCCGGATATCAAAGGCCAGACGCTCAACCTACATGCCCTTGAGCAGGGAATCGAAAATATCAGTCGTTTGCCCCATTCATCGGCCAAAATCCGGATTGAGCCCGGCGCCCAGCCAGGCCTATCCGATGTGGTGGTAAGTTCACCAAAAACTCGTGTTCTTCATGGCCAAGTATGGGTTGATAACTACTCACAAAAAATAACCGGGCGGCAGATGGGTCATGCGTTGCTGACTGCGGAAAACCCGCTCGGCATGACGGATCTGTGGTCGGTAGAATATGATCATTCCCTTATGGGGAATGCAGGCCAGAGAGGCACATCCTTTCTTATGGCCAGCGGCGCTATCCCTTTTGGCTATTGGACCGTATTTGGCTCATGGTGGCGCTCACAGGATAATTACCCGCTGCCGGTATGGTCAGACGTTTTCACAGTGCGCGGGTTGCGCAATGACTGGATTATCGGTGCTTCGCGAGTTGTCGCGCGCAATAGTCTTGGTGTGACAACGCTTCAGGCGTCCTTCGAGCAGAAATCTTTCGGATCAAAACTTGAAGATGAAACGATTGAAGTCACCCGTGGGCGGCAGGCTTATGTCAATGTACAGGCTAGTGAATCGTTACGCGCCTGGCACGCTCTCTGGTATGCCACTATTGGCACCAAGATTGCTTTTGACGGGGCCGGTACCTGGTCTTACTTCCGCGCACCTGCCAGCACCGAACCGCATACGTCGTTCTTGCGCCCCTCGATAGACATCGATGGTTACAAGCCCTTGCCGGAACACATTCTCTGGCACACGACGCTGCATGCTGAATACAGCACCAGATATCAGTTTCCGATCAACCAGTTGCAGATTGGTGGTCCCTATACCGTTCGTGGATTTCTTCAGAATATCCTCCTCGGAAACCAGGGCCTTTACATGAGAAACGATTTCTCATGGCAGTTGCCACTGCAACAGGCCGGATGTCCTGTTTCGTCCTGGGCATGCCGTACCATCCTCGATCATGTCGAGGTCTACGCAGCTCTGGATTTTGGAATTGTGCGGGCTGGGTTCACGACGCCCTCCATGTCTCCCTATCAGAAGGGGGGAGAAATGCTTGGGGCCGGACTCGGCCTTCGCAAGACCAGCGGCCCGTTCTTTTGGGACGTGGCGCTGACGCATTCCCTTCACACGAGCCCTCTCCCTTCTGAGGGGCTCATCTCATTGTTCCAGATTGGGATAAAATCATGATGGAGATTTTCATCAGAAACGTTCCTTCCAACGGACGTCGTTCCGTGGCATTGCGCTACTCTTTCCTGGTAGCCAGCACATTTCTGACGCTTTCGGCCGTTCCCATGGCTTCGGCCCAGATAGCCGCCCCACATATTGTGGTTGATCCGTCTGCGGGCGCTCATCCCACGCTCAGCGTGACCGGCAACGGCGCCGACCAGGTCAATATCGTTGGTCCGAATGCGGCAGGCCTGTCGCATAACCGCTTTACCGAGTACAATGTCGGTCAGAACGGGCTGGTCCTCAATAATGCGACAACAGCAACTCAGACTCAGATTGGTGGCAAGATTGCTGCAAACGGCAATCTGAACGGCACGGCAGCCAAAGTCATCCTCAACGAAGTGACTGGTGGCAATGCTTCCGTCCTCGCAGGAACAACCGAGGTAGCCGGGCAGCAGGCAGCAATTGTCGTAGCGAACCCGAACGGCATTTCCTGCTCAGGTTGCGGTTTTGTAAACACATCACGCGCCACCCTGACAACCGGCAAGCCAACCATTGATGACAACGGGGCCTTGAAAAGCCTTGAGGTGGCTGATGGTAATGTCACCTTTGAAGGTAAAGGCGGCGACTTTACCAGTGTACCGGTGCTTGATATCGTATCTCGCACCGTTACCGTAAAGGACAGTGCGCAGGTCAAGGCGCAGAAGCTCAATATTGTCGCCGGTCGTAACACGGTCAATTATGCCGATGTGACCCAGACAAAACAGATGCAGCCTGACCCAGATAAAAAGAATCCTGAATTTGCTGTTGATACTTCAGCAATGGGCGGCCTGTACGCTGATAAAATCTACATGGTCGTTAATGAAGATGGTGCCGGTGTCCGCGTTAACGGCGATATGGCTGCCAATACGGGTGATGTAGAAGTCTCCGCCTCAGGTGATATTGTCAATACCGGACATATCGTCGCCAAACAGGGGCGAGTGCAGCTTTCCGCTGCAGGAGATTTTTCCAATAACAGCGGCACGATAACTGCGGCGAAAGACGTCTCGGTCTCGACTTCCGGTGATCTGAGCAATAGCGGTACAATTGAGTCGCAGCAGGGGCAGGCCCATTTCTCAGCCTCTGGTGATATCATCAACAATGCTGGATCGATTACAGCTCAACGCGGTCTGGAAATGACGGCTTCAGGTGATATTGTTAATAGTGGCAAAATCACCAATGCGAATGGTAATACCTATGCTTCTAACTCTGGAGCAATCACGAACAAAACGGGCGCTGAGTTTTCCAATGCCAATGGGTCACTTTATCTTTCTGCCACGGGAGCCCTGAATAACAGCGGCACTATTTCGAACAAGAATAACTCTGCTCTGAGCAAGACCGCTGGGAGTACGACGCTGAAATCGACGAACAATCTGAAAAACTCCGGGAAGATCGTTCTTGCCAATAGTGATCTAAGCGCCGAATCTCTCTCGAAGCTGAGCAATGATGGTAGCATTGAAGGTGTAGGATCAAAGGTTGATCTGACCTCAACGAACAATGCAATACAGAATACGGGTAGCGTGACAGGTGATCAGGGGGTTACGCTTCAAGCCGCGAGTTCCATTTCGAACAAAGGCGGGACGATCAAGTCAAGCACTTCTTCTATCGCTCTGGGAACTGGAACCTGGTCGGATGTCGATAATACCAACGGGACAATCAGTGCAGAAAAAGCGGATGTCTCGTTTTCGACCCGCAAGATCACCAACACCAACGGTAGCGTGACGGCTGGCAATAGCATCAAAGGCAGTGCGAATAGCTATGTCTCGAATGCTGGTAGCGTCTTTACCGCAGGCAAAACAATGGACATTGCTTTTGCAGGTAAGGTTCAGAAGCTTGGACAGTATGGCGTAGCCGGTGATACGGGCACTGCGTCTTCTGGTGGCGCTGCTTCGGGAGGTTCGACCACGACACCAGCCCAGAAGCCATCAGTTGGTGGCTTTCCTTCATGGATGAACGATTTTTTCGGTGGAAGCTTCTGGTAATAGAGTGATTGGCGCCTGACGACGCCATGACTGTATAGGTTTTTCCAGCCAGTGGAGATCTATAGATCTCCACTGGCTGGAGTTCCTATATTCGTCGTGACGCACTCGCTTTGAATTTTCCCACTTTGAAATAGACTCCGATCGAGAAGGATACGGACGAATAAAGCGCAGTCAGTCTACGGAAGAGCAAATCATGGGGGCATGAAGCTCTTGTATTCTCCCAGCAGCGGACCACGTGCACAGGTTGACACGAGGCGATGAAAATTCCCGAACGATTTATCGTTTGGGGCATCGGATAATCTCGCGCTGGTTTCTACGTCTGCGGTTCTTTTCACGACATAGGCCAGGGTCTGCAGATGGGTGCGCATACTGACAGCTGCGATACGTCAGGGCGCGGCATTGGCCTGCCGGTTAGAGCGTTTCCTGCTCTGAATGGATCGCTGGGGATTCCCAAAATGGTGGTGATCTGACTTGAGATGACCGCCCGAGTGCGGGTGGCTCGGGATGTCATCATGCACATTGTCGCTAGCGCTTGTGGACAAAGCTTGACGCGGGTGCGCGGGATTGACCCAACGCTGCCATTTGAAGGCGGCATTGGACGAGACGATCGGGCGACGGATGCGGAGTGGGCGTTGATTGGCCCGCTGCTGCCAGCTGAGACGGGACGTGGCTGCCGTCCGACTGGTGACAATCGGCGGTTCCTCGACGGCATGAGGTGGATGGCGCGGACAGGCGCGCAATGGCGTTGTCTTCCGCCCTGCTACGGCAGGTGGAACACCGTATTCCGGCGCTATCGCCACTGGGTCGAGCAGGGTGTGTTCAATGCGCGGCTGGAGACGCTGGCGAAGCTGGTTGGCTGCGACCGATCGGCAGACATGATCGACAGCACCGTAGCCCGGGCCCATCACTACGCTGCCCGGATAAAAAAGATGCTGGGCCGACCGAGGTGCTCGGCCAATCGCGGGGAGGGTTCACAACCAAACTCCATGCCCGCTGCGACGCCCGGGGGCTACTGCTCGCTTTCATCCTGACGCCAGGACAGTCTCATGATCACCAGGAATTTGGGCCGCTGTACCGAACGATCAGGCGGTCTGGATCCCCTCTCCTGGCCGCAGGCTTGAAGCCGTGCGGTGCGCCCTGGAATACGTCGCATCAAGCATAAACGTCTGAAGCTCGGCTTGCGCAGCAGACAGGCCATCCATCATCCGTATGAAAATACCCACGTCGCCCCAACGCTTCCAGCGATTGTAGAGCGTCTTGTGTGGACCGTATTCCCGCGGCGCATCATGCCAGCGCAGACCATTGCGGTTCACAAAATAATGCCACTCAGCACATAGCGATCATCAACGCGATGACTTGCCGTGACTTCTGGAAAAGAACAGCCGCACATGCTCCATTTGGTCCTCCGTCAGCCAAAGCAGATCGCTCAGCCTCAGCCTAGCCTCATCACTGAGCCTGAAGCACATATCCGTATTCAAATCATCAGATTCCGAGCCTGAGGAGGGATAGGTTTTCCGTTATCCCCCCTTAGGCTGGCCTGTCTGATCGGCCAGACAGGCCAGCTGACGGATCGTCAGACAGATAAGGTTACGAATCTGACTTACGCGGCTCGCATCGATGTCTCTTTTTCGGTTGATCCACTTTTCTCATCCAGCTTGTAAGGACCAGCCTGAAGGACATTGATACTGAGTATTGCACCAGTCTCCTCTATCTCGGCGGGCAGTGAGATACGTGCTTTGCCGTCCGTCCAGCGGCAAACCGCATTCTCGGCTGCACACCAGCCTTCGAGCGGGGCGCAGGTAAGATGTTCCTTCAGAGAAATGGTCCGTTTGCTTGCAAACAGTGTGATGTCTCCGACGAGGACGCCCAGAGAACGTCGATCATCAAGAAAGGGGCCGACCACATCGCAGGGGCGGCTCGTGCGTGACAAGAGGCTCACCTCACTGACCCGACCGGGAAGCACAAAAATGACCATTCCGTCGCTCTGCCGCATTGGGTGGATGATCCGACCATCGGCGAGCCCAAGTTTCAAAGCCGGGTCATGAGAGAGCGGAGTGGATATCTGCGACGTGCTGAGGCCAAGCTGTAACGCTCTTGCCGAGAGAGCTTGGTAAACAGGCTCGACAACCGAGCGGGAAACACACAAGGGAAGCGCGGAATCCGTGTTCCACGCATGCATGTTTTCGCGCAGGGGGACGATATTCTGAGAAGTCTGGAAAAAGTTCTTGTTACCTGTGTTGAGGTAGCTCTCTGTCGGAACATTGTTGGACATGATGACAGAATGACGCTCCAGCTCAACATGATAGTAATCGTAGCTGGATATGTTCGTATCGTACCGTATGCTCGATCCGTTCACCAGCATACGTACTGGAATGAATGCACCCTCAAAGACGAAACAGTGTTCTGCAGTAATCAGAAGGTCGTGTGAGGGCTGATTATCACCAAATGCATCCTTCTGCACTCTGACTGGATAGCCTGCCATATCCAGAGGTTGTTTGGGTCTGAAGGTGTTGTGACTGACCCCAATCCAGGTGATTGGCCGTTTAACTTCCTGCCCGTTCTCGAAGCAGATGAGCTCGTCGCCAATCTGCAGATCTTCCACAGCGACATCACCAAGGACAGTGCGAATCAGCGAACCGGCGAGGAAACAGCCATCGGCGCCTTGATTTTGAATGACGAGTGTGCCGCCTTCTGCAACAGACGGGTCCTTGGCAACGCCGCCATTATTGACGAACATCTTGGCATCCGGACCCACAGCCCCGTTGGACATGATGGCGCCTGACTGGATGTACGAAGTTTCCCAGACATGGTTGGCTCCGCTTGCAAACCAGGTATCCCCGATCGATGCGCCCCCAGAAGAGGTAATAGACCAGGTGGAATTGAAGGCGTTGCCGCTGGTGATGCCACCTGCGCTGACGTAGACAGAGCCGTTGTCGATATAGGAACTGACCAAGGCGCCGGAAGCGACAACAATCTGGGCACCTTGTCCCGTCGAAAGATAGGATACGACTGCGCCGCTCTGAATGGTAAGATATCCTCCGGCCGCCAGAACCACCGGATCTGTCAGGGTTGTATTGCCACTCTGATAGACGGTTTCACCGTTCTGCACGGTGGCGACCCAGGTTCCGCTCATGACAGAGGCGCCAGCGGGCACTGATGGAAAGCCGGGAATGTTGATCGAACTGCCGATAGGGGCCTGGGTCTCAAATGATCCGCCCGAGCTGACATAAACGTTGCTCAGTGTTGCACCCAGGCTGCCCGACAGATAGCCGCCAGAACCGATAACAGGGTTTATGACCGTCCCACCACTCGACACGAACGAATAATCCGTCCCCATTCCGCTTGCATTGTTCCAGGTATCGGAAACAGACGATCCGCCAGCGGAGACGCGGGTGAGCGTAGAGTCAAGAACGTTGGATGTGCTCACGCCCCCAGCGCTGACATTGAGCCAGCCATTGTTGAGATATGAGCTGACAAGGGTTCCACCGTTGGTAATATTGACCGTGCTTTGATTGGTGCCCGATATGCGTGAGGCGGTAGCACCACTCATGACATTGAGGGTTGCCCCTGCACCCAGGGCGACCGGCCATTGATAGCTCACACTGCCACTCTGATAGAGCGTGACACCATTGCTCAGCACGGCATTCCAGGTGCCTGTCAGGACCACTGCCGTATTGATGTCAGGCTGGCCGTTGATGCTGATGCCGGAATAGGTGATGCCGCTGGAGGTAGCATAGGCGCCATTGCTGACGACGAAATTATTGACAGTCCCACCATCCATGGAGAGGCTGCCGCCGCTGGATAGCATTACTCCGTTGCCGCTGGCGCCAGACTGGAACTGAAGTCCGCCACCTGACTGGATGGTTGCGTTGGAGACCATCCCACCACTCGACACGAACGAATAATCCGCCCCCATTCCGCCTGCATTGTTCCAGGTATCGGAAACAGACGATCCGCCAGCGGAGACGCGGGTGAGCGTAGAGTCAAGAACGTTGGATGTGCTCACGCCCCCAGCGCTGACATTGAGCCAGCCATTGTTGAGATATGAGCTGACAAGGGTTCCACCGTTGGTAATATTGACCGTGCTTTGATTGGTGCCCGATATGCGTGAAGCGGTAGCACCACTCATGACATTGAGGGTTGCCCCACCGCCCAGGGCAACCGGCCATTGATAGCTTACACTGCCACTCTGATAGAGCGTGACACCATTGCTCAGCACGGCATTCCAGGTGCCTGTCAGGACCACTGCCGTATTGATGTCAGGCTGGCCGTTGATGCTGATGCCGGAATAGGTGATGCCGCTGGAGGTAGCATAGCCGCCATTGCTGACGACGAAATTATTGACAGTCCCACCATCCATGGAGAGGCTGCCGCCGCTGGATAGCATTACTCCGTTGCCACTGGCGCCAGACTGGAACTGGAGCTTGCCACCTGACTGGATGGTTGCGTTGGAGACCGTCCCACCACTCGACACGAACGAATAATCCGTCCCCATTCCGCCTGCATTGTTCCAGGTATCGGAAACAGACGATCCGCCAGCGGAGACGCGGGTGAGCGTAGAGTCAAGAACGTTGGATGTGCTCACGCCCCCAGCGCTGACATTGAGCCAGCCATTGTTGAGATATGAGCTGACAAGGGTTCCACCGTTGGTAATATTGACCGTGCTTTGATGGGTGCCCGATATGCGTGAGGCGGTAGCACCACTCATGACATTGAGGGTTGCCCCTGCACCCAGGGCGACTGGCCATTGATAGCTTACACTGCCACTCTGATAGAGCGTGACACCATTGCTCAGCACGGCATTCCAGGTGCCTGTCAGGACCACTGCCGTATTGATGTCAGGCTGGCCGTTGATGCTGATGCCGGAAT
>NZ_JBXWTO010000013.1:0-86199 GCF_057319415.1 Asaia sp. A2
AGTTCTTTCGAAAAAGAATAAATCAGTCAGCACTCTCATCATCAGAACCACTGGTTCAGACAACACCAAAGCGCCGCCAACATATCCCTTCCATAACCTATTCAATTTTCAAAGAACCCCACCTAACCCACTGATCTTACTCAGTCTTCCAGGCAGTCACCGCGGCGTGTTCCGCTGCGGTGAACGGGCTTTTAGACCCCACACCCACACCCGTCAACATATAATTTCAAAAAAATGACAGACACCGCGAAAAAAGAGACCATTCGGCCGGAGCTGCGACGACACGCAATGAAGCGTCATAATTTGTGTGTTGTAGACTGAGCTCCTTCTGCCGCTAATTCCCAGACAATGCGTAATGCCGCCGGAAACCACGTCATCGCTCCTGGCTCGCTGGCCAAAGCGGGAAACGCCTTCCCTCCCTGTGAACTGCTTCAATTGCCAAAATTTAAGCAATCGTTTCATCACGTTTCCAACATCGTCTCTTGTAACTGGGAAGCAGAGGCACAAAAACCAGCCCTGCATGAATGGAGCCCATTCCGCGCCACCCTGCAGGATGTGAGGAGACTGGAAGATGACGTATCGTGCTGCCCTGACGAACCTTGGTGACTGACACCCCATCATGCTGAAAATCGCCTTCCCTTATATCGCACAGCCTCATCAGACCCTCCACTCACTGCCTATTGCGATGGAAATTGCTTCACGTCATATGGACACAGAGGTTCACGTGGCATGCACGACAGAAGCGCATCTTGATTACGCAAAGACGTTGAGTGCCCTCTATCCCAATGCCAAAGCACGTTTCGATCTACTGAAGATGCCGGAGTTCCTGCGTCGTCGTATCGAGCATTCCGGTCCAGGTGTACTGAGCAAGATGGCGAGCCTGTTTTTCAATCGGGAATACTTTTCTCGCTTTGAGGCCATTGTCGTTCCTGAACGGACATCGCTCTATCTGCGCCGTATGGGCATTCGCAAACCTCGCATGATCTGGACCCGTCATGGGGCCGGGGATCGCGCTATTGGCTTTGCACGCGATGTGAAGGAGTTCGATTTCGTTCTCTTGTCGGGCAAGAAAATCGAGGAGCGGCTGCTGTCGCAGGGCGCGATCAGTCCCGGACGATATTACCGTGGTTCCTATGCAAAATTCGATATCGTCCGACGCATGGCGCGCAGCCGACCAGCCTTGTTTGACAATGACAAGCCAATCGTACTGTACAACCCGCATTTCTCTTCCAAGCTATCATCCTGGCCGATGCTAGGTGAAAATGTGCTGGAATATTTTGCCAATCAAGACCATTACAATCTGATATTTGCCCCCCACTATCGGTTGTTTGACAAGCACCGGCAGGAAGGCGAACAGCTTATTGCCCGTTATGCCCATCATGATCACATGTTGATCGATCCGGGCAGCCCGCGAAGCATCGACATGACCTATACAATGGCAGCTGATATCTATCTCGGTGATGTCAGTTCACAGGTAGCCGAATTTCTCGTCCGCCCCAGGCCTTGCGTTTTTCTGAATGCCCATCATGTCAATTGGCAATCAGATCGCAACTACCATTTCTGGAATCTCGGTCAGGTGCTTGAAAGCGCCGATTTCATGACAGAGACCCTTAAGGTGGCTGTGACAAAGCATGACGAATTTCTTGAGGCGCAACGCCAATATATACTAGAGACGTTCGAGTTCAGCGGTGACGGCCCGACAGCGCCGGGCGCGGCGGATGCAATCGTCGATTATCTCCGTAGCGCCGCGTAACCCATACGCATGGATTGCCTCAGGGTTTCGCCTTGGGTGCAGTGATCATGACAGAGTGAAAAGCAGAGCAGACCAAACGATATGACGCCCAACGAAACGCCCGTTCCTACTGCATCGAACCAGAAGCGCCGCCATGGCGACTTCCCGACGTTCAGCGCTGCCCTGGATTATGCGGCGCAGGGAACGGCAGGGTTCAACATCTATAATGGTCGTGGCCAGCTCATCGAGGCCCTGCCCTACCGCGTCCTGCGTGATCAGGCGATAGAGACCGCTCACCGCCTGATCGGCACCGGGCTGAAAACCGGCGATCGTGTTGCCATTGTCGCAGAGAGCGACGGTGATTTCGCACGTATCTTCTTCGGTTGTCAGTACGCGGGCCTCGTGCCGGCCCCCCTCCCCCTTCCCATCGCTTTCGGTGGTCGCGAAGCCTATATCGGTACCTTGCGCGGCATGGTGAGCGCATCCGGCGCACGCGCCGTAGTGGTGCCGGAGCTTATTGGTTCGTGGACACAGGATATTATCGAAGGGCTCGATCTGGCCTTCGGAGGATCTCCTGCTGAGTTGCTGCAGAAACCTGCTTCGACTGAGCCGCTGCCGGTCATCGACACAAATGACCTGTCTTACCTCCAGTTTTCGTCGGGCAGTACGCGCTTTCCTATGGGTGTCGCTGTCACGCAGTCTGCCGGAATGGCCAATGCCCGCGCCATCGCCCGTGATGGCCTGCAAGTGACCGAAACCGGCGATCGCTGCGTGTCGTGGTTGCCGCTCTATCATGACATGGGTCTTGTCGGCTTCTTTCTCACGCCCATGACATGTCAGCTCACGGTCGACCTGCTGCCCACGCGTGAGTTCGCACGCCGTCCGCATGTCTGGCTCGATCTGATCAGCCGCAATCGCGGTACGATCGCCTATAGTCCTTCCTTCGGCTACGAGCTCTGCGCGCGTCGTCCGGTCTCCGGTGATCTTGACCTCTCCTGCTGGCGCATCGCCGGTATCGGCGGCGACATGATCCGCCACCATATCCTTGAGACGTTTTCCGAGCGCTTTGCAGCCTACGGTTTTGACGGCCGAGCCTTCGTTGCCAGCTATGGTATGGCAGAGGCGACGCTGGCCATCAGCTTTGCGCCGCTCAACACAGGCATCACGACAGATACGATCGATCTCCGCACACTCGAAACAGACGCAGTTGCGCGTTCATCGAACGACCCTTCACACGCCCTGCGCACCTTTGTTTTATGCGGCGTTGCGCTGCCGGATCATGAAGTGCAGGTACGCACGGCGAATGGTGATCTGCAGCCGGATCGTCATGTTGGCATGGTCTTTGTTCGTGGTCCCAGCCTGATGCGCGGCTATTTCGGCCGTGATGCCGAAACCGCCGAAGTGCTTGATGACAAGGGATGGCTCAATACGGGCGACCTTGGCTACATGCTCAATGGCCAGGTGGTCATTACAGGACGCGCCAAAGACCTGATCATCATCAACGGCCGCAATATCTGGCCGCAGGATCTCGAATGGTCGGCTGAGCACGAAATTACGTCCCTGCGGTCACGCGATGTTGCTGTGTTTGCCGTTGAAGAAGAAGCGGGCGAGCGCGTGGTAGCGCTCGTGCAGTGCCGCGCTACCAATGACGACGACCGTGCCCGTCTGCGCGAGGAGACCATGGGCCTTTTCCGCCGTCAGCACGGCGTTGATGTAGACGTCATTCTCGTGCCGCCGCACACCCTGCCCCAGACATCGTCTGGCAAGCTGACGCGAGCCCGGGCAAAGGCCATGCTTCTGGCTGGTCAGTTCGAGACCATGACCAGCAGTACCGCAGCCTGAAAATCATGCCGGAATCTCGCCCGCCGTTCCGGCACCCGTTTGGGATGGTGGGACACGGGCCCTCTGGCCTTCCATCGAAGCCTGACGCATAAGACGCGTCATCTGGGGTGCTTGTCACCCGAACGCCAAAAGCCGGAGAATTTTGATGACCGATACGGTCGCCTCCATCACCTCGATGATCATCGACAAGCTTCTTGCCAACCCCAAGGTGCCACGCGACATCAACGGTGACAGCAAAATCGTCGAGGATCTCGCTTTCGACTCACTGGCCGTCATGAATTTTGTCATGGAAATCGAGGATGAACTCGATGTTTCCGTGCCGCTCGACAAGCTCGCCGATATCCGCACGATCCACGATCTTGCGGTATGCCTCTCAAGCCTGAAATCGGGTGGTTGATCCTCGTGACCGATATCTTTGCCAAATATGCAGGCCTTAAAGCTGCTGCCGCTGGCCTAACTGCCAAGTCGCCGCGCAACCCGTTCGGCGTTGTTATCGATCACCCTGTCTCAGCGACGGTCGGCCTGATCGAAGGGCGCGAGACACTGCTGTTTGGAACAAACAACTATCTCGGCCTGAGCCAGTCCCGCGCCGCAGCAGAAGCCGCAATCGAGACCGTCAGGCGCGAGGGCGTCGGCACAACTGGTTCGCGTATTGCAAACGGTACCTATGCCCTGCATCGCAAGCTGGAAGCCCGTCTGGCTGAAGTGTTCCGCCGCCGCCACTGCATGATTTTTTCGACGGGATATCAGGCCAATCTCGGCGCAATTTCGGCTCTGGCAGGCAAGGACGACATCCTGCTGCTCGATGCAGACAGCCATGCAAGCATCTATGATGCGAGCCGGCTTGGCTACGCCCAGGTCATACGCTTCCGCCACAACGACCCAGCTGATCTCGACAAGCGCTTGTCGCGTCTGAAAGACCATCAGGGCGCAAAACTCGTCGTGGTGGAAGGCATCTACTCCATGACCGGCAACGTTGCGCCCATGCGTGAATTTGCCAAGGTCAAGAAGAAGCACGGCGCCTATCTCCTGGCGGATGAAGCCCACTCTTTCGGAGTGCTTGGCGAGAACGGTCGCGGCGTGGCCGAACGGGATGGCTGCGAAGACGACGTGGATTTCGTGGTTGGCACGTTCTCAAAGTCGCTTGGTACCGTGGGCGGCTACTGTGTCTCAAATCTCGACGGGCTGGAGCTTATTCGTCTCTGCTCACGTCCCTACATGTTCACGGCGTCGCTACCGCCAGAAATCATCGCCTCCACGCTCGCCGCGCTGGATGAGATGCAGGCCCGTCCCGAACTGCGCAAGCAGCTCTATGCCAATGCCGAGCAGCTCAATCACGGCCTGCACAGGCTGGGACTCAAGACCAGCCCGCATGTCAGCCCGGTCGTTGCCGTAACGCTGGAGACTGTGGAGCAGGCCCTTGCTTTCTGGAACCGCCTGCTCGAACTCGGCGTCTATGTGAATCTCTCACTGCCGCCCGCGACACCGGACGAGCATCCGCTGCTGCGTTGCTCGGTCATGGCTGTCCATACGGCCCAGGAGATCGACAAGGCGCTCGCTGCCTTTGCTCAGGCCAAGTCAGAGATTCTGGGCTGAACATCATTCGCTACGGGATCAAAAAGGGAGGCCAGTCTGTGACTGGCCTCCCTTTTTCGTTTTCACGAGCCTGTGGTTTTAACCCTTCATCCCCTTGAGGAAGATCCTTCTCGCTCGCCACAGCAGGCGAGGTAGGCAGATGAGCGGATGACGAGCCTCGAAAGGTGACAGTGCGAGACGAAAACCGCTATGTCGCTCGATCTTCCAGGCAAGATAGGCAGCCCCATCGCGAAAAGTGAAAGCAGCTTTTACAAGACGGGCAATATTACGCCAGCGCCCGCGTTGCGCCATGCCGGCCCAACGTTTGCCTGCACGTATTCGGGCCAGTCGCGTTAATCTAGGCCTCAACAGGCCGTCCCGCTCGTCGAATTCCAGGTGACACAGCGTCCACGCATCGCGTGTCAGATCCGCATACCGGCTTTCGAGACCCTGCATGATGGTTGAGCCGCGGCTCTCATGCTCGACCCGCAATTCAGCGCGATAGGTTCTGCTAAAGAGAATGCGCCACCACTCGGCGGGCGCATGCGTTCCTTCGCCAAGACGGGCGGCCCAGCCAGAGGCTGTCACAACGGCTTGGCGCAACACGTCAAGAATTGCCTCGGCCGAATCCGCATTGCGCACCCAGACAAGCCGTACAGGCTGACAGAAGCGCGCCCAGAGCGTCGTATCATGCGAACGTGGCGACACACGGGAACGGAGCTGCGCCAGCGTGATCAGCGCGACCTTGGCCCGCAGGGTCTGACCCTCGACCTCATGTTCGGCATAAAAGACATTAGGAGGAAGCAAAGCGTTGCCCAGCCGGGCCAATGCGGGGGCTGGCCAATCCGTCAGGCGCTCCAGCACGACATAGAAGTCAAAGACTCCATCAGGATCGAACTGACGCAGGCCCGATCCATAGAACAGGACCCCGAGCGGGCGCGTGGTCCCGAGTATATGAGACACCAGCTGATGGATACGCGGGTCAACCGGGGTCGTCAGTTCGCTAATCAGCGTCCGGTCAAGCAGGGTCTCGCTCTCTACCGGACGTGCTACAGGGTCAGTCATGAACAAAGCCGAACTGCGGCCCTTCGGAAAGATGGATACGGTGCCCTGCTCCAGGCGCAAAACGCTCACCATCAAGTACGAAATCCCCTGCGCAGGTCAGGACCATATAGGTGGCACGTCCGCTTGTATAATCCCTGCTTCGGCGCAGCCATGAAGGGGCGCGCCCCCGCAGCAGCGACCAGGTCGCCTGAAGCAGGCGGCGGGGATGATCAGCCACATGAAGATAATGTAGCCCCTCGGATCTCGCCTTGTCGGCGCACCAGAATGGCCAGATGCCCAGATCCAGCTTTTGCAGCGCCGTCGAGAGAAACAGAAAGCTCTGACCGTCAGCAAGGGTTTCGCCATCGCCCTCGAGCGTAAAGCGATCTCCTGTCAGCCAGGCTTCACGCTGCCGGCGCCAGAGCAGGCTGCCGAATGCACCCACCAGCGTAACGGCCACAGCGAGATTATGCGGTGCGTAACGCAGCACATGCGGAGAATGGGCTATTGCAATGGCGCGCGCATAGCCGGAACTCCCTTGAAACATGCCAAGGCGCGCCTCATGCTCGTTTTCCGGCCATGAAATCTTGAGCGGACGCCGATTGGTGCGTGGAAGCCCTTCCGCGTGGTTCCAGAGCTGGCGCAGGGCGGCAATCCCGCGACGGGAAAACCCGATGTCACGGGCAATAAGATTGGTGTTGCCGGACGGGAAGATGGCGAGATCAGGCAGCGCGCCTTCTGGATAGGCGCGCATGACGGCCGTCATGACATCGCTGACTGTTCCATCACCACCATTGATCGCGATCAGCCTGACATTGCGTCGCGCAAGATCCTCGACCATCTCGGTCATCTCGTCATGGGAGGCCGGGACAAGAAACCCCTCCCCCAGAAGCTGATGTGCCTGTCTGGCAAATTTCCGGCCATCGCGCCTGTTCTTGCGACTGCGTGGATTATGGATCAGGGCTAGGCGCACGGCAGTATCATTTATGTTACGGTCAATCCTCTGGCCCGACGCAACTTCAGGCGTCCGCCTTGCGCGGCGCCATAGCATGACTTACGCAGCGGGACCAGAAACCGATTGGTCATTTTTGGATTTCGCCGGTATCGGCCTTTGACCTGTGGTGACGAGGAGAGAGGCAGATGACCGGAAACAGCGATACGCCACCAGTGGTTCTGGCCCATCTTTCAGATGTCCATCTGCCCCCGCCCGCCCCCCTGCCGTCATGGCGTGCCTTCACGAACAAGCGCGCCCTGAGCGTAGCCTCATGGAAACGCCACAGGGTGCATCGCCATCGACCCGAGCTTGCGAATATGGTGCGCGAGGATATCGCCGCCGCCGCTCCGGATCTCATTCTGAATACAGGCGATCTGACCAATTTCGGGCTGCCGGAAGAATGCGGTGCGGCAGCCGACTGGCTTGCCACCATGCCTGCCCCAACGCTGGTTGTGCCCGGCAACCATGATGCAATGGTCCGCTCGAACTGGGCGGACCATGCCGGGTTATGGTCGAAGTGGATG
Source organism: Asaia sp. A2 (assembly GCF_057319415.1). Classification (NCBI taxonomy): domain Bacteria; kingdom Pseudomonadati; phylum Pseudomonadota; class Alphaproteobacteria; order Acetobacterales; family Acetobacteraceae; genus Asaia; species Asaia sp. A2. The sequence continues at coordinate 7,712 of NZ_JBXWTO010000013.1, forward strand.
GAAGACACCGATGAAACCGGTTTTCCGTATTGCCACATACACGGCGATGTGGCGGTTATCGGTCTGAATTCCGCAATCCCGACACCGCCCTTCATGGCTTGTGGGCGCATCGGCAAGAGGCAGCGCGAGAAGCTGGCTCAACTGCTGGACGAGACAAAGACGCTCTGCCGCGTGGTCATGATCCATCATCCGCCAAGGGCCGGGCTCGTTCCGTGGCGCAAATCCCTGCTCGATCACAAGGCCGTCGCCGCAGTCATCGCAAGGCACGGGGCCTCGGTTGTCCTTCACGGACATTCGCACGATGCGACACTTGCAACGGTGCCGGGCAGCGAAATTCCTCTGGTTGGCGTTTCATCAGCATCTCTGCTGTCTTCACGCCCCTGGCGCCAAAGCGGCTGGAACAGAATTGCCATCACTCCCACGCAGGAAGGATGGACCATCGACCTGCAAACCAGACAGTTCACGAGTGACACCGGCTGGCGGTGCAGCCGCCATCGGCGCTGGCAGCAACATTCAGAACCGCACAGTCAGATCATCAAGGCGAATGAGCCACGATAATGCGCCTCCCCCATTTTTCCACGCTTGATCGCTATCTGCTTGCTCAGCTCGTTCCTCCCTTTGTGGTGTCACTGGCGGCGGTGCTTGCCGCGCTCCTTCTGGAGCGGCTTCTCGTCCTGTTCGATGACCTCGCCGCTGAAGGCAGTTCGCTGGCAACCTTCGTGGCGCTGTTGACAGATCTGCTCCCGCATTATCTGGGCCTTGCCCTGCCGGCGGCCCTGTGCGTGAGCGTCTTCCTGATCATCCGGCGCATGAGCGATAACAACGAGATCGACGCCCTGATGGCAAGTGGCGTCTCGCTTTTACGTATCGCACGGCCCTATATGTGGACCGGCGTTGCGGTAGGCTGCGGCAGTATTCTGCTCTATGGCTATATCCAGCCGGTTGCCCGCTACGATTTCCGCTCCGGCTTCTATTACGCCGCCCATTCGGGCTGGGCCCCTCACCTGCAGGCTGGCATGTTCGCGACAACAGCGGATGACTCCATGCTCACCGCCGATCGCGTGACGCGCAACGGCACCGTGCTTCATGAGGTCTTCATTCGTCAGAGAGAACCTGGCGGTGCTGTCAGGATCATTACCGCCCATCGCGGTCTGGTCACGGCAGTTCCTTCCCTTAAGCAGACACGTCTTGACCTATGGGATGGCCTGATTGTCTACGATCCGCGTGACGGCAGCAACAAGGCCACGCAGACCCGCTTCGATCACAGCATGAAGGTGTTCGACCAGAGTCACGATACGGCGGTCTTCCGCTCGCGCGGCATCGATGAGCGTGAATTGACCCTCCTGGAACTGGCAAACCGGCTTGAGGCCTCCCATCAGTCCGACCACCAGAACGCGAGTGGCGGCATCACCCGCTCGAGCCTGCGTGCGGAGCTCGATTTTCGTCTTGCGCGTGCACTTGCCATACCGTTCATTCCGCCGCTCGCTGTAGCGCTGGCGATTGGTGCCAAGAGACGACGCCCGATCATTGGGCTGATCGCCCTTGCCATCGTACTGGTGGGGTTCGACCATACGCTGCAATTTGGTCACGGCCTCGTGGCAACAGGCGGAATGCGCGGCTTCTACGCCATATGGTTGCCCGAGATCGCCTTCTGTACGATCTGCTTTGCCTCAATCTTCAGACGCTCGCGTGGATCGTGGCGACGCCGCAAGGCCATTCCACCCGGGCCGACAAAGGCCCCAGCATGATCCCGCTCAATCCATCGCGCTCCGTGCTCTTGATGCATCTGACCAGAAGCTTCATCGGGCGTACGCTGATCTGCGGGGCCATACTTGTCTCGATGATGGAGATCCTTGGCCTACTCGAAATGACAACGCCCATACTGGAGCGCCATCTCGGCGCCCTCGGGCTGGTACGATATGCCCTGCTGAAATTACCGGCTCTGACCGTACAGACCCTGCCGCTCAGCACCCTGATCGGCGCGTTGTTCATGCTTATGCAGATGACGCTTGCGAGCGAGATGGCCAGCCTGCGCGCCGCCGGTCTCTCGACAATCAGACTGCTGACGCTCCTGCTGCCCTCCATAGGCATCATCAGTGTCGCGGGTATCCTTACACAGGAAATTATTGCGCCACGCACCGAACTCTCTCTGGCAAAATGGTGGAACCAGACCGATCCGAAAGCTGCTGGAAGCGGTCATGGTTTCTGGTTTCACGCCTCGGGCAATGTCATTCACATCGACAGCTTTACCGAAGGCGGTCGCCGCATCCAGAAAATCGCGGTCTATCACCGCGCCAATGGGGGTGATCTGACCGCTACGGACACCGCACCAGAAATGGTTTATGACACGATCACCGGCTGGCGCGCTGCCTCGGTACGCAGCCTCGTCCTGAAAAGCAACCGCGTCGAGACCACATTCCTGCAGAACGTGTCACTGCTGCCTTCGCGTGTCACACCAGACACATTGATACAGCTCTCGCAGCCCTACCCGGTTCTTTCCTGCTGGTCGTTATGGACCATATTGCATCGTGGCGGGGCCTCAAGCCTGCCCAAGGCGACCTATCGTATGGCCCTTTTTGCGCCGTTCACCCTGCCGATATCGCTTTGCGCCATGCTGTTTCTGGCGTTACCCGTAATTTATATTCCGCCCCGCACGGGTACCCGCAGTCTGTTACCTATCGCAGCACTTGCTGCTGGTTTTGGTTTCATCGTGTTGCAAGGCCTGATACAGGCTCTTGGCAATGCAGGGACCTTGCCTGCGTTAATTGCCGTCACGGCGCCTCCCGCCCTGGCTTTCCTCCTGGGAGGGGCATGGATTGTGAAGATGGAAGAGAAATGAGTACGTTCAATTCTGAACACTCGGAAGGCTTCTGGCGCGCCTTCTGGAACGCCCGGAAAAATCAGGGCTCACTCCGTACGGGAAGAAGTTTCGATCTGGGCAAGATGAGCCTGCCTCATCTCTGGATGGCCTATCTCACCTACCCCACCATTTTGCTCTATTTCGCGCTCATCCTTGTTTCAACCGCTGCGGCACTCTGGTTCGGTCCGCAGCTCGCGCCTGCCCTGATGACGATTGTCCTGGTAATCGCAATCTATCCGTTTGCCTGGTATGCCATCCATCGCTTCATCCTTCACGGACGCTGGCTATATCGCAATCCACTGACTGCCTCGCTGTGGAAACGCGTTCATTTCGACCATCATCAGGACCCTCACCTCCTTGATGTGCTATTTGGCTCACCGCTCAACACGATCCCGACCATCGCCATCATTGTCATGCCCATTGGCTGGGCCATCGGCGGCACAAGCACAGCCTTTGCCGCGCTCTCCACTGGCCTGGTCATGACCTGCATTTATGAGTTCTTTCATTGCATCCAGCATCTGGCCTACAAGCCGCGCTGGAACTGGGTTGCCAAAATCAAGCAACTGCACGTCCTGCATCACTTCCATGACGAGGACGGCAATTACGGCATCACCAACTATGCTGCCGATCGCCTGTTCGGAAGCTTCTACAAGGATGCTCGCGCCCGCCCCCGCAGCGCTCATGTCTTCGATCTCGGTTACGATCTCGACGAGGCCCAACGCTATCCCTGGGTAATGAAGCACACAGGCGCTCCGCCCAAGCAGCGCCCCGACGGCGCGCGGCGCGGAAGCGCCGCCTCGTGACACTGCCCGCGCTGGTTCTTGCAGGCTCACGCGACGGGGCACAGGACCCACTCGCCCGACTTGGAAAGGTCGGGCACAAGGCTCTGCTGACGGTCGGCGGTCGCCCCATGATCGACCGCGTGCTGAGCACCCTCGAACAGACAGACGGGATCGGCCCTGTTTCCGTCAGCATCGAGGATCACGCAGCCCTACTGACGCTTGAGCGTCCCTTCACCTGTCTACCCACTGCAAGCGGCCCAAGCGGCAGTGTCGCGCTGGCACTCGAAGCGCTCGGCACGCCGCTCCTGATCACGACGGCAGATCATCCGCTGCTTCGCCCCTCCTGGATCACCGCCTTCGTGCAAGAGGCCAATCAGGGCGATTGTGATCTGGCTGTTGGTGTCGCCCTGAAGGCGACGATCGAGCGCGATGTCCCCCATACCAGACGCACCTACATTCGTTTGCGTGACATGACGTTCTCCGGCTGCAATCTGTTCCTGATGCGCACGCCAAAGGCGCGTGCCGTCGTCACATTGTGGCAAAGCCTGGAGCGCGACCGCAAGCGCCCGCTCAGAATGGCGCGCACACTGGGCTACGGCATCCTCCTGCGGGCATTATTGGGCCGCCTGTCGAGCGCGGCCCTTGTAGCCCGCATCGCCCAGCTGACCGGCGCGAAGGTGGCGCTGATCCCGATTGATGACGGTCGTGCGGCGGTCGATGTGGACAAGCCCCAGGACCTCGAACTGGTCGAAATGCTGATGGCTCGATCCACTTGAGCATGGCCCCATGAAAATTACCTATGTCATCAATTCGGTCGAGGGCGGCGGTGCCGCCCTGCCGGTGCCGGCCATCACGCAGGTCATGCGCGATCAGGGCCACGAGGTTATCGTGCTTGCCCTCACCCGCCGCGATGGCCGCGCCATCAGGCCCATGATTCAGGCCGGACTGACCGTGCACGTCCGTGAAGGCGGCAGGAAGGACCATCTGGCCGCCCTTGCCTGGCTTGACCGCGAGATCGGCGAGCAGCGGCCCGACCTCATCTGGACCTCCCTTACACGCGCAACCCTCCTCGGGCAGCTTGTCGGGTTACGACGTCGTATCCGGGTGGCCAGCTGGCAGCACTCCGCTCGGCTCAAACCCGCCAATGCACGGCTTTTGCGGCTCATGCGCGGACTGTCCCGCCTATGGATTGCCGATTCCACCTGCGTCGAACTCGAAACCGAGAAGAAGCTGGGACTGGGCGCAGACAAACTCACCTGCTGGCCCATCTTTCGCGCAAGCAGCGACTTCCCGCGCGCCGTACCATGGTCGGGAGCCGGCCCCATACGTATCGGCTCACTGGGGCGCCTTCACCCGGTGAAGGGCTATGACGTGCTCTGTGCGGCCGTGAAGCTGCTCGGCAAGATCGAGGATCTGCCGGCGTACGAGGTTCATATCGCGGGCGAGGGCGAGGAGCGTGACCGCCTGGCGGCCCTTATCACCCGAGACAGGCTGCCGATCGTCCTGGACGGCTACAACGCTGACCCAAGGCAGTTTCTGGCAACCCTGCACCTCTATGTGCAGCCTTCGCAGTGGGAGGGGCTGTGCCTTGCCGCGCATGAGGCACTGCTTTGCGGCGTCCCTGTAATCGCCTCCGAGGCCGGTGAATTGCCGCATACCATCACGCAATCCTGCGGCCGGATCGTTCCCCCGAACGACCCGGAGGCGCTGGCGCTGGCGCTTGCCGGGTTACTGCGTGAACCCGGCAAGCTGGCTGCAATGGGCGAAACCGGTCGGGCCCGTGTTCTCTCGCGTTTCGATGCGGGCTCGTTCGATCGCCGGGGCGCCGAGATTCTAGCGCGACTCGAAAGCACTCTGTGACCGCGTCTGGGTCAGATGCCCGGAGAGGCGGAAATCCATCTGGGCAAAGACCACAGAAGCAACCAGCAGCAGGATCCACACCATGCGCGGCGCAGCCTGACGCTCGAAAAACGTCGCTGCCCCAAAGGCAATAAGCGCCAGCAGATCGAGCGCAAAATGCATCCGCTCATCGAGATGGCCGCAGAAATACCCCAGCAGGAACAGGAAAATGCCAAGGCCTGCGGCACTCAGCGCTTTCTCCCGGCGCATAAAGGCAACAAGCGGCATAACCCCATCCGGCATCTCGCGTTTATCAGACAAATCTTTCTCCAAAAGGACGTGAGTGCGTAGCTGATGATGAGTAACGGCAAGTGAGCGATACGCAAAGTCCTGCGCCTGATGATCAGGCATCCCCGCTTGATACCCAATCAGCCCTCACCCTGCCTGAAACGCAATTTGCCATACGACGCGCCATGCTCGGGCTATGCCGCACCATGCGCTGGGCCTGCATCAACGAGTTCTCGTTGCCGGCGGCAGGTCGGCGGGCCGACATCATGGCGCTGACGCAGGACGGAATGCTGCATTGCATCGAGATCAAGTCCGGGCCTCGCGATTTTCTGACCGACCGCAAATGGCCCGAGTATCGTGACTGGTGCGACCGGCTCTATTTCGCGGTGGATCAGGCCTTTCCGCGTGATCTGATCCCGCAGGATGTCGGGTTGTTCGTGGCCCATCTGCCCGAAAGCCCCTCAACCATCCTGCCGGAATGTGCCATGATCCGCGAAAGCCCGCTCTCGAAGCTGGCGACCGCCCGCAGGAAGACCCTGATGCAGCTTTTCGGCCATGGCGCCGCGCTGCGCCTCATGGCGCTTGAAGACCCCGCCATGACGGCATCCCTTCGTGCGACCCGACGTGTCGAATAAGGAGTATCTGCATGACCACCCCCGCAATGAGCGTTACCCGGTCGAGTGATTCCGACATGAATCTCGAGCGTATGATTGCGCAGCGTCTGGAAGTCGCCCGTGCGGTTGTTGCCGATGCCGCTGCCCTCGCCATGGCCATGCGGCCGCCACCGGGCGGCCCAACCGGCACCACAAAGGGTATGCAGGATTACGTAACCGAGGCCGATATGGCGGTAGAGGCACTCGTCTCCCGTCGCCTGGAAACGCTCTTCCCCGAGGACGGCTTCATGGGAGAGGAAGGCGGTCGACACAGGCAGGGCGGCCTGACCTGGGTGATCGACCCGATTGATGGCACCTCGAATTATGCGCGTGGCCGTGAGCGCTGGTGCGTCTCACTTGGCCTGTTGCACGGCGATGTGCCAGTCGCAGGGGTGATCAACGCCCCGGCTCTGGGCGAAATCTACACAGCCCAGCGCGGTGTGGGCGCCTGGATGAACGGCCGCAAACTCGTCGCCTCACCCGTGACAGACCCTAAAAGCGCCATGGTCGAAATGGGCTGGAGCGCCAAGGTCTCGCCTGAAACCTATGCCCGTCATGCACAGGCTTTTCTTGAGCTGGGCATTGCGCCACGCACCGGTGCCTGCGGCGCTCTGGCCCTTGCCGATGTCGCCTCGGGCCGTTGCGATGGCTATCTGGAAATCGCCATCAATCTGTGGGACGTCGCGGCAGCGTTGGTCCTGCTTGAGGAGAGTGGCGCGCGCGTTTCGCCCTTCCTGCGCGATGGCGGCCTGACCGGGGCGAGGCCAATTCTGGCTACCGCTCCGGGCGTGGCTGAGGCCGTTGCAAAAGCAGCCGGGATGGAGCTGCTCTAATCGTCTCTTGCCGTCATCGCATGATCTGAACCATTCTCACGCCATAATTGCCGCTCAGGAAACAAGCCTTGTCGTACCCGTCTCGGGATATGCCGACCCTGTTTTCCTGTTCGGGTGTTCCCGGTCCGGGCTCGCCCTGCCGGCTCCAGATATGAGGCCCCTACCCTATGGTTTCTTTTCCCTGCCGACTCGTCGCCTCGACGGTACTTCTGGCATCGGGCCTGAGCGCCCTGCCTGCCATGGCCGCATCGAAGCAGCAGGCGCTGGTCGATCGGGCAACGCTGGCTGTTCAGGACATTTTTCAGGGGACTAACCCCAATTCGAGGGCTCAGCGTTATCTGGCCAAGGCCCGCGCTGTGATGGTCTGCCCATCGGTCTTTCGCATGTCGATCGTATTTGGCGGCGCAGGGGGCGGCTGCCTTCTGCTCTCGCGCGATGCACGTGGCTCATGGTCTGATCCTGCTTTTTACACCCTGAGTTCGGCTTCGATGGGTATTCAGCTTGGGGTGGAAAGCTCGGAGCTGATGTTCTTCGTCATGTCTGATCGCGGCTTGCAGGCCCTGCTCGACAGCCAGTTCAAGTTCAGTGCAGGGGCCTCGGCCTCATTTGCCAATATGGGCAGTGGCATCGAGAGTGGCTCGGCGGGCGCTTCAAACACCGATATCCTCGCCCTGCAGAAATCTTCGGGACTGTTTGCAGGTGCTTCTCTTGGGGGATCGAAGCTCACGGTTGATAGTGGCTCGAACCGTGCCTTTTATAGTCAGCCGGTCGGCCCCGAGGATATCGTGATCTCGATGCGAGTAAACAATACGGGGGCTGACCCGCTTCGCCGTGTGCTCATGCAAGTCGTCCAGCAACAGGGTAGCATTGCAGGGACAGCCACCACAGCGAACACGACCGCAACCAATAACGCCACAAGCGCCGCAGCAAACAACAGTCCTTATCCAGCCAATTACGACAGTCGTAAGTCCTATACCAGCCAGTCACATGGCACGATCAAAAGCGAATCTCTCGCAGCACCGAAATAAGCACCGCATTTCGGTTGATACCGTTTCCGCTACAGGGCCATCCCCATAATGGAAACCCGATACTCTGCGCAAAAACGGGGATCGAGGGCAGTGCTTTCCCGCACCTGCCCCTGACCTCAACGCCGATGTTGAGGCGGATCCCCGGCGCCGCGGCCATCGGCCCGTGCCGGCGCGGCGGGGGGTGACGCGGCTTTAACGGTGCCGCGAAGGGTTTTGAGCGTTTCAACACGCCGGTTATGCTCGTGCAGGTCATGCGAAAAGCCGTGGCCGCCTGTCCCGTCTGCGACGAAGTAGAGCATATCCCCGCTCGCCGGATGGGCGACCGCATCCAGCGCAGCAAGACCCGGTGAACAGATTGGACCGGGAGGCAGACCATCAATGACATAGGTATTATGCGGCCCCGCTTGATGAAGCGCATCATGCGTGAGGGCGTGATCAAGCGTACCCCGCCCCTCGCTCAGATCATAAATGGCTGTGGGGTCGGATTGCAGTTTCATCCCCTGCGCCAGGCGATTGAGAAATACGCGGGCCACTTTGGGTCGCTCAGCCGCAATACCCGTCTCGCGCTCGACGATCGAAGCCAGGATGAGAAGCTGTTCAGGGGATGACAGACCGATGGATGGATCACGCCCTGCCCATACACGGGCGAGCGTCTCATTCATGAGCGTTTCCAGACGGCTCACAAGACGGGCGCGTGATGTATCGCGTTCATAGGCGACCGTCTGGGGCAGGATGGCACCCTCACGCAGCGGCGGCACCTCTCCCGTCAGAAACGGGGCCTGTTGAAGAATTATCGCGATCTGTCGCGCTGTACGACCCTCCGGGATGGTCAGAAAATGCCGGACTGGCTGCCCATGACGTAACACGAAAAGTACGTCGAGCATCGAGGCTTGCGCCGGGAAATGCAGTTCAGCGGCATGCAAGGCCCCATGAGACGCCGTTGCCCGGGCGGCAAGACGAAAACTCAGTTGGGACAGCGTGCCGGGCGAAATAATCCCGGCCTGCGCCAGATCATGGGTGATATGGGCTGTTGCGCCATGCGGGACAACATGATCCGTGGCGGCCTGCAGGGGGCCAGGCTGCGTGACCTGATGCCAGATCAGGGCAGCGCCTCCTGCCGTAGAAAGGAGAAGAAGCAGGACGAGGGCGAGAATGACACGCTTCATGTTCACTCCCGAAAGAACGGAGGCCGGTTACCGGCATCCGGTATTAGCTATTCCAGACGTGGAACCCACCCGGGCCAGACCCCGGTGCCGGTTCCCGTCACACTGCACCGCGAGGAGCGTTGAGACGGGTAAGGCACCACTCAGAGAGTCAGGACGACGAAATCAGACGCCCTTGACGATCAGGCTGGCATTGGTCCCACCAAAGCCGAAGCTGTTGGACAGGGCAATGTTGATCTTGCGCTGCTGGGCCTCGTGCGCCACGCGGTCGATGACGCTCTCACGCGCAGGGTTGTCGAGGTTCAGTGTCGGCGGTGCCACGTTGTCGCGTATGGCCAGCATGGAGAACATGGCCTCTACCGAGCCGGCAGCGCCCAGCAGGTGCCCGGTGGCGGATTTGGTGGAGGACATCGCAACATGCTTTGCGTCATCGCCGAACATGCGCTCGACGGCATCAAGCTCGAGGTCATCGGCCATGGTCGATGTTCCGTGAGCGTTGACGTAGTCGATATCGGCCGGGGTAATCCCTGCGGAACGCAGCGCAGCCTTCATGGCACGGAAAGCGCCTTCATGCCCCTCCGCCGGTGCCGTGATGTGATGGGCATCGCCGGACAGGCCGTAGCCGATGATCTCACCATAGATCTTCGCGCCGCGTGCCTTGGCGTGCTCGTATTCCTCGAGCACGACAATGCCCGAGCCCTCGCCCATGACAAAACCGTCGCGGTCACGATCCCAGGGGCGCGATGCCTTTTCGGGTGTGTCGTTGAACCCGGTGGAGAGCGCACGGGCAGAAGAGAACCCGGCAATACCAAGCGGGCAGACAGCGGCTTCAGCACCACCGGCAATCATCACATCGGCATCACCCAGCATGATGAGGCGTGTGGCATCGCCAATGGCATGCACACCGGTCGCACAGGCGGTAACGGCCGAATGGTTCGGGCCCTTGAAGCCATAACGAATCGAGACATGGCCCGAGATCAGATTGATCAGCGCCGAGGGGATGAAGAAGGGCGACAGGCGACGGGCCTTGCCGCTCGCAACAGTCAGGGAGGCGTCATAGATGGTCTGCAGACCACCGATGCCCGAGCCGATCATCACGCCCGTGGCGCAGCGATCTTCCTCGGTTTCCGGCTTCCAGCCTGAATCCTCAACGGCCTGAATGGCAGCCGCCATGCCAAGATGGATGAAGCGATCCATCTTTTTCTGGTCCTTCGTCGGGACCCAGTCCGAGAGCGTCAGACCGCCTTCCGCCGTCGGGCCCTCGGGCACTTCGCCAGCCACATGGGCGGGAAGATCACTCGGGTCGAAGCAGGTGATACGGCCAATGCCGGTCTGTCCAGCGATAAGACGCTGCCAGGTCTGTTCCACGCCCACTGCCAGAGGCGTAACGAGCCCCATACCGGTGACGACAACGCGTCTTTCTTTCATTGCCGACAGGTTTGCCATCATGGGCGGACGAAGCTCCAGTCATAAACGCCAGCTCCCGGCGACTGCCAAGGGGGAGCGGCTGTCAATCTCGTCGTATGTCCCGGCTCCGCACAGATCGGGAGCCGGAGAAGATCATTGCATCGGGCATTGCGGCCCGATGCAGCCAGATCAGGCGGCCTTCTGCTTTTCGATGTAGTCGATGGCGTCCTTGACGGTCGCAATCTTCTCGGCTGCATCTTCCGGGATCTCAACGCTGAAAGCTTCTTCAAACGCCATGACCAGCTCAACCGTGTCGAGGCTGTCAGCGCCGAGGTCGTCGATGAAGGAAGCGTCAGGGGTTACCTTGCTCTCTTCAACGCCGAGATGCTCAACAACGATTTTCTTAACCTTATCGGCGATTTCGCTCATCTGTTCTGGCTTCCTGTGTGCCCGGCAATTCGGGCGGTTCGAAACTGTTTACCATCCGTCTGGTTACCCAGTCGGTCCCCGTCTTTACTCCAGAGACGGCATGATCTGCCAGTACTCCGGATCGCGGACCGAAGATCGGGCCCCGGCGGGCCGAGACGCCCACGCTTCGGACGAAGCAGCGGGCGCTTAGCATGGTTTACCCTCACACGCCAAGCTTTGCGTGAGAGCCGGGCCGATGCCCCTATGGCATCGCCATGCCACCGTTGACATTCATGGTCATGCCGGTCACCCAGCCAGCCTCTTCCGAAGCCAGATAGACGGCAGCAGCGGCAATATCCTCCGGCTTGCCCATACGACCAAGCGGGATCGAGCCAAGCAGCTTGTCGCGCTGTGCTTCGGGCAGAACCGCCGTCATGGCCGTCTCGACAAAGCCCGGTGCAATGACATTGACCGTGACCCCGCGCGAGCCGGCCTCCTGCGCGAGGGACTTGGTCATGCCGATCATGCCAGCCTTGGCTGCCGAGTAATTGGCCTGACCGCCATTGCCGGTCACACCGACGATGGACGCGATGTTGATGATGCGGCCCGCACGACGGCGGAGCATCCCCTTCAGCGCCGCACGACACAGACGGAACGGAGATTCGAGATCGACCGTCAGCACCTGCGACCAGTCCTCGTCCTTCATGCGGATAATCAGGCCATCACGCGTCAGACCGGCATTGTTCACCAGAATATCAAGCGGCTTGCCGAGCAGTTCTTCCGCCTTGCCCACCAGGGCATCGGCCTCGGCACCGACAGAGAGATTGGCTGCACAGACATGCACGCGCTCACCAAGGCTGGCTGCGACCTCGGCCAATGCCGCCTCACGCGTGCCGGACAGCACGACTTCGGCACCTTGCGCATGAAGCGCTCGGGCGATGGCCGCGCCAAGGCCGCCAGAAGCACCGGTGACAAGGGCGGTTTTGCCTTCAAGACTGAACATCGTTTTCTTCTCCACGCTTTCAGAGGTCACGCAGCAGCGCCTCGATTTCTTCAGGGGTTCCGGCATTGCGGGCCGTCATGTCAGGAGCAATGCGCCGCACCAGACCGGTCAGCACCTTGCCTGCGCCCAGCTCGACCTGCGAGGTGACGCCCATGGCCGCCATGGCCAGCACAGTTTCGCGCCAGCGCACCGAGCCCGTCACCTGCTGCACCAGCAGTGAGGCAATGCGCGACGCATCGGTATTCTTTGCTGCCGTAACGTTGGTGATGACAGGAATGGCAGGGGTTGCAATCTCGGCATGTTCCAAAGCCTTGGCCATGTGGTCGGCTGCCGGCCCCATAAGGGATGAATGGAAAGGCGCTGAAACCGGAAGCAACACGGCGCGCTTTACCCCCCTGGCCTTGGCTACCGCAATGGCGCGCTCAACCGCTGACAGACGGCCCGACACAACGATCTGGCCACCGCCATTGTCATTGGCCAGTTCAATCGTCTCATGGCGATCGGCCTCGCCCTCGACCATCAGGCGGGCAGCCTCGGCACAGATTTCCTGCGCCAGCTCAGCCTCTACGCCTAGCAGGGCAGCCATGCCACCCTCGCCTGCTGGCACGGCTTCCTGCATGGCCAGCCCTCGCAGGCGCAACAGCTTTGCTGTCTGGGCAATACCCAGCGCACCTGCGGCGGCAAGGGCGGAATACTCACCCAGCGAATGACCGGCCACAACGGTCGCCTTTTCCACGAGCCTGAAGCCACCCTCACTTTCGAGCACACGCACCGTAGCCATCGAGACGGCCATCAATGCCGGCTGCGCATTCTCGGTGCGGGTCAGGTCGGCAGCGTCGCCTGTAAAGATCAGCTTCGACAGATGCTCACCGAGCGCATCGTCAACTTCCTGGAAAACCTCTCTCGCCGCGGGGAAAGCTTCATAGAGCCCTTGTCCCATCCCGATGGACTGGCTGCCCTGACCGGGAAACACGAACGCATGAACTGACATCACCTACCCTCTACTCACGCCCCGGCCCTCAGGCCACGGCCTTCCCGTCCCGGTGCAAGACCAGAGACAATTCCGCCTCGCGTGATGGCGGAGCCAGCCTGTTCCTGTCAAATCGTTACTTTGGTTTCAGATTACCGTGGAGCGCGAAGGGCAAGGTCATTTCAATCCCGCGCAAGGGTCTGGACGCCACGAACGCCGCGTCCTTTGCAAAGTCCTGGGGGCGAAACACATAGGAATAAGGCTGGTTACCCTGGTTATCGACAAGCAGGTGTTCAACGCCCTCCTGCCGAACCATGAAACGACTGTCGGGGGCAATCCTCACGCGAAGTCTGTGCGTATCCGGAAGCAGCAACGACACGAGAAATCCCCCTTCATCCTCAATGCAGGCATCAAGCTGTGACAACCATTTCTGCGCCTGCTGTTGGGTGAAGTACTGCCTGTCCGGTGAGGTGATGCTGAAGAAGAAGCCGATACGCAGATGCTCACCGGGCCTGAGCCTGGCGTAAAGAGCCGGGTCAGCCTCCCACAACGCAGCTTCATGTGGCACCGTTATTTCGTCTTCTGCGCCGGGTGAAGCAACGGTGATCATATGAATGATCCGCCCGCCCGGCTTCATTATCATCCCGGACTCACGCGCTGGCCTGTCGCCAGGCTGCAACGTTGCCCTCAGATGCAGGGTCAGACCCTGACGATCTGCCTCAGGAAAAGAGTCAAAGCGACGAAAGATACGCTCCAGATGCCGATAGCTGCGCGACAACGGAACCATACCCGGTCCCGTGACATCAATGACTTCATTATGCCCGCCTGTCGCCACGACTGCTTCCGGTGCCATTTGCCCGTTAGCAGCAGATAGTCCGATATCATGTGCCCCCTGTGCCAGACTGCACCCCGGCGCCATCACGCATAACACCACAACAAGAAAATACCGAAAGGCGGAAAGCTGGCAGCCTGAGATGGAAGCTGGAGACACGGTCACGCAGGAAGGCGCGGCAGACGGTGAGATATCAGTCATCATGCTTTGATTCTCTGCAAGACAATAAACACCTGCGGCACGCGTGCCGGATCGTCGAGGAACTCAATGATACGAAACAAATGCCCCCATTTCTCTATGATATAGCGTCGCGGAATGATTGCCTCACCATAATGAGCTGCCGGATGCGGACGTTTGACCGGGGATGCGTGAAGAAAGCGACCAGCATCATAACGCGCCTGGGCACGGGCCTCATCTGCGAAACTGTCTGCGCAGGCCTCGTGCCAACCATGCTCCAGCCTGATGCCGGACGCCCTCTTGAGGCGCTGTTCCGCGCAGAAATCGATAAATCTGCGACTCTGCGTGGTGATGATCGCAAGTCCGCCCGGCGCAAGAAGACGATGGAACTCTGCAATCCATTGGCCTCCAAGATACTCATCCAGGTGCGAAAAGACCGAAAAGGACACGATGAGATCGAAGAAACCGTCAACAAGCGGCACAGATGGTGCCATGCCGCAACTCATGAAATTGAGCGCCGGATTACAGCGACGCGCCTCCATCAAAAACCGTGCAGTCGAATCGATTCCGTAAAGATTTTCAGGACGCACGTCTTTCATGAACAGACGCAGGATACGCCCCCAGCCGCACCCGAAATCCAGCACTTTCATCCCGGCAGACAAGGGACGGTCAGTAAAGTGGCTGAAAGCCTTGATTTCCCGAAAGAACATGAAGGCCTCATGCAGTGAGACCTCACCCGAATGCCCATGTATCTGACGCTGGAGCGTCTCGGCTGGAAAGACAGGCATACGAACACGGTCGATCTCGGGCATATGGATCGAAGCGACCAGTATCTTTAGCCAGTCCTCATCACTACACAGCCTGAACCGTTCATGGAGATCGGCGGCGTCCGGATAAGAAGACATCTGTCATTGTACCTGCATTATTCAGAATTTGTATAAAGGTCATGCAGGTAATAGAAAAGTCTTATTTTGATTTACGAAATATAAACAAAAATGTTATTTGTGTTTATTGAAATCCAACAACACAGCAACATCAAAGGGCGCGCACCTGCACCCCATGATAGATCCGGATGCCCGGCAGGCTGCGCCACGAGGGCCTCAGCGTGCGACGAGGCGTCCGCGCTGCCAGGCCTCGGCAGCCTCCTCAGGGTCCATACCATCGATCTGGATAGCATGATCAAGCGCACTCATGACCTTGTTACCCAAGGTCATTTCCGACAATTCATCAAGCATGTCCTGATCGGCACAAGCCGCGACAGCTTCGCGCACAAGCAGGCAGGCTTCCATCTCCTCCGCCAGGCGAGGGTCCTGCACGGGCTTGAAGGCCTCGTGATTGAACAGAGCGTGGGGCTGCGCGAGAAAGACCAGCACCTTGCGTCCCTCTTCCTGAGCATTCCGCACAAAGGCGTGCAGGCCTGCATCGTCACAGATCTCCACCGCCACGCCATCAAGACCCGGTGTCTGGGTCAGAAGTGCATTCATCCGATCGCTATCGGAGCGCCCCGCCACAACAAGATCCACATCATGGGCACCGAGAGCCCCAATGGGAGGCAGATCGTCGAAGCTCGCCCAGCAGTAATACGGTCGGTAGAGCGTGCCCAGAACCCGCATACCATGCTGAAGCAACGCTGCATCGCGTGGCAACCAGGCCGAAACCAGAAGGTCAATGACCCCATCCTCAAGCATCGACGGCAACTCGTGGTTATCGGCATCAACGAAATCGACCTCAACCTCGTGCGCATCGAGCACTCGGGCAACCGCACTGGCGCATCCGGCATGCAGCGCAGTACCCAGATAGCCGAGGGAGATCGTGGTCATGGCAAATCCTTCTGGCCACAAAGCGCGACCGACAAGAGGTTGAGGCAACTGACCTGTGTTCGATCACTTCATACCATGAATGGCAAGAGGCGAGCGTCGCTTTGCTCGCAGGACGCTCAAGATCAGCCTCTCCAGACAACGGGGAACCGGCTTCTTGTCTGGATGTCAGTTTTCCTGCGCCTGATGCAGGGGAACCATGAATTCTGCTTCACATCCTCCAGGCAGGTAATGCAGGACCGTTTTACCCTGGTGCCCAAAACCTGCCTGAAGAAGGCGCGACCCGAACCCTGTGGTTGAAGGCGGCGTGACGGTCGGACCGCCTTTCTCCTGCCAGTGCAGTGTGAGGGTTTCGCGTTCGTCGTCGCGATTTACGTTCCACACCAGACTGACTTCGCCGCCTTCGACACTCAGCGCTCCGTATTTGGCCGCGTTGGTCCCCAGTTCGTGCAGCATCAGGCCAAGGGTTGTGGCCGTATTGGGCCCTAGCGATACGCCCTGCCCCGCCATATGAAAGCGCTCGATCGGCGCAATACGCGACAACACCTCCTGCGCCAGCGAGGCAAGGTCGCCTCGCCGCCATGACTGACGCATGAGCAGATCATGCGCCGAGCCAAGAGCCACCAATCTTTTCTCAAAAGCCTTGACGGCCGTACGGTTTTCCACCCCTCGCAGACTCTGATTGGCAAGCGCCTGTACAAGAGCCAGCGTATTCTTGAGCCGGTGAGCAAGTTCCTGGTGCAAGGTCAATTGATGTGCCCTCGCCTCAAGCGAGACCGCAGCGGCCTGGGCGCGATCAGTGACAGCGCGCATGAAAGCAATTTCCTGATCTGACCAGTCACGCGGAACACAGCTCTGGACGAAAAGGCAATGGGTTACCCGGCCCTGCGCCATGACAGGCATCAGCAATTGCGCCCTTATCTGATCCTGCGTGCCACGTTGCGGCATGATACAGGGTATCCAGACATTTTCACCCGCATCCCGTACGGCTAGCAGCAAGCCCTGATCAAGCACCCCAAGCGCGGCAGAAAACGCATCGCAGTGATAGCGCCCGCGCGCACTTGGCACGGAGGCCGCGCGCCAGTCCTGCGGCACGTCAAAAAATTTTTCGTCTCCCGCATCGACCACGGCGCAACCCGCGCGATCAACTCCCAAAGCATCACCAAGCGCACTTGCCGCGGCAAGATAGGCTTCCTCCGGCGTATCGACCTTGCGCAGAGCGTCACCCAACATCACCATCGCAGCAAGGCGGTTCGTCGCAATTCTGTCCCGCGTGATATCCTCGATTGTCCCGATCAGACGCCACGGCCGGCCTTGCTCATCCATCTCGATTTCGGCGCGACGCCTGATCCAGCGTTGAGACTGGTCAGTCAGATTCGTGATCGCATAATCTGTCTCGGGCAGAATGATTGCGCTGCTGCTGCCGTCCGCAAAATGCATCAGATCTGTATCAGGAACAGGCATGCATTCCACAAGGTTCTCCAGCCGGTAGTGCCGGGCTACAGGCAGGCCCGACAGACGCACCAGTTCTGTGGAGAGGGTAATCACATTGCTGCCGAAGCGTATCTCGAATGTGCCGAGACCGGGCATGTCCTCAATCGACGGCAGTCTGCCCGCAACCAGGCCAGCAACGCCCTCGTCGTGAGCAGATCGCAAGATCCCTCCGCCCTCATGCCGGGATTCTGATGGCAAAGGACGCGCCAGGACCCGCAAAATCTGCCGCACAAGCGCTGCGAGCCCCTCCTGGAAAGCTGCAGCTTCCAAGTCGAACAAGTGCCGACCGAGGAGATACAGCCCTCCCACCCCCTGTGCATTGGGGAGCGGGAGAGCACAGGCAATCCTGTACAGGTAATTCCAGGGGGCCTGCGCTATTTCGGTTGCAGGTGACAACACCTCCTGCATGACAGCCTGACGCGGCGGGTTGCTGGCACCGGGGGAGATCGGCAGGGCACCGTAGGTTGCACCAACAATAATCCCCTTCTCGCCGGGCAAAGCGATGTAAGCCGCCGGTGCGCGCGCGAGCGCTGCCGCTGCCACCAACAAGTCATGCAGATCATTCTGACGCCTCATGAGACGTCAGACTTCGGGATCGCACGCGGGCTGGTCGTCTCTTCTGCCGGAGACTGTTCCCTTGCCACGCCCATGACACACATTCTGTTCGCTTCACCTTTCAGAGCAAGCCGCCCCACCGCCCCCCTGAAAGGGACAGCAATACAGCCCACCATTTGACGGCAATACGCCGATAATCACCATATTTTAACGCGATCACCGGGTGCAAGATAGAGCTTGTCGCCCTTCTTGACACCAAATGCATCATACCAGGCGTCAATATTGTGCATAGGCAGGTTAACACGGGCTTCCGGAGCGGAGTGCGGATCCGTCACGGCGCGATTGCGAATGGAATCCGGCCGCAGCTTCTGACGCCATACCTGCGCCCAGCCAAGGAACACGCGCTGATCACCGGTCAGGCCATGCACTAGCAGGGCGGGCTTGCCATGCAATGAGGCATGATAGGCATCAAGTGCCAGTGTGAGACCACCCAGATCGGCAATGTTCTCACCCATGGTCAGCTTGCCGTTCAGATGCACGCCCGGAAGGACTTCAAACGCGTCATACTGCTTGCCAAAACGATCAGCCAGCGCCTGGAAGCGCTTGACGTCATCAGGCGTCCACCACTGATGCAGACGGCCATGCTCGTCATACTGACGTCCCTCATCGTCGAAGGAGTGGGTCATTTCGTGACCGATGACCCCGCCAATGGCGCCATAGTTGACCGCAGTATCACCCTTTGGATCAAAGAAGGGCGGCTGCAGGATGGCTGCCGGGAAAACGATCTCGACCTGGTTCGGATCGTTATAGGCATTCACCGTCTGCGGCGTCATGAACCACTCGTTGCGATCCACTTTCTTGTCGAGATGGCCCAGATTGTATTGCCACCCAAAGGCAACCGCACGCGCTCCGTTTCCATAGAGATCACCAGGCTTGATCGTCAGACCGTCATAGTTGCGCCATGCATTCGGGTAGCCAACCTGGATCTCGAAGTTCTGCAATTTACGCCCTGCCGCTTCGCGCGTGGCGGGGGCCATCCAGGCGTTGTGCGCCAGACGGTTCGCAAAGGCGTCCTTCACATCATGGGTCAGCTCGGTGATGCGCGCCTTGGCAGCCGGCGGAAAATACCTGTCGACATAGATCTTGCCGATCGCCCAGCCCATGGCGTCTTCCGTATGTTCCACGGCCTGTTTCCAGCGTACCGGAAGCTGCGGCGACCCTTCAAGCTCGTGATCATAGAAGTCAAACGAGGACTGAACAAAGTCATGGCTCAGATAAGGCGAGGCATTGACGGCCAGATGGAAGGCAAGCCACGCCCGCAATGTGCCATAATCAGCCCCAGAGAGGGTTTTGGCCATACCGGCCAGCGCAGTCGGCTCACCGACAATGATGCGGCGTGCGCCAAGCTTGTCCGCCGGAATGCCGGCACCCGTCAGGAAAGCTGTCCAGTCAACGCCCGGCGCTTTCTTTGCCAGCTCATCGACGGTCATCGGGTTATATACCTTGACCGGGTCACGCATCTCGGTACGCGACCATTCCGACTGAGCGAGTGTGGTTTCGAGCGCAACGATCTTCGCAGCCGCCTGTTCGGCATCCGGCCATGAAATCATGCCAAGCGTTTTGGCAACATAGGCCTGATAGGCCTTCTTCTTCGCGGCAAAATCCGGCTTCAGGTAGTAATCCCGGTCCGGCAGACCAAGATGCCCCTGATGCAACGACAGCGCATACTGCTCGGGATTATTGTCATCAGCGTTGATCATCAGACCAAACGGTGTGTACTGGAAGTTGAAGGCTGCCTGACCAAACAGTCGGGCCAGGCTCGGCTGGTCCTTCACCGCCTGGATGGCGGCAAGATCAGCCTTGAGTGGCTCCGCACCCAGCTTGTCGGCCTTGGCTGTGTCAAGGAAGGTCGCATAGAATGCCCCGAGCTTTTCCTCAGTTGTCTTCGGGTCGGAGGATGGGTGCTTGCCAGCATCCGTCAGGATTGACTGCACACGCTCATGAGCCGTCTCCGTCAGAATGACAAACGGGCCGAAGGACGAACGATCAGCCGGTATCACGACATTCTTCAGATAGGTGCCGTTGGCGTACTGGAAGAAATTGTCACCGGGGCGAACTGCCTTGTCCATGCCGGACATGTTGAAACCCCAGCTCGGATCATAGGGCTTGACTGCCGCTGCATCCATCTTGCCAGGAGCCGCATCAGCGGCATGAGCCGCCGGGAGGACCTGATGAGTCAGGGCGATGACACTGACAGCGCCGAGCCAGAGCGAGGTGGTACGTTTGAATTTTCCGGTCACTAGCCATCACTTTCATCAGGTTCAACACCATCCCGCCCATTCTGGCGCGGGACACATCACGCAACGTTATGACAGATTTTGTTTAACGGCGAGTCCGCGTGTTTACCTTGCGCGAAGTTGGCTCCAGACTTGCCGAGGCCAGCACGTTGAAGTCGAAAACCACTACTTTTTCGAGTGACGGACCAGCGAATTCCTTGAAGGCCTCATGGGCTGGGTCGAACCACGCCGGGTCCATTACGACCGGCTTGCCAACATAGTAATTGCGGTCCCCTTCAGAAGCGAAGGTGACAATAAAGGCCTGCTGCAAACCGGCATCAACGCCCTCACCACTGTTCTGTACCCCCATCTCTATCGACCGAACAGGGTGCGAGCCATCGGGACGCCGTGAATCCTGCACAAGCCTCAGGAAGCGCGAGGTAATCTCGGCGCGCATCGCATTGGTCGTACCCGCCTTGTAACGGAACATGACAACATGGCGCAGCAGTCCCGGCCGCCAGCTCGGCGCGGTAAACTGGGGAAGCCCCACCTGAGCTGCGAGCTGTCGTGCGGCTATCGTGCCGTCATCAGCCACCGGCGGCAGGCTTACTGGCCCAGACGAGGCAATGGGCAGGGAGTAGGGGTCAGCCAAGGCAGGCGCCACGCAGGCAAGGGCCGCCAGAGGAACGAGCGCGGCGGTTATAACGCCCTTCCGGCTGAAACGTTTAAGACTGTACAACAAGGGGAAGTCCTCCAGCTTGATCTGTTCTGCTCATGGGATAGTAGACCATGGAAACAGGGCCAGAGGGCTTAATTCTCGGTAGGGGAATAAACGCTTTCGTTACGAGGCTGCGATGGCCTTCCGGAAACGCTTCGCCTTGAACTGGATCAGCTGATACATCGCCTTGGCAATCAGCACCTGCACCTTAGAGTGCGGTGTGAATCCAATGGTTTTGAAAATCATGCTTGTGACACGATTGATGTGCTTGGGCTGATAATAGCCCATTGCCCGCGCCATATAGGCGGCAATGCACTTCTTGTGATCATAAGGCGTGTTGGCAGGCATGTTGGTGGTGTAATAGGCGGTCGCAAGTTCATCATCCTCGCTTTCCGTCACACGCCCCAGCGCGATCTTTGTCCGCTGCCACACGCTGAGCTTCTCGCGCTTCAGATAACGGTGCATGTGGTCATAGAACAACTTGAAATGACGGTACTCGTCAGCTGCAATCTGCTTGCAGATGGCTTTGAGTACCGGCTCATCCGTCGCATCCGCCATCGCGGTATAAAATGACGAGGTTCCCGTCTCGACCATGCAGCGCGCGATGAGCTCGCCCGTGCGCGACCCGCGGATCGAGGCGTCGACATCCTGCTCGATATGATAGGTCGCCCGGTAACGCTCGAACGCCGTCATATAGTCCCAGCTCGGATCGGCCAGCATGGCCCATTTGCCCAGCGCATCCCCATGCTGGACTTCCTCGACCGCCCAGTTATCGGCGGCCTGCCGGAAATCGGGGTCACCGACAAAGACATTACCGAGGTACACGGCGTAATCGAGCCCATTCCGCTCGACCACCGCCGCCGCCTTGATGACCGGAATCAGATCCGGGTCCACACGGGATGCATCAAAGGCATCCCAGTCCATCTGATCGATGCGCCAATGTTTCATGACGCCTAGATGACATGTCCCGGCCATTTTGGGTAGAGTTCTCGCGCAGGCGCGTGACAAGCGCCCCCATGCTGTGGCATCGCTGCCTGAGATTTTCCTTTTCAAATGTTTTGGAGCCATGCCCCGCATGTCCCTCGATACCCTGACACGCGACCCGGTCCTCCCTCGTGAAATACGCGCCCAGGGGCACGATATTCACGCCGGCTGGAAACCCGAGATCAGGCATGACTGGACCCGCGATGAAGTTGCGGCACTGATCGACCTGCCCTTTCCCGAGCTGATCTTTCGCGCCCAGATGGCCCATCGCGCCTATTTCGATCCCACCCGTGTGCAGATCTCGACGCTCCTCTCCATCAAGACGGGCGGCTGCCCCGAGGATTGCGCCTATTGCCCCCAGAGCGCCCTGCACGAGAAAAGCGTGAAGGCCGAGCGCCTCATGGCCGTCGAAAAAGTGCTGACCGAAGCCCGGGCCGCCAAGGCCGCCGGTGCCGGACGCTTCTGCATGGGGGCAGCCTGGCGCTCCCCCAAGGAGCGTGACCTCGACACCGTGTGCGCCATGATCGAAGGCGTCAAATCACTCGGCCTCGAAACCTGCGTGACACTCGGCATGCTCGATGGCGAGCAGTCGCGCCGCCTGAAAGAAGCCGGGCTCGACTATTACAACCACAACCTCGACACCTCGCCTGAATATTACGACAAGATCATCACCACACGCACCTATCAGGACCGTCTCGACACGCTCTCGAATGTGCGCGATGCCGGTATCAATGTCTGCTGCGGCGGCATCGTCGGCATGGGTGAGGATGAGAGCGACCGTGCGGGCCTGATCGCGACCCTCGCCTCCCTGCCCCAGCACCCTGAAAGCGTACCGATCAATCTGCTCGTACGCGTCGAAGGCACACCGCTCGCCGAAGCCGAAGCCGTCGACCCCATCACCTTCGCCCGCGTCGTGGCCGCTGCACGCATCACCATGCCTGCCAGCCATGTACGCCTTGCCGCAGGCCGCGAACTGATGAGCGACGAGGCGCATGCCCTGGTCTTCCTCGCCGGCGCCAACTCGATCTTCTGCGGCGACAAGCTGCTGACCACCCCTAACCCCGCCGAGCATCGCGACCGCAAGCTTCTGGCGAGCCTCGGCATGAAGCCGATGACCGAAGGGCACTGAACCGGTCTGGTTCGGTACGACTTATAGGGGCCGGTTCCTGCAAGGGGACCGGCCTTTTCTGTAGGCGACGGCGCCGGGGCTCTGCCCCGAACCCCGGAAAGGGGCGTGGGCCCCTTTCATCCCTGATGTTTATCCGGGACTTCAGCGAGAGCTGGCCTGTCATAAACGATATGAGCGCGATGGCCTGCGGCGCTGCTCAGTGAGTGGCAGATCAGGGGCTTGTGTCTGCTGAATATTTCAAATCGCCGAGCAGGTACCGTCTGGGTGGGTCGCGCATCTCCGCCGAGAGCGCGCGCCCAATCTGACTGACAACAAGGCTCCATGAAAAAAGCCAGCCCGAGGGCTGGCTCTGGAACAATCGTCATTCGACCATACCGGATGGCCGGGGGGCGAGCCTCAGCTTGCCCCGTGACCTGCTCAGAAATCAGCAGTGATAGAGAACTTGAACGTGCGCGGCAGGCCCTGAAGCAGATAACCACCGAATGCGCTTTCCCAATAACGCGTATTGGCAAGGTTATCGACACCCAGACGGGTCGTGATGGCCTTGTGCTCCACAACAAAGCTGTAGCGTGCACCCACATCGAAACGCGTCCAGTTTGGCACGCGCAGCTTGTTGAGATTGTCGGCATATTGATGCCCGGTCTGGATCACACGCCCCGTAAGCGTCGCGCCACGAATGAACGGCAGATCATATTCAAGATTACCGTTGATCGTGTAACCCGGCACGCCGATGGAGCGATTGCCGTCATAAAGCCCGCCCGATGTGCGACGTTGGCTGGCGTCGATGATTGACGTGCCGCCATTGAAGCGCAGCCCCTTCACGATCTCACCATTGACGGTGAATTCAATACCCCGGTTACGCTGCAATCCGTTGACCGAGAAGATACTGTTGCTGGTGCCAGCAATGGCAGACGTATAGGCGTTGGGCTGATCGATCTGGAAAATCGACACAGCGGTCGAGAACCGGCCAATATCGTATTTTGCCCCGAGTTCGTATTGAACCGTCTGATAGGGCGGAAAAATCTGTCCCAGATTGACAACCTGTCCACTGGCCTGCGGACCAGGCGCCAGCCCCTCGATGCGATTGAAATAGATCGACGTCTGACGTGTGGGGTGCACCACAAGACCGACAACCGGCGTAAACGCGCCCTGATCATAGGAAGTCGGCGTACCAACACCATAGTTGTAGGCAACCGTCTTGATCGACTGATAGCGGAAGCCCGCTGTCAGCGCGACGCGGTCATGGAATGCCGAAACGGTATCCGAGAAGAACAAGCTCCACAAACGGGTCCGGTTATTCGTCTGGGGATTGTCAATATTGCCACCAATCCAGGTTTCAGGCTGCGCCGAAGAGTGCAGTATCGGGTGGTAGATATTATTTGCCTGATTGGTCAGAGCGAAGGCATAGGCAGTTGCCGTATCTTCCCACAGGCCAGACCCACCAGCATTGATTTCATGCTTGATGCCGCCCGTGTTGAAATGCGAGCGCAGCCCGGCCTGTGTGCTTTCATTGGTCTGCACATAAGGCACATACATGGCCCCGTTATAACCTGCCCCGGTCTGGCTGTTGGTCACGTAGGTGCTGCCGTAATTGCCCTTTTCGTTGCCCCCCAGACCGCCAAACTGCGCGTAAGCCGTCAGATATTTGCTGAAATCATGCTCCACCTTCAGCTTGCCGTAGATGTAGTTCAGCTCCGTGTAGGTCCAGGGCTGACCATAATTCGTTCCTGCACCCGGCACTTTCGGCACTGAGGTCACACCGCTCAGGAACACGCCACCGCGCCCGCCATTCACGCCCTGGTTTTCATAAGCCATGTCCACGGTCACACGTGTACGCTCTGCCCGGTCATGCCAGTCGAAACCGCCACCGACCGCAACCTGATGGCGCTTTTCCCGATCGATGGCTGCGACACCGCTACGACCTGCAACGTTGATCCGCACCCCGAACTGCTTGTCCTGACCAAAGCGCCGGCTCACATCGACAGCGCCTCCCCCCATCGAGGAGCTGGTGTAGTCACCCGTAACGCGCGTCAGGGGCGTATCACCGGCATGCTTGAACTCGAGATTGATATTGCCGCCCTGTGCCGTGCCACCCGGTGCGGCCCCGTTGAGGAATGCCGAGGCGCCGTTGAGCACCTGCACCTGTTCGTAAAGCTGCGGTGAGACGAGCTGGCGCGGCGTGATACCGTAAAGCCCGTCAATCGCCACGTCATCGCCATAGACAGGGAAGCCGCGGATCACGAATTGTTCGGAAAAATTGCCGTAACCGAGCGTTGTACGCACGGTCGGGTCATTCATCAGCACCTCGCCCAGCGTCTGGGACTGCTGGTTGAGGATCAGCGCCGAGGTGTAGCTGCGCACGTTGAAGGGCACGTCCAGTCCCTTCTTGTTGCCCAACGCACCCAAATTACCGCCTGACTTCACTTCCATACGGTTCTGACGCTGCGCCTTGACCTCGATCTGCTCGTCGCTGGTCAGGGCTTGGCGACGCGCCTTGTTAACCCCTCTCGTGTTCTTCTGACTGTCTTTCACCGCTCCCGATTGCGATTGTGCCTGCGTGGGTGTCTGATCCTGCGCAAAGGCGTGGCACGGCAGGGTTGCGGACAGCATGAGCAGGGCAGAAAGTGCCAGACGTCGTGGACGCGGCATTCCGGGGTTCAGATCGGACAAGGTGAGCAGGCTCAAGAGGCTAATCTCATTGACAAGGGGTAAATGACGCGGCCAAATAGACGCGAATAAGAAACGCTCGCAACTAAACTTTGTCCTGACCTGCGATTATCGCGTCGCGAAGCAAGGCGCTGTTGCACAGGAAGCACATGCGAAAGAATCTCAGTTACCAACAAGGACAAAGGCTTATCCGCTTGTGGCTGGGCCGCCTCCTGGCAGGCCTGGTCGCAAGCTATGCTGCTGCCCTCGGTATCATGGCCATGTTCCGGCATTTCGGCGGCGACACGCTCATGATCATTGGTTTCCTTGTCGTATTCGCGCTCATGCCCACCATCGTCCTCCTGGCCTTCAGCCTGCCCGGACGCGGCAGCCCGCCTTTACAAAGGCGTCATCCCCCCGGCGCTGCGATACTCGCCCCTGCAGCCCTGCTGATCTCGCTGGGCGGCATAGCCTGATGCGCGATACGCTTCGCAACAGGTTGGGCTGGCTGCACGAGTGGGTTGGCTTTGTCGGTGGACTTCTGCTGGTCGTGATCTTCACAGGTGGCTCGCTCGCCCTGTTCGATACCGAACTGACACGCTGGATGCAGCCAGAGTTGACGCACTATGCGCCACAGCCGATGACCGACGAGGCGCTGAATCAGGTTGGCTCCATCGCGGCCGAGTTACGTGACGAGGGAGAGAACGCCTTCATCACCCTGCCGACGCCACGCGACCCGATCATCCGTATCCTGCATTACAATGGTCACGCTTTCATCGGGACAGCTTATCGCCCTCACGATGCCTTTCCTGTTGCCACGCGTCAGACCGGTGGTGGGCAACTGTTTTTCGATCTGCATCACTCGCTTTATTACGGCCCCTTCTGGGGTAACATGCTGACCGAGGTTGCCGCGATTGGCCTTCTGGTCGCTGTCGGATCAGGGATCGTCATCCATTTCAGATCGATCCTGAGCGACCTGCTTCTGTTCCGGCCCTTTGCCTCGAAAAGCCGCGCCTTCATGGACGCCCATATCGTTACCGGGCTTCTGTTTCTCCCCTTCATGGTCATGATGGCCTATACCGGGGCGGTCATTCATGCGCCCCGTCTTTTCCCGATGTTCAGTACGGGACATCATGGTCGCCCTGGAGGCAGCACGGTCATCCACGGGCGTACGGGAGCAAAATCCCCGGGAGCTCACAGCGACAGTCGCATCAAAAGCCGCGCAACACCCTCTGCCACCACCGTCAGTATGCCCGCCTCCGATGAAACCACGCAGGCCGTTCCAGCCCGTGCCCCGATTGCCCCCATGTTTCACAAGGCCGAGGACGTGTTTGGCCATGGCACGATCGGGCTTGTCCTCTTCGATCATGGCAAGGTGTCGATGACAAAAGCGGATTCAGCGTCCTTTACCCTGACCCGCGATCATCTTGAGTTTTCGGAGCGGGATGGCGCGCTGCTCAAGACCATCAAGACCGAGGATACGATACATCGGCTTGGCGGCATGCTGCGTGGACTGCACTTCATCCGCTGGGCACCCCTGCCCTTGCGATGGCTCTATTTCATCAGCGGCCTGGCTGGCAGCGCCATGATGTCAGGGGGGCTGGTGATTTTTCTGATGAAGCATCGCCCCAGAAAAGCAGAGACCTTCGGCTTTCGTCTGGCTGAGACCCTGACAATCGCCGTAACAGCGGGGCTTCCACTGGCCTGTATCGCCTATTTCTGGGCCAATCGCCTGGTCTGGTCGGATCTGCCCAACCGAAGCCTGCTCGAAATCCGGATCTTCTTTGCGATCTGGGTGATTGCCCTGATTCATGCGGCAATACGCTGCTTCAGCGGCAGGGCACGATCAGGATGGAATGAGCAGTTTTTCCTGTTTTCGGTCTTTTCTGCGGCTCTCCTTCCGCTCGATCTCTTCTCTCGCAACATGAACAATCTCTTCACGGGCTTCGACGTCTATAAAAGCGTTGATCTGACCATTCTGGGGCTGGGCATCATCGCCTTCCTCATCCACCGTCGACTGATCTCCCCATGATGCTCGTTTGTAGTCTTTTCCTGTGGATATTGGCTTTCCTTGCGCATGGGCTTCTGCAACCCAAGATGTGCCGTGTCCTGGTGCTGCCTCACATCCCTGGGCTGGTGCTTCACCCGCTCCGCGCACTCTTGCCGCTGCTCGCGCTCTATCTGTGCTGCAGACAGGATGCGCTTGCCGGAATCATGGCGTGGCTCGGCACAGGTTCTGTTGCCGGTCTATGCGCCTGCCTGATCCTGACGGCCATCTCGCTGCATCATATGAGGGACAAGGGCCACGCCAACCCACAGGCAACCTCACGCTAGACGCATGTGCACTCATCGCTTTGAGGCCACAAATCAGAGTTGCTATCAGCTCTTGCCACTGACCTGTGCGCGGCTTTGAGCGGCTCGCTTGCGATAGGCTGCCGCCTGCGCGTTCTTCCCAGCGGCCTCGGCCGCATGCGCAGCCACGTCCAGGGCTCTCGCCATACCGCGATAGTCCAGCATATCCCGACGCAGATCGACAGCAATTCTGGCCTGGGATTCAGCCTGATCATAATGTCCCTGACGGATCGCAAGACGCGATGTGAGTTCGGCCCTGTCGGCCTGCTCCAGCCTCGGCGGCTTCTGTGATAGTGGCAATGCGTTGAGGGACTGGGCGAGCAGACCGGTATCTCCCACGCCATCAGCCGCAATGCCTGTCAGGAAGGCCCGTCTCTCCGCAAGTGCCGGGTCATCTGTATTGATCGCCCGAACCAGGTCGAGGGCCTCGGCGTCCTGCCCAAGGCGACAATAGGCTGCGACAGCCGCGAGATCGAGTGCCGGACTGGCAGCATCGCCACGCAGCGCCATATCGGCGTGCACGCGATGCACAGTATCGAGTGTCGCTTTCGCATTACCCAGGGCGAGTTCGGCAACGGCGAGATTGTACCCCGCGTCGCGTATGGCAAACACGTCGTCACGCAGCAGAGCTCTCCCATAAGCACTTTCGAACTGCGTCCTTGCCTGGTCTGCGTGCGTGAGGTCGAAGGAATCGCGTCCAACCTCCATGGCATTCTGATAATCCTGATCGGTCCGGGCAGCGTCCTTCCCGCCAGTGCTGCCGCAACCTGCAAGGCCTGTCATGCCACCCAGCACGACCAGCAATCCGATATGGGCAAGCTTCATGGCTTGATATCTCCGGCAGGCAGTCTGCGAGCGGGGGCCTTACCCGGGCTTCCCCCCAGAATCCACAGACTGCGCAACTGGTCTGTCAGGCGTTTGAGGCTGATGGTCGTCGCCTGCGCCTGCGTGAGCAGCGCGGGGAGCTGGGCGCTCGCCGCATTGAGATGGGCCATGGTGTCTTTCAGCTGTGGCGTGGCTTTCTTCACGTCATTGCTGCTCGACCGCAGATTCGTCATCGTACCTTCTGTCTGTTTCAGAACCCCTGAAATCTGCGCCTCGATCGGCTTGAGGCGTTCAATGGACTCCTGGAGAGTTCTGATCACCGCATCGGCATGCGTGAGGAGCTTGTCATCCATCATCAATCCGCCGACCGTCCCCTTCCCGCTGCGGATCGATGCCGTTACGGCAGCGAGATCAGCCATGATCTTGTCCGCATTATGCAGGCTAGGCATCATACCTGCACGAATATCGCTGATCGTCTTGGTAATCATGTCCGCCGGATTGGGCTCGACTGTCGCCTCAAGCTCTGCGAATTCCCAGTCCATCGCCGGGCCCTTGCTGCGCTCCAGTTCGATATAGCTCGCTCCGGCTACCACGAAACGATGGCGGATGATGGCGTGGCTGTCTTTGCGTATATAGGGCTCGAACTGGGGGTCGATATCGGCGATCGCATACATATTGCCATGCGGGTTGATCTTTACGGCCCGGATCGAGCCAATCCGGATCCCCATCAACTCGATGTCATTGCCGACAGCCAGACCAGCAATACCGCTTTCAGGCAGGTTGAAATGCAGCTTGCCCGCGGGTGTCAGCCAGTCACGCAGCACACCAGCCTCGATAATTGCAAAAATAAAGAGGCCGAATGTGACCACGACCAGCATACCAACCCATTCATCGGCATAGCGGATGCGCAACAGAGGACGGGTGCGGCTGTCAGTGCCGGCATTTGAACGGACACGGAACATCAGACCACCTGCTTCATTGGTAACAGACCCTCATCCAGCAACCTGTATCGCTGCGTTCCCTCTGCATTATAGCCACGCCATAATTCCGGCTCACGTGAGAACCAGATCACACCGCAGCCTCGCTCGCGCGCGGCTGTCAGTTCGGCCAGGAAGGCAGTCATCATATCTGAAGTCTCCAGCCCCACAGGATCTTCCAGGAGGAGCAGCTTGGGCTCACCCAGGAACGCCCTCACGCAGGCCGCCTTGGCCCGATCGGCTACGCTTAGCCGACCAGGAGGCAAAGTGGGCAAACCGGGCAGACCGAAGCGGCGCGACAATGCGACCGCCTCGTCAATCAACGTCTCGGTGGGCGTGCGTGTGTGATGCAGTTGCTGTAACAGGATGTTCAGATCGGTTCCGAAAAGATCGATCCATGCACCCTGCTGCATGATACGGCCGATACGCCCCCTCAATGCCCAGGCCCGGGGCTCGGGAAGAGCTTCCCAATCAAGCCCCTGACACAGCACCTGTCCCGAAACCAGCGGTGCCATACCTGTGCAGAGATCCGCAAACCGCGTGGCGCGCTCGGAATCACGACAGGCGATCAGCAGGCAGTCTCCAGGCATCAGTCGCAGAGAGTAGGGAATCGAGGTCAGGCCACTTTCCTCAAAGATCGGCCGAGCCTCGCGCAACTCCAGTACGGCGGAGAGATCATCACTCATGCGACTGTCACCCCGAGCACCACGTTGACGACCATGATCACGAGAATGCCACGTGCGAAACCGCGCGGCAAAAGCGTGGCAATTGTATCGGAGCGTGTGGCATCGAGCCCGGTCAACTGGGTGGCAATGCTGAGCAGAAAGCCGCTGATCGTCAGCTTGAGTGGAATGCCGAGATAATCGATCGGCTTCATCGCACCGACGATATCATAGAGGAATGTCCAGAGCGGCATGGTGATGACGGCATTCACACGACACACCCCGTAGCCGACCGACAGAGAAATGATGCTGAAGACCATGCCGAGGGTGAAGGAACTCAGCATCATGGCAAGTGCGCGTGGCATGACAAGCGTCATGAAAGGGTCGATCCCTTGCGCCTGCAATGCGCGTAACTCGCCCCCCAGGGTAAGCTGTCCGAGCTGCGTCAGGCTCAACATGGCGCTACGACCCAGCAGGATGACCCCAACCAGAACGGGTGCAATCTCGCGAACGAGCACGGTTGCAAGCAATGAGTCCGTGCTATCGGCCATACCGGCAATGCCCAGCCAGTAGATCGCCTGAGCCACGATACCGAACCCCGTCAGGGCAGCGGTGAAAAGCGTGCTGAACAGCCCTCCCCCCGCGGCCTGACGCAAGGTATCCTTGAATTCATGCAGTACAGTGCGTCGCCAGGATGTCGGGCGCAGCGCCTCGCGCACCACACCCCAGCTTGCCCCGACAAGCATGAGCGAGAAGCGTAATTGCCGACGGGTCAGAGCGCCCAGACGACGCAGCAATCGCCGATAGAGGGGAAGCTCGTCACTCACCGCTTGGCTGCCAGAACGTAGGTGTTGGTGATGCCAAGACCGGGAAGATAAAACATCCCACGCGGCCTGAAGAGATAATAGTCACGCAGCAAGGCATGCGCCGCCTCGGAAACCTGGATCGTTCCGGAGTCAGGGGCGCTGATGGCAAGGAGCTCCGAAATTCGGGGGGCCTCTCCCCAGATATTGAATACACCCGGATCATTGCCGAGCGTCGCACCGAAAGCCTGTCCCACATCAAGGCCGATATGGAAATTTGGTGTGAGTTCAGCATCGGAAAGTGTGACGAGCGCCAGTTCACGCAAGGCGAGCAGGGCGTCGGCCACACGTCGGGCTGCATCGGGATCAGGCTGCTGCGCGCATCCGCCAATCAGCACCAGCCGGCCGCCAAGCACCTGAGCCGAAAACAGCCCAGCATGCTCGATGACATCCTGAAAACGCTCCACCAGCGCCTGGACAATCGGGATCAAATCGACCGTCGCCTCGGATTTGGAATCCTGAAACAGGATGGTCGCCACGGGGACCATCGCATATTGCCCGGCTTGCAGATCACCTGCGGCCTGCTGCCCCGGAGCGGCGATGAATCCTTCACTCAGCTTTGTCGTGATGGCGGCATAATCCTCACGCTGCTTCCGCTCCGGCTTTCCAGCTGACGCCTCATCTGCGCGCATACTGGCAAAACGAACGGCTGCAATCTCCGCCACGATTGCGATGATATGCGAGACCGCGTGCGGACGGGCTGCGTCTTCCAGCACCACCATCCCGATCACGGTGCCTCGGGCCAGAATCGGCTGGATATAGACCGATCTGGAGCCAATCTGGCTCATCACCATACGCTGGAAGGTGCGCAATCCCTCCTGTGTTGCTGCCTGATCGCTCTCGATCACTTCGCCGGACATCAGCACGGCAAAAAAATTCTTCAAATCGCTATGGGCGAGTTCCATACCAGCGCTGTGGGCATCGGTCGTCTGATCATAGGCGTCCTCACAGAGCAGACGTTCGTCCTCACCGACGGAGCGCCAGAGGCTGACGCGCCTTGCCCGTGCGAGCTCGGCGAGACGTTGGGTCAGAAGCGGCGCATCATGGCCGGGATCAAGAAGGTTCGGCGTTCCGGCCATCGCATTGAGCGCATTGCTCTCGGCCTTGACCTGGGCACGTTCGTACCGGATCTGGCGGCGCAAGCTCTCGGTTCGGCGGTTCTGGCGCACGAGAAACCCGGCGAGAAGCGCAGCCAGTACCACAATCACCAGCGAAAAGAGCAAGCCCTGACGTCCTGCCGCAGCGGCAAAAGCCGCGAAATCATCCTCTGGGGCATTGAGCAGCAGTACCCAGCCCGGTCTGATCTTGTGCAGCGAGGCCATGATGGCAACGTATTGCTTGTCACGCGCCTTGATCAGGTGAACACCTGCTCCGTAGATATGGAAAAGGGACAAGGCGCGGGTAAAAACCGGCTGCGTCGCAGGATCGAGCTGCATCTTGTCAAACTGCCAGTCCGCCTTTCGAGCCACATCAAGAAGGTGGCTCCCGGCAATAAGATGACCTTCCTTGTCCACAACAACGGCCTTGCCGCTCTTGCCGATCTTGATGGCCGCAAGGAAATCCGTCAGGCGGTTGAGGGAGATGTTGATGGCAAAAACAGCCTGATGTCCGTCCGATGTATGCAGAACGCTCGCCGCAGTAACAATCAACTGCTCGGTTGCTACGGTAGGATAAGGATCTGACCAGTTCAGGTCGGGATGTTCAAAAGCTCCCTTGTACCAGGGGCGCTGACGCGGATCGTAATTCTTGGCCGGTGTGTCGCTTGTGCGTACGAGCTCATTATTCCTATTGTAATACCAGTGCCGGAACACGTTCTTGTCCCGCAGCAAGTGCACCCATTCCATGCCATCGGCAATGTCCTTCGGTGCGCGATCAATGAACCAGAACGAACCGCGATCATCGGCCAGATAAAAGCTTTCCACCTGCTCGACATTGCGCAGCATGGACGCGCCATAATCCAGAAAGACCTGCGGAGGCTCATCGGAAACAGGGTCAGTCAGTACATCACGCGCCACCACCGCAGTCGCAGGTGCCGGTGCCAGATAGTCAGAGACCTGCTGTGTCAGGTTTTTCTGTTCCTCACGCAACAGATCGCGTGTCAGCGCAATCACCCCATCTCGCGTCTTGTGATATGAATGAAGCGTGACAATAACGATGACCACGATGACAAGCACAACACCAAAAATCGGACCAAGCAGTTCGATCAGGCGACGTCTTCTCGTTTCGGCTTCGGGGTCAGCCGGGTCAATGATCTCGGAAACTGGCAAAAATCACGCCTCCCAGGATATCCCCTCCTGAGGGGAATGACTTGCGTTGACAATGCAACGCGCGAGTAACCTGCCCGTCGCTTTCATATTTTCTCTCTTGTTTCAGCAGGCTGCAAGCCGCATCTCCATTCAATACTGCCCGGATTGGAGAATGAAAATGGCAAGAGCATGGCTCACGGATCGCGTTGTTCTCTCCCTCAGTGGCCGGGACAGAGTGAGCTTTCTTCAGGGACTGGTGTCGAACGACGTCAATGCGGCCTCGAACGAGGCTCTGATATGGACAGGCTATCTCACGCCTCAGGGCCGCTACCTTTCGGATTTCTTTCTATGGCATGAAAGCGAGCGACTTCTGCTCGACGTGCCCGCCGATCACGCCGATTTTCTGATCAGCCGGTTGATGCGGTTTCGCCTGCGGGCCGACGTGGCACTGGAGCGGACCGCTCTTTCCGTGGAAGCTCTTTGGGATGACGCTCCTCACGAGAGCGCACGTCGTGACCCGAGACATCCTGATGCAGGATGGCGCCGCGTCACCGAGGGGCCTGATACAGCCGATCAGGCCGATCTCGTAGCCTATCACGCCCACCGCCTTTCGCTGGGCCTGACCGATGCGCAGGATTGCGAGAGCGAGAAGACATTACTGATCGAGGCCAATTTCGACTGGCTGCATGGCATCTCCTTCACCAAGGGATGCTATATGGGACAGGAACTCACCGCCCGTACCCATTACCGTGGGCTGGTGAAAAAGCGTCTGGTCCCTGTACAGGGTGACGGCCCCCTCCCTCCTTGCGGCACCATCCTGATGGCTGAAGGCCGCGAAATCGGTCAGATGCGCAGCAGTATCGGGCACTATGGCCTTGCCTTTTTGCGTCGCGAGGTCTGGACAACGCCCGTGCATCATGAGGGAGTAACCCTCACACCCATCATTCCCGACTGGTTTCAGGACGAAACATCATGAGCTACCTCCCCCCCGATCAGCAGACGATCGACGCCCTGCTCGATACGGTGCGTTTCAATGAGGACGGGCTGATCACGGCCCTCGCCCAAGCGGCAGAGGCGCCACATGATGTTCTGATGCTGGCATGGATGAACCGCGAGGCGCTGGCCGAGACGCTCGCAACCGGTCAGGTCTGTTATTACTCACGCAGCCGCGACAGGCTGTGGCGCAAGGGCGAAAGCTCCGGGCAGCGTCAGACCCTCGTTTCGGCCCGGCTGGATTGCGATCGCGATGCGGTGCTGTTGCTCGTGAACCAGACAGGCGTGGCTTGCCACACCGGGCGCCGGAGCTGCTTTTACCACGAAGTCGTGCCAGAAGGGTTACGTGACACGACCGCGCCGGAAGTCACGCCTGAGCAACTCTATGGCGGTACGCACTAAGTGCAGCGATCTTTCCCGCCTTGTTCACCCGGCTGGGAACAAGAGACGGGCTTGTGACAAGAGCTGGCGCTTGCTGACGGCCTCACTCACGACTCATGCAGACCATTGTCATCACAGAACCGCTTCCCTGCCTTGGCAGGTCAAGTTCGCCGGGTTCATCATCTCAAGCGCCCCTAGAGGCCTCTCAGGATGCTTCAGGTTCAGCTTTCGGGTTACTTTCCTGTCGCCGGGCGTTGCTCGTTCAGGATACGCAGAACCGCTTCTGCCGCTGCGTCTGACGGGGTGCCGTTATGGTCCTGCGATACCGGAGGGCGCAGCTGCGCCATGACCGCGTCGAAGGCTTCGCGTTGCGTCGCACCCAGTACCGGATCGGTCAACAGGGCATAGGACGCATCCGCCAGATCCTCGGGCGTGCAGCGCTCCTGCAGAAGCTCGGGCACGACCTCCCGCCCCGCCAGCAAATTGACCATCGCCACGTATTTCACCTTGATCAGGCGACGCGCCATGAATGCCGTGACTGGATTCACACGATAAGCCACAGCCATCGGCACATGAGCCAGAGCCAGTTCGAGCGTCGACGTGCCCGATTTGGTCAGGGCCGCGCCTGCCGCGGCAAAAGCATCGTGCTTGTCATGCAGCTCGGTCACGATGATCGGCTTGACTGGCCAGCGTGCCACGGCAGCGCGTACCGTCTGGGCGACAAGCGGCGAAAGCGGCAGGACCGGCACGATACCCGGCAAACGCTGTTTCAGCAGGGCGAGCATCTTGCCGTAAACCGGCAAGAGGCGTGGCACTTCGGAGCGACGGCTGCCCGGCATCAGGATGAGTACAGGTGCCTCATCGGCGATGCCATGGCGCAGACGAAAGCGCTTCGCGTCTCCCTGATCGGCCCCTGACTGAAGCACCGGATGACCGACGAAATCGACAGCTACGCCGCGCTCTCCGAACCACTCCATCTCAAACGGCAGGAGGCAAAGCAACCGGTCCCAGAGTTCGGGGAAACTGTGGACACGCTTCTCGTGCCACGCCCAGACCTGCGGGCCGACATAATGGATTTTCGGTACGGTCACGTGCCGCAAGCGCTTGAGAAATCGCAGCGCAAACCCCGGTGAGTCGATCGTGACAATCAGATCGGGCTGACGCAGCACTACGTCATTGACCGCCTCGTTCAGACGTTGGGAAAGCTGCCGAATGCGCGGCAGCACCTCCACCAGCCCCATCACTGCCAGATCCCGCATAGGGAACAGGCTGGCGAGACCCAGCGCCTCCATGCGCGGACCACCGATTCCGACAAAGATCAGATGCGGGTCGCGCGCATGAAGCGCCTGCATGAGATGGGCGCCCAGCACATCACCACTGGCCTCACCTGCCAGAAGCCAGATGACACGAGGGGTGATGGCGGAATTGGGCATGGAACCTCAGCGTCTCAGCGTTGCGCCGGTTGCCTTGGCAACGGCCGCAATGATCTTTTCTGATACCGCCTCGATTTCCTCATCGGTCAGGCTCGCCTTGACCGGCTGGAGCGTGACCTCGATGCCCAGTGACCGATGGCCTGCCTCAAGCGACCCGCCCTCATACACATCGAACAGGCGCACATCACTGATCAACCCACGTTCGGCACCACGGGCCGCCTTGAGAACGGCCTGAGCTTCCACACCCGGAGCCACGATAAAGGCAAAATCGCGACTGACAGGCTGGAAAGCCGAAAGCGCAGGTGGCTGGCGACGCCTGACCTTGGGCAGCGGCACAGCATCGAGGAAGATCTCGAACACGACAAGGGTCGAATCGATGCCCATGGCCCGTGTCACGCGGGGGTGCAGCTCGCCAAAGCAGCCCAGAACCGTCTTTGGCCCCTGACGCACGACACCCGAGCGGCCGGGATGATAATGACCGGGCGCATCGGCCGTCACGCTCAGCGCCTCGGCAGGAAGCTTGAGCGCCTCGAGCGCCGCCATGAGATCCGCCTTGGCGTCCCACAGCGTCATGGGTTGCGCCCGCATACCGGGGCGCCTTGGCGTCTCACCACCCCGCAGCCCGGCCAGCACGAGCTTCTGCCCATCTGCGTGGAAGCAGGGACCCAGTTCAAACAGGGCCGCATCACCCAACCCACGCGCGGCATTACGCTGCCATGCACGGGCCAGATTGATCAGCGGCGTGGGGCGCATCTGGTTGAGGTCGGAAGCGATCGGGTTGAGCAGACGCAGCCCCTCGGGTGCTCCGCCGAACAGCAGGGCATCTTCATGCGAGACAAAGGAGAAGCCAACGGTCTCCACCAGCCCGCGCAATGCGCAAAGTCGACGCAGATCGCCCAGACGGGCCTGTGCCGGCGTCAGGGCGGGAGCGGCAATCGCGGTCTTGAGCGGCAATGGCAGCGGGGGCACCAGGTCCAGCCCGTAGATACGGAGCACTTCCTCGATCAGGTCGTTTTCTGCCTCGATGGCATGAACCGACGCCGCAGCGTTCTGAGCCTGGGCAGGGTCAAGATGCGGTGCCTGATCGAGCGTAACACCTGTCGCCACGTCATTGCGCCATGACGGCACCGCGAAACAGGCGCGTGTCTCGTCCTGCTCACGCACGGCAAACCCGAGATGCTCGAGGATGCGTGTGGCTTCTCCCGAAGGGATTTCGATGCCACCCAGCGTTTCGAGACGATCAAAACGCAGCCATGCCTCACGCTGCCAGGCGGGAACCGCGCCAGCGCAGGTGATTTCACTGGCCTTACCGCCGCAGAGCGACAGGATGAGCTGCGTGGCAGCCTCCAGGCCGGGCAGAACGAGTGCCGGATCGATTCCACGCTCGAAACGCTGGCGGGCATCGGTATGGATGCCGAGCCTGCGCCCCGTCAGGGCGATACGCACCGCGTCGAACAGAGCGGCCTCGATGAACACATCCGTCGTTTCGTCAGAAACGCCGGTCGCCTCACCGCCGATCAGGCCCGCCAGGGACTGCACGCCAGCGCTATCGACAATTACAAGGTCATCCGTGCCGAGAACGAGGTCGCGCCCATCCAGTGCACGGAACGTCTCACGGGCCGCACGGGTGAGAGACAGGGTGGTACCGCTGATCTTGCCCGCATCGAACACATGGAGCGGACGCCCCAGATCGAAGGTGAGATAATTGGTGATGTCGACCAGCGCGCTGATTGGCTTGAGCCCGATCGATTCAAGACGCTGGCGCAGCCAGTCGGGGCTCGGGCCATTTTTGACGCCACGTACCAGTCGCCCGGCGATATAGGGGCAGGCTGTATCGTACTGGATGTCCCAGTTGATTGGCGAGGCAAACTGCCCCTCGACCGTTTCGACCAGCCACGGCTTGAGATGACCCAGTCCGGCAGCAGCCAGATCGCGGGCTATGCCACGCACGCTGAGGGCATCGCCACGATTGGGGGTGATCGAGATATCGATCACCGGGTCATCGAGCTTCGCATAATCCGCATAAGGCTGACCCAAAACGACAGTTTCGGGCAGTTCGGCAATACCGTCGCTTTCGGTCCCGAGACCCAGTTCGCGCAATGAGCACAGCATGCCACCGCTTTCCTGCCCGCGTATCTTGCCTGCCTTGATGGTAATATCACTGCCCGGGATATAGGTCCCCGGCGGCGCGAAGATCACATGGAGCCCGGCGCGGGCATTGGGCGCACCGCATACGACCTGCACCTTCTCGTAATCCCCGCCAGCAGCCACCACACAGACCTGCAGCCGGTCAGCATCGGGATGACGATGAGCCTCGAGAATCTTGGCGACACGGAAGCCACGCAGCGAGTCGGCGGGATTTTCGACGCTCTCGACCTCAAGGCCTATGGCGTTGAGCTTGCTGACGATCTCATCCAGCGAGACCGTGAAATCGAGATGCTCGCGCAGCCAGGACAGAGTGAATTTCATGGTCTCAGACTCCTTCTGCGAGGCTGACGGAGGACAGGGCAGAGAAGCCGTAATGACGCAGCCATCTCAGATCGCTCTCATAGAAGGAGCGCAGATCGGGAATACCGTTCTTGAGCATGGTCAGACGCTCGATGCCCATACCGAAGGCAAAACCCTGCCAGATGGCGGGATCGAGGCCGCAATTGGCCAGTACGCGCGGATGAACCATGCCCGAGCCCAGAACCTCGAGCCAGTCGGTCCCACCGCCAATCTCACCCGTCTGGCGGGACCAACCGATATCAACCTCCATCGAGGGCTCGGTGAACGGAAAATAGGAGGCGCGAAAACGGACAGGAAGATTCGGCTTGTCGAAGAAGATACGCAAAAACTCGATCAGACAGCCCTTGAGATGACCAAGCGTGATGCCCTGATCGATGACAAGTCCTTCACATTGATGAAACATCGGTGAGTGGGTGGCGTCATGATCGGCGCGATAGGTGCGCCCCGGCGCGATGACACGGATCGGCGGGGACTGGGTCAGCATGGTGCGGATCTGCACGCCCGATGTCTGGGTACGCAGCACACGCGGCGGCGACTCCTCGTGGGATGCAGGCAGGTAGAATGTATCGTGCTCGGTTCGCGCAGGATGATGGTCAGGCGTATTGAGCGCCGAGAAATTATGCCATTGCGATTCGATGTCCGGCCCCTCGGCTACCGAGAACCCCATGGCACCGAAAATCGCCGTCATTTCCTCGATCGTGCGGTTGATCGGATGCAGTAGCCCGAGCGGAGTCGAGACAGCCGGCATCGACACATCGACCTGCTCGGATTTCAACCGGGCTTCCAGCGCCGCCTCGGCAATGGCCTGGCCACGCTCTTCGACAGCCGTATTGAGTGCATCGCGCAGGCGGTTCAGCGCCTGACCGCGCTCCTTGCGCATCTCGGGCGTCATCTTGCCCAGTTCCTTGAGCAGGACAGTAAGGCGGCCCGATTTGCCCAGCACCCCAACGCGAATGGTGTCCCAGCTGGCGTGATCCTGCGCCTGTGCCAGGGATTCGAGAGTTTCGCTTTTCAGCGCTTCGAGATCATCGCCCATCATTCGCCTGTCCCATCGGTCAACTGGTATCGTCAAAAAAGAAAACGGGCCGTCCTGATACAGGACGACCCGTTTTCTATCAAATCCGGAAATCTGCCTAAGCGGAAATCCGGAGGCTAGAGCCTTTGATCAGGCCTGCGCCGTCTGCTCCTGAGCGGACTGCTCAAGAGCCATCTGCGCCAGCTTCACGATCTCGGCGAAGGTTGCGGCGTCATCGAATGCGATGGCGGCCAGAACCTTACGGTCGATTTCGATGCCAGCCTTTGCCAGTCCGTTGATGAACTTGCTGTAGGTCAGGCCCTGCTCGCGAACAGCAGCGTTGATACGCTGGATCCACAGAGCGCGGAAATCGCGCTTCTTGTTGCGACGATCGCGATAGGCATAACGAAGAGCCTTCTCGACGCGCTCGAGAGCGATACGATAGTTGGTGGAAGACCGGCCGCGGTAACCCTTGGCGAGATCCAGAACCTTCTTGTGACGGGCGTGCGTCGTTACGCCGCGCTTAACACGTGCCATTTATCTGCTCCTCAAGCCAGTCCGTAGGGGGCCCACTGCTTCACGGTCTTCGCATCCATGTCCGTCATGGTCTGCGGGCCGCGATTGGTGCGCTTCATTTTCTGCGGACGGTTGATGAGGCCGTGGCGCTTGTTGCCGGGACCGCACATCACCTTGCCGGTCGCGGTGATCTTGAACCGCTTCTTGACCGACGACTTGGTCTTCATCTTGGGCATTTCATTCTCCTCTCGACATATCAGGCAATCCCCCGCAATTGCTTGCGGACGTTACCAAGCGGCCAGGCATGCCCTACCATCGCCTGGACGCGCGTTCGAAAGGGGGCACCTAAAGGATATCTCTGCCCTGCACAACCCATTTTAACGCGCCAAAACATTTACTTTGGGTTAGACAGAACCTTAACCACAATATGGGACGTTCTTGACGTAGATCAACATTTGGGCCTTTTTCCACGCGGTCTCTTTTCGCAACGTTTCCGAACACGAAAACCACACATAGGACGACGCATGAACACGGTTTCCCGGCCGCGGTTCTGGGCAGCCCTCACCGCCGTGATATTTGCCCTTTGTGGCATTTATCTGACACTCGGCGGTGTCTGGCTCCTGAGCTATGGCGACACCCCTTATTACGCAGTCTGCGGTATTGCCCTTCTGGCGACCGCCTATCTCGTCTGGACGGGCCGCCCGGCCGCCTTCTGGCTTTACACCCTGATCATTCTTGGCTCGCTAGTCTGGGCAATCAGTGAAATCGGGATTGATTTCTGGTCGCTAGTCCCACGTGGCGATGTGATCACCATTCTCGGCATCTGGTTGCTTCTGCCTTTCGTCAGCCGTCAGATTACGACCAGCCGCCTTGCCACAATGCCCCTGCTGGGCAGCGTCGTTCTCGCGCTGATCGTCGTGGTCGTAGCCTTCGTACGGGATCCGGGCGACAAGGCGGGCAATCTGCCTACCGAGAAGATCGCTGCCGCTGGCAGCGATGCTGCTCAGGTGCCCGATGGCGACTGGCAGGCCTATGGCCGTACCCAGTATGGCAATCGCTTCTCCCCGCTCACCCAGATCAATGCTGACAATGTCAGCAAGCTCAAGGTGGCCTGGACCATGCGCACGGGTGACCTCAAGGGCCCGAACGACCCAGGTGAAGCCACCAATGAAGCAACACCGCTTGCCGTCAACGGCACGCTGTATTTCTGCTCGCTTCATCAAAAGCTTTGGGCTGTCGATGGCGCAACCGGCAAGACGAAGTGGGTGTTCGATCCTCACCTCTATGTCAATCCTGGCTTCCAGCATCTGACCTGCCGTGGCGTGACCTACCACAAATCCGATGCCAGCGCCGTCACCTCCGATGGCTCGCCGGCCCCTGATGAGTGCCATGAGCGCCTGTTCCTGCCCGTCAATGACGGTCGCATGTTCGCTGTTGATGCCCAGACCGGCAAGGCTTGCCCAAGCTTCGGCAATAACGGCGAGCTCGACCTGCGCACGCCCTACATGCCGTATGACCATGTAGGTGGTTACGAGCCGACCTCACCGCCTGTCGTGACCGACAAGCTCGTGATCGTTTCCGGCGCCGTGACCGACAACAACTCCACCAAGGAGCCGTCCGGCGTTACGCGTGCTTTTGACCTGTTCACAGGCAAGCTCGTCTGGGTGTTCGACCCCTCGAACCCCGACCCGAACGAAATGCCAAGCGGTGACCACAAATACGTTGCCAACTCCCCCAACTCCTGGATCACTTCGTCCTACGACGCCAATCTTGGCCTGATCTACATTCCGACCGGTGTCCAGACCCCCGATCAGTGGGGCGGCAACCGCACGCCGGATGCAGAACGTTACGCTTCGGCAGTTCTCGCCCTGCATGCTGATACCGGCAAGCTGGCCTGGAGCTACCAGACCGTGCACCACGATCTGTGGGACATGGATCTTCCGGCCCAAATGAGCCTTGTGGACATCACCCAGAAGGACGGCACCGTCATTCCGGCCATCTACGCACCGGCCAAGACGGGCAACATCTTCGTTCTCGACCGCCGCGACGGCAAGCTGATCGTGCCTGCACCCGAGCTTCCCGTGCCGCAGGAAGTGGTGAAGAGCGATCACGTTGCTCCCACACAGCCCTTCTCTGACCTGACCCTGCGTCCCAAGGCCCTGCTGACGGGCAAGGACATGTGGGGTGGCACCGTGTTCGATCAGCTGATCTGCCGCGTTGCTTTCCATCAGCTCGACTACAAGGGCACGTTCACGGCGCCGTCCGAGCGTGGCTCGCTGATCTTCCCGGGCAATCTGGGTATCTTCGAGTGGGGTGGTCTTGCTGTCGATCCGCAGCGTCAGATCGCCATCTCCAACCCGATCGCCCTGCCCTTCGTGTCGCGTCTGGTTCCCCGTGGTCCGGGCAACCCGCTCTGGCCCGAAAAGGATGCCAAGGGTTCGGGCGGCGAGACTGGCCTGCAGCATAACTATGGCGCCCCCTATGCCATCATGCTGAGCCCGTTCCTCAACCCGATCACCACGCGCATCGGCCTGCCCATCCCCTGCAAGCGTCCGCCGTGGGGCTACATGGCTGGTATCGACCTGCGCACCAACAAGGTGATCTGGCAGCATCGCAATGGCACGCTGCGTGACAGCCTGTACAACAGCGCCCTGCCCATCCAGCTGCCGCCGCTCAAGATCGGTGTTCCGAGCCTTGGTGGCCCGCTCACCACGGCCGGCAACGTCGCCTTCCTGACGTCTACGCTTGATTTCTACATCCGTGCGTACAACGTCACCACGGGTGAAACCCTGTGGCAGGACCGTCTGCCCGCCGGTGGCCAGTCAACCCCGATGAGCTACGCGGCCAATGGCAAGCAGTACATCGTGACCTATGCCGGTGGTCACGGCTCTTTCGGCACGAAGATGGGCGATTACGTTATCGCTTATGCTCTGCCGAACTGATCCTTTCCGGTTTCGGAAACAGGAAAACCCGCCTTTTGGCGGGTTTTTTTGTGGCTGGCTTCAAAGGGCCTGCACGGCTCTTGCGCAGCGACTAATAATGTCAGAGTGTTGCTGAAACCCCAGCCAAGGATTTCACCATGCTTCGCGGATTTCTCGCCCTGACCGTGCTGCTCGGCACTGCCGCAGCCCCCGTTGCCTACGCCAAGCCCTGCCGCGATGCGACCTCGGGCAAGTTCGTGAAATGCGAAAAGCCGAAGGCCGAGAAATGCCGCGATGCCAAGGGCAAGTTCACCAAGTGCAAGGCTGATGCCGCCGCCAAGGACGATAGCAAGACGACCGCACCAGCGACCCCCGCCGATGGAGCCCCTGGCAAGAACTGATTAAGGGGGCGGTCTCCGCCTCTCGCAGTTCGGGTTGTTCCATGTAAAAAAGGCCCGGTCTCCCGGGCCTTTTTTCTTGGCTACTCTTCCATTCTGTCAAAATCAGACCCGGGCTCGGGCCCGTATGGCCTGGGCCATTGCTTCGACCCCATTGCCACGGTTGGTCGAAAGCGCCTTCACCAGTCCCAGATCATGCAGGAATGTCGGGTCCGTCGCCTCGATCTCCGCCCGGTCACGCCCGGAATAAACGCGCAGCAGCAGAGCCACCAGACCATTCACGATGGCCGCATCGGACGCCCCGGCAAAGAACAGGCGGCCATCTGCCTCATACGCCTCAAGCCAGACCTGGCTCTGGCAGCCGGGCACACGATGACCATCATTCTGCCACGCAGCGGGAAAGGCCGGGAGGTTGCGCCCCATCTCGATGATGTATTCGTAGCGATCCATCCAGTCATCAAACAGGGCGAGTTCGTCGCCGATCGCTGCAATGGCCTCCGCCGCCGTGCCGTCCACGGGCTGGACGAAGGGGAGTTCCGTTACCGCGCCGCTCACAGGATGAACCTGCTCAGATCGCC
This sequence comes from Asaia sp. A2, assembly GCF_057319415.1. Lineage (NCBI taxonomy): Bacteria > Pseudomonadati > Pseudomonadota > Alphaproteobacteria > Acetobacterales > Acetobacteraceae > Asaia > Asaia sp. A2. The sequence continues at coordinate 52,242 of NZ_JBXWTO010000013.1, forward strand.
CTTGCGGGCCAGAGGCGCAACGCGCTCCTGCACATCCTGCGCGGTGATCACCACCGTGTCCCCGCTCCGGTCAGACGCCCTGAAGGAAACATCTTCCAGCAGGCGCTCCATGACCGTTGCCAGACGACGGGCGCCAATATTCTCGACACGCTCATTGATATCCGCCGCCAGCTCGGCGAGCGCATCCACCGCACCGTCCTCAAAGGAGAGCGTCAGATTCTCGGTGCCGAGAAGCGAGACATATTGCTTGAGCAGGGAGTGTTCGGGCTCGAGCAGAATGCGCTTGAGGTCCTCACGTGTCAGACCAGCCAGCTCGACGCGAATGGGCAGACGCCCCTGCAACTCAGGCAGCAGGTCCGAGGGCTTTGCCAGATGAAAGGCACCGGATGCAATGAACAGGATATGGTCGGTTTTGACCGGCCCGTATTTGGTGGTGACCGTCGTTCCCTCGATCAGCGGCAGAAGATCGCGCTGCACGCCCTCACGCGAGATATCGCCACCTCGTCCACCGCCCTCACCCGAGCGGGCGCAGACCTTGTCGATCTCATCGAGAAAGACGATGCCGTGATCCTGCGCGTGACGCACCGCATCCTGGGTCAGCGCATCATTATCCACCAGCCGGTCGGCCTCCTCGCGAATCAGAAGCTGACGCGCAGCGGCGATGGTGAGGCGACGCTTCTGGGGTGAACGGTTCATGAGGTTCTTCATGAGATCGCCAAAGGCGGCGGCATTCATGACAGTGCCGTTGGCCATGTCGGGCATTTCACCCGCGCCCGGCTCACGCCCCACCTGAATCTCGATTTCCTTGTCTTCAAGCTCGCCATTACGCAGCATCTGGCGGAACTTGGTCTTGGTGTCCGCCGTGGCCCCCTCACCGACCAGCGCATCGACAAGGCGGGATTCGGCGGCAAGCTCGGCCTTGGCATTCACGTCCTTGCGCCGGGCCTCACGCAGCATGGTGAGTGATACCTCGACCAGATCGCGCACGATGGATTCCACATCGCGCCCCACATAGCCAACTTCGGTGAACTTGGTGGCTTCGACCTTCAGGAAAGGCGATTGTGCCAGACGCGCCAGACGGCGGGCAATCTCGGTCTTCCCGCAGCCTGTTGGCCCGATCATGAGGATGTTCTTGGGCACAACCTCTTCACGCAGACCTTCGGGCAATTGCGCACGGCGCCAGCGGTTGCGCATCGCAATAGCCACAGCCCGCTTGGCCTCGTTCTGACCGATGATGAAGCGATCCAGCTCGGAAACAATCTCACGCGGCGAGTAATTCGGTATTTCCATTACAGCGACTCTCCGCCCAGCAGTTCCACCCGGACCGAATGATTGGTGTAGACGCAGATATCGCCAGCAATCTTCATCGCACGGCGGGCCACATCCTCGGCACTCAGCCCCTCGATATCGATAAGCGCACGCGCGGCCGAAAGCGCATAATTGCCGCCGGAGCCGATCGCGATGATCCCATCCTCAGGCTCAAGCACGTCGCCGTTGCCGGTCAGTGTGAAGGAGCGATGGGCATCGGCCACCGCCATCATGGCCTCCAGCCGACGCAGATAGCGATCCGTGCGCCAGTCTTTCGCCAGATCGACACAGGCCCGTTCAAGCTGATCGGGATAGCGCTCCAGCTTGGCTTCAAGGCGCTCAAGCAGGGTGAAGGCATCGGCTGTCGCCCCGGCGAACCCGGCGAGAATGGAGTTCTTGGGCCCTATGCGGCGTACCTTGCGGGCATTGCCCTTGATGACCGTCTGGCCAAGCGTGACCTGCCCGTCACCCGCCATGGCCACCTGTCCATCGCGACGAACGCAAAGGATGGTGGTGCCATGCCAGCCAACAGGGTCATGGGGGGAAGAGGAATGAGTGTGCATGCCTCTTCACATAAGCCCTGCGCGCAGAGAGACAAGCCCGCCTTATGTCCAGTTACGCAGTGTGGTGGCGATTGCCTGACGCAACTCGACCGGGGTGAAGGGCTTGCCCAGCACGAAAGCCTCGGCAGGCAGGTTTTCGGGGTCGGCATAACCACTGACGTAAAGCACCGGCAGAGCGGGATATTTCTCCGCCAGGATGGCACCGCATTCACGGCCGCCCATGCCCGGCATCAGCAGATCGAGCACAACCAGATCGAAATGTTCACCCGCAGCCAGGCAGGCAATCACATCCTTGCCATCCGCAACGCTGATCACCTCATGACCGTCCTGCGAGAGGAATTGCGCCGTAACGAGCCGCACACCGGGTTCATCATCGGCCAGCAACACACGCAGCTTGCGCGGCCCCGAAAGTGCCTCGACCGCCTCCTGCTGCGCCCCCTCTGTCGTCGCCTCATGGCTGACGGGCAACAGCAAGATCATGCGCGTCCCCTCGCCCGGCGCGCTCTCGACACGGATATCTCCCCCACTGCGCTGCAGGAACCCATAGATGGTCGAGAGACCCAGACCCGTGCCACTTCCAAGGCCCTTGGTCGTGAAAAATGGCTCGAAGATACGTCGCACGATCTCCGGTGGCATGCCGCAGCCCTGATCGTCGACCGAAAGCACCACACGCTCGCCTTCGAGGGCATGAGGCTCATGGCTGAGCGCGATGCTGATGACACCGCCATCCGGCATGGCATCGCGGGCATTGATACACAGGTTGAGCAGGGCCATTTCGAGCTGACCGGAGTCACTCATCACGGCGGGCATGACCAGATCGCGCGGCACGGCCGTGAGATCGATCGTGCAGCGTCCCGTTTCACCGCGCAGATCGCTCGCCCGGCTCAGGCTCTGCACAATCAGATCGTGCATGCTCCAGATCATCTCGACCAGATCGACCGGACGCAGCGCCATGGGTTTCGGTCGGCCAAATTCGAGCAGACGGCGAGTCAGAACCGTGCCACGTCGGGCCGATTCCAGGGCATTGTCAAAAAGTTTGGTCACGGTCGGGTTCACCGCAGGCGTCATGTCCTGAAGCAGTTCGAGCGAGCCCAGCATGGCGGTCAGCAGGTTATTGAAATCATGCGCGATGCCCCCGGCAAGTGTGCCAAGCGCATGCATCTTGTCGTCCTGACGCAGGCGCTCCTCCATGGCGAGGCGCTCTGTCACGTCACGGTCGAGCATCATCTGCCAGCGCTGCTCCCTCGGAAAGGGAACACCCAGGGCATTGCGCGGCCAGGGCAGGGTCTGGCGCGTGATCTCGTGCCATCTCACGCCCGCGGCAGTGTGTTCCGCTACCAGTCGAGAGACTTCTCCCTGGCTCCGGGCTTCCTCGCGCATGGCGATGATCTCGGGACGAAGGGTATCACCGAAGAGGGAATTTTCTGCGATATTTCCCCTGTTGTCAGAGAGCGCCTCCACCTCGATGTTATGTCGCAGCACCGTGCCATCGGCTTCGGAAAACACAACATCCATCGGTACCGATTCCAGGGCCCCGTGCAACAACACGCGCTCCATCATCAGGGCGCGCTCAAGGCGATGATGGGCTGCAACCTCACGCACCATCGCCCGCAGCGAGTCAGATTCCCACGGCTTATGAGCATAGAACTGGATCCTGCCCTGGTTGAGGGCGGCAACCACGGCGGCCAGATCGGCATAACCGGTCAGGAGAATCCCGCGCGCATCGGAATAGTCCCGCGCCTTGCTGAGCATCACATCGCCCGTCATATTGGGCATCCGCTGATCGGAGACAATCACCGCGATATCGGGTGACTTGCGCAGGAATTCGAGCGCCTCGAGCGGGTCTGTACTGGAGAGAATATCGAATTCATCTTCCAGCAGATCGGTCAGCGCGACCAGAATTTCAGCTTCATCATCCACCAGGAGGATACGGCTCCTCCCGAATGGTACGCTCATTTCGGTCCGTTTCATGCGCTGCGTCCTATCGTCACCGGTCCCGTAGGGGTAAGGCGCACCGGAACGGAGAGCGTGAAACAGGCCCCCACATCGCGTCCACCCTCGAGATTCGCGTCCTCTATATCAATCGTGCCGCCATGCGCCTCGATCACGCCATAGGCAATCGCCAGCCCCAGCCCCGTTCCCATACCGACAGGCTTGGTCGTGAAAAACGGCTCGAACACACGGGCGCGCAGGGCTGCGGGCACACCTGGTCCGTCATCCGCCACGCTGATTACATAATCTGCTTCCGATCCCTCCTGCTTCAAAACAGTCTGGATCACGATCTTGCCGCTAGGCGCCCCGGCTTCAAGCCCTTCAGCCTCGGCACGCGAGCGTATGGCATCGGCTGCATTACTCACGATATTCATGACAACCTGATGTAACAGGGCCGGCTGACAGACCAGCATACGCGGGGCGGACAAATGGCGCTCAACCGTGATCTCACGGCCGAATTTATGCGCCAGAAGGGCAAGCGCCGTATCGATCGCCTCAACCACATCGGTATCCTGAAACGCGCTTTCATCGAGCCGTGAAAATCGCCTCAGACTGAGCACCAGATTCTGGATGCGTTGCAGCCCCAGCCGCATCGCACCGATACGGCTCGAACATTTCTCAAGCAGCGCAAGCTGTGCAGGCAGAAGAGGCCCCTCGGACTCCGTGAGCCGTTGCAGGGCGCGCGCAATGGTCTCCTCGTGCGCCAGGGTGAAGGCGAGCGGGTTGTTGATCTCGTGGGCGATGCCTGCCACGAGCTCGCCGAGCGAGGCCATCTTGGCTGTCTGCACCAGCTTGGCCTGCGTCTCGATCAGTCGCGCATTGGCATCGGCGAGTTCTGAATTGGCGTGGGCCAGCGCCTCGGCCATCGCGGCCTTGGCAGCAATGGCGCGGGCCTCGCTCTGCGCTGTCTGAAGCGCCACTTCACGCACCTGACGCTTGATTTCCTGCTGCCTGATCTCGTCCTGAGCCAGCTTGCGACGCACCAGCACACGGATGCGCAGCGCCAGAACATCGGGGGCGATGTCGCTGGGCACCAGGTCATCCAGCCCCGCATCGAACAGATCTGCCGCAGAATGACGCCTGAACCGGTCAGCATCGACAATGCCGAGGATCCGGAAGGAAGTTCCTCCGGCCTCAAGCACATCCTGACGGCGCGCATCGAGACGGCGGCAGAAATTCACCCCATCGAGCAGGCGCGACGTAAGGTCGAGCACCAGACAATCCGGCCCCTCCTCGCCCCCAAGCCAGCCCCCATGAATCAGCTCGCCCGAGGCGGTAACCGTGGTGACCGTATGGCCATCGCGCCAGAGCAGCTCCCCCAGAGACGCACCAGAGGAATCGCGCGCCCAATTGGCATTGTCGCCCGGCTCGTCCTCGAAATCCTCGGTATGGGGGCTCGTGACGATAACAATACGCGCCCGTCGAAACCGCCCAGCCTCTTCAGCCTGGAGAAAATCCGAGCCCTCCCGCAGCAGCGCACGGATACGCAGCACCAGCAGGTCAGGATGGGCCGATTTGGAGATATAGGCATCCGCGCCGCTTTCGAGCCCCTCACGCTCCAGACCGGGCCCGACATCCTCGGTCAGCATCAGAATGGGGATCGAACGGGTCTGGGCGTTCATACGGAACTGCCGAGCCATCTGGCCGCCATTCATGCCTGGCAGGTGGTAATCCGCCACGACCAAATCCGGCAGGCCGTCATCGAGGCAGGTCAGTGCCTCTTCTCCACTGGCTACGCGTCGGACGGCAAACCCTGCTTCGGTCAACAGCAGCGTCAGGGCTTGAGCCTGTATCTCCGATTCTTCGACGAGAAGGATCACGGGGCGGGGCACATCTGTCAGGGTCATGCCTGCACTGGTCTCATGAGTTCACCGAGGTGATCAAGTTCGGCAATGTCATGAGGGCCAAAAGAGCTCGAAAACAAGTCGAAAAGGGAAAAACACCTTTCTCAGGTTCACCCATACGTCGGCATGGCAATACGGGCGAGCTCTAGGGCACTGATACCTTTTCCCCCACCATCCGTGGCGCCACAAGGCGACAAACCCGAAAGGATATCGCGCTCATTCAGGAGTCAGTGCACCATAAGCGACCCCGCCAGCAGGCGGGTCATTGCATTTCATCGCGCCGGCAGTTACCTCAGGAGCAGATAACGTGGCCAGTGCCGTCTGGACGCCCGTTCATTCCTGCCCGTCACGACAAGCTGGAAGCGCCCCATGGAAGTTTCGTCCCGCCCGTCCCTTTCACGCCTAGGCCAGCCAAGCGACGACCGCGAGCCCCGAGGCACGATGGGACGCAGCACTGGCGGGCTGGCCATTCTGCGTACGGCGTTTTGGGCCGTCTGCTATTTCGCGTTCTATTTCGCCCAGCAAGTGGCCGAGGTTCTGGCACCGCTCTGCCTCGTGCTTGGCATTGGCTGGATGGCCCTACCCAAGGCCCTTTCGGCCATCACCACTGGCACAGCCTCGACCGACCCGCAGGCACAGGATGTCATGAACCATGTGGTCGGCAGCATTCCGGATCACCTGGCCATCGGCCATCACGTCATGACGGCAAGTGGCCTCGTATTTGACGGTTTCCTGCTGATGGCAATCGCCGCTCTTGGGGCGACGATTTCAGCCGTCGCCGCACGCAACATGTGATGATGCGACCGGGGCATTCATGATCCGGTTTCATGACGTCACCTATCGCCACGCCCAGCGTCGCCGCCTTGCAGGGCGACGCCAGATGCCACGTCCTGTCCTTGAAGGCATCGATTTTTCCATCCCTCAGGGCGGCTTCTACTGGCTGACCGGCCCCTCGGGGGCAGGCAAATCAAGCCTGCTTCGTCTCGCCCACGCGGAAACACAGGCAGAGTCAGGCATAGTCGAGATACTGGGGGTGAATACAGCGACCGCCAGTCGGCGACAGCTTTCCCTGCTCAGACAACGTATCGGGTTCATACCTCAGGATCTGCGCCTGCTTGCCGAACTGAGCGTGTACGACAACGTTGCCCTTCCCATGCGTCTGGCCGGTCAGACCGACAACGCCATCAAAAACGAGATTGGCGCCATACTCGACTGGCTGGACCTCGACACAAAAGGGGACAATCTGCCGGATGAGCTTTCGGGCGGTGAACGTCAACGCGTTGCCATTGCGCGCGCCCTCGTTACACGCCCCGCCCTGCTGCTGGCTGACGAGCCTACCAATGCCCTTGCGGAAAGTCAGAGCTGGAAGTTGATCGAAGCCTTCCGCACGCTCAGCCGTTCGGGGACGACTGTCATTGTCGCCACGCATAATGAGACATTGCTGCGCGCCATGCCTCTGCCAACCATCAATCTGCGTCATGGACGGCTCAGCGCTCCGCTGCCTTTCCCGGCGAACCATTCGATGCCCTCCGATGCATCGGACAGTCATGACACTGACGTTCATCCGCCCCGCCCCCATGAAAGCGACGCACAGTCGAACCGCCCAGATCCACCAGAATCCGGCCATATCTTCGGGAGGACCAGCAATCAATCGGCAAGCCCCCCCTCAAGGGACAGGTACCGATGAGGCACAAGCTCCCAGACGGGTTACATCTCGGGCGGCGTGATCAGGGGCTGATACCAATCATCGCAGCGGTTGCTGCCATTGCGGTTCTGGCTCTCGGCGGCTGGAATGCAGCGCGCAGCCTTTCACGGGAGTGGAACCATGGAGCGACCCGTCAGGTCACAATCGAAATTCCCGACCTGGTCGGTAACGCTCAGGAGACTGCTCAAAAACTGATCGCCGTCCTCCGGAGTGACCCAGGTATCGCCGCCGTCGAAATGCTTCCTGAAGCAAAGTTGCACGACATCCTCCGACCATGGCTGGGAACGATGCAGACCAGCCTGTCCGATCTGCCGGTCGTCCTCTCGGTCACGCGACGTGATGACCGGCCTGCCACCAATCTGCCCGTCATACTGGATACGGTCGCTCCCTCCGCCATCATTGAGGAAAACGCCCGCTGGGGTGAGCGCCTGATGCTTCTCGGCCAGACGCTGCAAGCCTGCGCCTGGCTTGCGGTACTTCTCGCGGGATTTGCAACAGCCGGCGTGACCACCCTCTCAGTGCGCATGACCCTGATTGCCAGGCGACGCACCATCGAGATCCTGCATGGGCTGGGGGCACGCGACGGGCTGGTTGCCCGGCGCATTGCCTGGCGTAGCGCCGGTCTGGGTCTGACCGGCGGTGTGATTGGCACCATTCTGGGCGGCGCCATTCTGGCAATACTCTATCATCTCCTGCTTCCCTTCATGGATGAGGCTGGCGCGACCACGACAACGTGGCCCGAAAGCTATGCCCAGTGGCTTGCACTCTGGACGACCATTCCGTCAGCATTGCTTCAGTCTCTCTCCTGTGTGCCGATCCTTGTTGCTGTGCTCAGCTTTGTGGTGGCACAGGTGACGGTACGGCTCTGGCTACGCAGGCTACCATGACAGACAGTTCATCATGAGATCTTCCGCATCATGAAATTCTGGCTGGCTGTTCCGTTTTTCGTGCTGATTCTGGCGATTGTCTGGTGTACCGGATTCGCATGGTTCTGCGTCGATGCCCTGCATCCCGTATCCAGCCCCGTGCATTGCGACGGGATCGTTGCCCTCACCGGAGGGCGCGACCGTATCGAGGCTTCACTGCAACTGCTGGACAAGGGCGTTGCACGTAAACTTCTGATTTCGGGGGTTGGTCCTCACGCCACACTCACTCAACTCAGTGAACATGCCCCTCTGGCAATCACGCCTGAACTCGCGTCCCGTATCACACTTGGAAGACGTGCTGTCTCCACCATCGGCAACGGGTCAGAAACTGCCCAGTGGGCCATGCAGAATCACATCCGTTCCCTACTGGTTGTGACAGCTGGCTATCATATCAGACGAGCCATGGTGGAGATCCATCGCGCTGCGCCAGATGTGATACTGCATCCCTATCCCGTGCGGTCACCCGCGCTGAGGAGGAGCCCTGACCGCGCTACCTTCACACTGCTGCTGCACGAATACATGAAATGGATCGGCTCACATCTGGGGCTCTCACGCGGTGTCAATCTCGTGCCTCCCGGCTAGGGCAAGGTCCATGAAATGTTTTGGTGCAAGAGAATTCCGCCCTGCCCCGTTTCCTTCATGCTGCGTGTTGCTTTAGTGAACACAATGTTCTCAAGACGCTACTGGGGGAGTGCATGAACCGGATACGCGCCTGGCTTTTCATCACCTATTTCATTGTCCTGACCCTTTTCATGGGTGTGATTGCCATGCCCATCCGCTTGATGCGGCGCCGCAATCTGGCCCTGCGCTATGCCCGGCTCTGGTCATCACTCACCCTGCGTGGCCTGAGCCTGATCTGCCGTATACGCATCACGGTAACCGGCCGAGAGAACCTGCCCGCCGGCGCCTGCCTGATCGCCTCACAACATCAATCTTTCTTTGACGGGTTTATCTGGATGACACTCGCACCCAGACCAGCCTATGTGATCAAGCAGGAACTGACACGCATCCCCTTCATCGGTCCGATGCTCCTCCTCTCAGGCATGGTCCCGGTTGAGCGCGCGGCGGGAGCGAAAGCGCTGCGCGGCCTGATGAAGGCCACCCAGGAGCATTTTGACGAAGGCAGGCAGATCATCATCTTTCCGGAAGGGACGAGAACTGTCCCTGGAGCACGTGTTCCCCTCCAGCCCGGCGTGGTCGCACTGGCCAAGCAGGCCGCTGTACCTGTCATCCCGGTAGCCACCAATTCCGGCCTGCACTGGCCACGCCGTGGCTGGTCGATGACGCCAGGAGAAATCATCATTGCCATAGGAGAGGCCCTGCCCGCGAATGCCGGGCGGCACTCTCTGATCGACTCGATCTACCGGTCATGGGACAAGCTTTGCGCGGCACACGATATGCCACACCCTGTGGATAACTCTGTGGACCTGAGGGTCTGATCGGGGGGAATCCTGTGCGGAACACCGTGCACAACCCGCATAAAACCGGTACGATCCTGAAAGGATCCTTCCGTATCGGGCTAGAAAGCGAGTCAAGAGACAATCGCCGCAAAAGCTAGGTTTTTCGCGCTTTTGGCGGAACGGACGATGCGGACGCGGCATCTAACACAGCCCTCTGCGCTTTCATAGCCCCGCGGGAGAGACTCTTTCCCTTTTCCTCATTTCATCCGTTTTCAGCTCTGGGGATAAAATGTGCTGTTTCTCGCGACAACTGTGAAATCAGAGAGCAGAACCTACCGATTGCCCAGTATTCGCCGGGCCTATCCGAGATGAGAAAAGGGCTCTTCTTCGCTACCATCGGTGTTACGTTCCTGTTACTCGCGACACAGGCGCTGGACGCTTATCGCATCGGCCAGATCGACCGGCAGATCGTGATCCTATCCACGACGGCACAGACAGAGGGCTGGCATTTCGCATGGCGGGAAAAAACCCGCCTGTGGCGCCCCTGGGGATCACGCATTGTGCTGACTGCTCCCCTGGCAAGCAGCGACTCCGGAAAGGGTTGGACCGGGCGGTCTCTCACAATCACGCCCGGCTGGCGACACCCGTTCGCGGCGTCATTCACGAGTGAGGGTGTACAAATTCTGCGCCCCGGGGGTGATATCGTGCTCAGTACCGGTGGCGGATCGGGCTGGTTCGACCCGTCGCAGAAGGCGATCGTCTACCGCACGGCAGGTGTGACGGCATCGGGGCTACCGATATCGGGAATCGATACGCTCACGCTGCGCAATGTCACAGCGCGATTCCTGCCTGGCGGCCGGCGCGCCGATCCCTCTCTGGCATGGAGCCTGGAGCTTCGTGCAGACAGGATGGAACCGAAGCTGACCGCAACAAAGGGCAGTAACAGCCTGACGCCCAGCCTGTCGGACCTCCTCTCTGCACTGCCTCCAGCGCGGCATTTCCATCTTGTTATCGCCGCACTGCATCGGACGAGCGAGGACGGCCCCGCGAGTCAGCGCCCGGCAGGTTCGACCCATGATATGGGTTATGAACGCTTTTTAATTCAGGAGGCGTCTTTCACGCTCAGCGCCCTTTCGGTCGTCGCCCGCGGGACACTTTCTAGCGTGGGACAAGGCACGGTATGGGCGCATCTCACAGGCTTACAGGGCTTCACCCGTTACTGGATCGCGCATACCCCGCAAGCTCTGCGAAACAACCCGGACTATGCACGCTTTCTTGCGGGGCTTAATGAACAAACCGCAAGGATACCGGACCACCTTGACCTTCCCATTCCGCTCGGTCCTGATGACATTTTATTGCAAAATCACGTTTCCGCGATAATAACAGGGCATTATTGATGAACCGGAGGGGAAGCTGACGCCTTATGGGCGGTGGCAGTTAACCATTCCCCTTCACGACTGGCCTTGATGGCCGCGGATCCCTGCAATGCCTGACATGAGTGCTCTCTTCCTCGCACGATTGCAATTCGCGTTTACCGTCGGATTCCATATCGTCTTTCCCGCCTTCTCCATCGGCCTGGCCGCGTTTCTGGCTGTGCTCGAAGGGCTCTGGCTCAAGACGGACAAACCCGTCTATCTCGACCTCTTCAAATACTGGCTACGCGTCTTTTCCGTGGTGTTTGCCATGGGTGTCGTTTCCGGCCTCGTCATGTCGTATGAATTCGGCACCAACTGGTCACAATTCTCGCAAAAGGCCGGACCGATCCTTGGCCCGATGCTGGCCTATGAGGTCATGACGGCTTTCTTCCTTGAGGCCGGGTTCCTTGGCGTCATGATGTTCGGCCTCAACCGCGTGGGCAAGCGGCTGCATTTTGCCGCAACCTGCATGGTCTCGATCGGCACATTGATCTCCATGAGCTGGATCCTGGCTTCCAATTCCTGGATGCAGACGCCGCAGGGCTACAAGATCGATGCCGCAACAGGCCGCTTCCTGCCGGCCGACTGGTTCGCCATCGTCTTTAACCCCTCCTTCCCGTTCCGCCTCGTCCATATGGCGCTCGCCGCGTTCCTGTGCGTTGCGTTCATCGTGGGTGGTGTTGGCGCGTGGCATCTGCTCAAGGCCAAGCGTCAGAAGCGCCAGCCGACCGATGCCGTGAAGGTCATGTTCTCCATGGCGATGTGGATGGCTGCCATCGTGGCACCGCTCCAGATCCTTGCGGGTGACGCCCACGGCCTGAACACGCTGAAATACCAGCCCGCCAAGATCGCGGCGATGGAAGGCGACTGGGAGAGCGAGAGCCGTGCGCCCGAACTGTTGTTCGGCGTGCCGGACATGGAACATGAGGTGACACGCTACAAGATCGGTATCCCGCTGGTGGGCTCGCTGATCCTGACGCACAGCCTCGACGGCAAGGTGCCGGGCCTCAAGGATTTTCCGAAGGACCAGCGCGCGCCGATGTATGTGGTGTTCTACACCTTCCGCGTGATGGTGGCCCTTGGCAGCCTGATGGCCCTGCTTGGCTTCTTCTCGCTGTTCCTGCGCTGGAAGGGCGGGTTCTATACCAACCCGATCCTGCTGCGCGGCGCATTGCTCATGACGCCTGCCGGGTTCATCGCCCTGCTGTGCGGCTGGGTCACGACCGAAGTGGGCCGCCAGCCCTTCACAATCTATGGGCTGCTGCGCACCGTCGACAGCGTCTCACCCGTGACACTGCCTAACATGGAAATGTCCATGGTGGCCTTCGTCATCGTCTATTTCATCGTCTTTACCGCCGGTATCGGCATCCTGCTGCGCGATTTCGCCAAGGAACCGAGCTCGAACGAGCCTGAGCCCCCGCGCGATCAGCCGCATCGTGCCGCTGGTATCACCCAAGTCTCTCACCACCCGGCGGAGTAAGCGTTTACCATGAATACCCTCGCCTACTGGTTGCCCATCATCTGGGCAACCCTCGCGGCTCTGGCCATCTTCATTTATGTCTGTCTCGACGGGTTTGATCTGGGCATCGGCATCCTGTTCCTCGGTGAACATCGCAAGGAGCATCGTGATGTCATGGTCAACACCATCGCCCCGGTCTGGGACGGTAACGAAACCTGGATGATCTTCGGAGGCGCCACGCTTTATGGCGTGTTCCCCGTCGCCTATGGCACGATCCTCCCCGCGCTTTACCTGCCGATCCTGTTCATGCTGCTCGCGCTCATCCTGCGTGGCGTGGCGTTTGAATTCCGTGTAAAGGCAAGCGGCATTTTCGGCATGGGATTCTGGGATCGCTCCTTCTGCTTCGGCTCACTTGTTGCCTCTGTCATGCAGGGCATCATCCTGGGTGAGCTCATCATGGGGGTGAAGGTCGAGAACAACACCTTCGTCGGCAGTGCGTGGGACTGGGTTGCCCCCTTCCCGCTCTTCTGCGGCTTTGCCGTGGCGGTTGGCTACACCCTGCTTGGGGCGACCTGGCTGGTCTGGCGCACGGAAACCGATCTGAAGGCTGTCATGCAGCGCCTCTCCGCGCCGCTGGGCCTCGGCATGCTGGTGCTGATTGCCATCGTGTCGGTCTGGACGCCCTATCTGCACGCCAACTACATGCATCGCTGGACCGATTTCCCTGAAATCGTCTGGGTTGCGCCCGTGCCAGTTGCCGTGATCGTGCTCGCTGCGCTGTTCTTCATGTCACTGCGCAAGCAGGCAACGCGCCTCACGCCGTTCCTCTGCGCGCTGGGCTGGTTCTTTCTGTGCTTCTCGGGTCTGGGCATCAATGTCTGGCCCTATATCGTACCGCCCACGGTCACGATCTGGTCGGCTTCCTCGCCGCCGGAAAGCCAGCTTTTCCTGCTGGTCGGTGCGTCAATCCTGCTGCCAATCATCCTGGCCTACACGATCTATTCCTACTGGGTGTTCCGCGGCACCGTGACCGCCGATCACCATTACCACTGACCCCGGGCTTGGCCTGACCCGGTATAGCCCTCATGCGATCGACCCAGTTCTTAATGGGGATGGATCTCATGAGGGGCCTATGACCCCCCGGGCACTTCATCGCCTGGGCCTGACTGAATAAAACACTGGTCAGGCTATTTCTGGTCGGCCTGCCACTTCGCCAGAGGAGTTATGACAATGCCTGCTTCTCCCGCCCCTTCCTCCTCCTTCCTTGCCCGTCTCGGCTGGTTTGTCGGACTCTGGGCAGGCGGGGTCGTGACACTGGCTATTGTCGCAACCCTGCTCAGGATCATCATTTTTCATCAGTGGTAAGGTAAGGCCGCACGTCGACGGCCTGCATCCCCGCATTATGAGCGGCCTCAAGCCCCTCCTCCGTATCCTCGAAGACGAGACAGCGTGAGGGGGCAACACCAAGCTTGCTGGCGGCCAGCAGGTAAAGATCGGGCGCCGGTTTGGGATGAGTGACATCCTCCACCGTCACCACGCAATCGAACAGTTCCAGCAGGTCGAGCGTACGCAATGTCGCGGTCACGATCGATTTGAGCCCGGCCGAGGCCACGGCCATCGGAACGTGGCCGAAATGGCTGCGGGCGATCTCGGCTGTGAAACTGTGCTCACGCAACACATCAAGATGGGCTTCGTAGAGCACACGGCAACGGGCAAGCAGAGCCGCCCGGTCAAGTGTCACATCGAACGCTTTCTCATAAGCGTCGAACAGCTTGCTGCTCGAAAGCCCGGTGCGGGCGTAGTACCACTCTGACGTGAGAACCTGACCCTGCTCCGCCAGCGCTTCCTTGAAGGTCAGGAAGTGGACAGGGAGCGTGTCCGCGATTGTCCCATCGCAATCGAAGATGATGGCGTCAAAATCGTAATCGTTCAGATTGAAAGTCGTCACCTGATCTGCCTTTCACCAGTGTACCGGCGGTCTGTTGTCTGACGCGACCTCTCCATAAGGGAGCCATCGATCTCAGAAGCGGTCCTTCGCCTGGCGCAGCCTGCCCAGTTCGATACTGTCAGGCGCACGCAGGAAGGGATTGGTCTCACGCTCAAGCCCGAGACTTACCGGCAGGCTGGGGCGTCCCTCGGCACGAAGCGCCTCGACTTCAGCAGCACGCCGCCGCAGCGCCTCGTTTGTCGGGTCGACACTCAGCGCGAAGGCAGCATTGCTCTGCGTGTATTCATGACCGCAATACACGAGCGTGTCATTCGGCAAAGGGTCGAAGCGGTGAAGGCTGGAGAACATCTCTTCCGCCGTCCCCTCCAGAAGGCGGCCGCACCCGAGGCTGAACAATGTGTCACCGCAGAACAGCGCGGGAACAGAGCGGAAATAGAAGGAGATATGCCCGCGCGCGTGACCGGGGGTCGCGATGACCTCCCCCAGATCATGGCCCACGGCAATACGGTCTTCGTCATGCAGCAGCAGGTCAAGCGGTGGCAAACGGGCCTGATCTGCTTCCGCACCGGCGATACGGGCACCGTATCTCAGGCGCAAGGCCTCGGCGCCGCCAATATGGTCGGCGTGATGATGGGTGAGAAGGATGAGGTCGAGACGACCGTCACCAATCACTTGCGCGACCGGATCGGACTCGCCGGGGTCGATGACGGCAACGATTCCTGTCTGCGGGTCAGTCAGAAGCCAGGCATAATTATCGCGTGCGAAAGGTACGGCTTTGATCTGTAGGCTCATGGTGCAGCTTTCCTGTTCCTGCAGTGTGTTCCGGCGTCAGCTGAGAGAGATATTACGCCTTGCCGGTCGAGAACGCATCACCAGCCCCTCTGGCCCAATAGGGAGGTTCGGTCTAGCGTATCCCCATGCCCAAGCGCCCACCCCAGTTCGTCCCTCCCGATGCTGCCGGTTTCTATGCCAGCCGGCGCGGCGATCAGGTCACTGCACTGCTTATGGCACAACTGGCGGCCCTGCTGCCCGACCCGACCGGATTACGCGTTCTGGGTCTTGGCTATGCGCAGCCCCTTCTGTCTCAATGGCGTGGGCTTGGGCGGGCACGCTGGGTAGCGTCAGCCCAGCTCGACACGCCGCTGACCCGACGCGCGCCCCTGGAAAATCATGACGGTCTCGAGGCGCCCTCATGTCTTGTCGCGCCGGATGCCCTGCCCTTCGATGATCTGAGTATTGATCTTGTCTTGATGGTGCACGGGCTCGAACTGGCCGACCCCCATCCCCTGCTGCGCATGGTCTGGAAGGTCCTTGCCGATCATGGCCGACTGATTATTGTTGTCCCGAACCGGACAGGTCTCGCCGCAAAGGATGACACGTCGCCTTTCGGTCATGGCAGCCCGTTTTCGGCCAGCCAGCTTGACCGCGCTCTGCAACGCGCCCTGTTTCATGCTGAAAGTACGGCCACAGCGCTCAGCGCACCTCTGGCACTGCTGAAGCTGGGTGAACAGGCGGCTCTGATGGCCGATCGGGCGACGGGGTTGCTGGGCCGCAGGCTGGGGGGCGTACATCTGGTGAACGCGTGCAAGGATCTCTATTCCGGCATGCCGGTTGAGGCTGAACGCGCCAAGCTCGCTTTTGGCAGGCGCGTCACCACACTGGCGAGCTCTGCCAGCAGCTGTGACAGCCTGAGTGGAAAACCGGACAGCCAGGGCTGAAAACAGGCAGAGCTTGACCCGAAAGCAAGGTGTCGTAAGACTGCGCCCATGTCCCTGATTCAATCGATCAAATCCGTTCTGGCACCGCCTCACCGCGCCGCCTTCCCCTTTCTCGCACTGACGGGAGGGTTGACCCTGCTCGGCCGCGCAACGCCCTGGCGCGCCACGCGCCTGATTGGCAATGTGGCTTTGGGCGGGTTCGGATTCTGCCTTTACTTCTTCCGCGACCCCAAGCGTTTTCCGCCAGCGCGCACCGATCTGGCCCTGGCCCCGGCTGATGGCCGCGTCGTATCGGTCGAGCTCGCGACGCCACCCGCAGCGCTGAGCATGGGCAGTGAGCCTGTGTGGCGCGTGGCAACCTTCCTCTCGGTGCTGAACGTGCATATCAATCGTATGCCCGCAGCCGGTACGGTCACAAAAATCGCCTATCACGCCGGGCAGTTCCTCAATGCCAGCCTCGACAAGGCCTCTGACCTCAATGAACGCAACGAGGTTCGTCTGACGCTTGAGGACGGTCGTCACATGGCCATCGTGCAGATCGCCGGGCTGATTGCGCGCCGTATCGTCTGCTATGTGGACGAGGGCAGCGCTGTGGAACCGGGCGATCGTTTCGGCCTGATCCGCTTTGGCTCGCGCACCGACCTTTATCTGCCGCCGGGTGTGACGCCGCTTGTCAGCACCGGACAAACCATGGTCGGTGGCGAAACCGTCATCGCCCATCTCTGAGCCTGTAAGCCCCGTGTCAGACACGCTCCCCGGCCCTGCTGAAACGACAGATCACGCCCAGGCCAACGCCGCGCAGGAGACCGCCTCCGCAGATGGGCTGGCTAGCACGCCTCCCCGGCGCAGAAAGCGTCGGTTAAGGCGTATCCGGCCGCGCCGAGTGCGCGTGCGTGGTCCCTCTTTCAACAGGCTCATCCCGAACCTGCTGACCATGCTGGGTCTGTGCGCTGGGCTGAGCGGAATGCGCTATGGGCTGGAGCAGCAATTCGCCTATGCTGCCGCGGCACTCGTGATTGCGGCCTGTATCGATGGGCTCGACGGACGTATCGCCCGTCTGCTGCATGGCACATCGCGCTTCGGGGCAGAGTTCGACTCGTTATCCGATTTTGTATGCTTTGGCGTGGCACCGCCTTTCCTGCTCTATCTCTGGACATTGCAGGCCAATGGCGGGCGCTACGCGTTTGTGCCCTGCATTTTGTTCACTGTGTGCATGGCGCTGCGTCTCGCGCGCTTCAATGCCAGTCTCGACGACGAGGAGAAGCCGGAATATTCCTACAGCTTCTTCACGGGGGTACCCGCACCTGCCGGCGCGGGTGTCGTGCTGTTTCCGATCTTTCTCGGGCTCGAAGCCGACAGGATGCATTGGCCGCTTCTAGAGACCCTCGCCCGCTCTCCCCTGCTGGCAGCCGGTTTCCTGATCCTGACAGCAGCTCTGCTGGTTTCGACACTGCCGGTCTGGTCGTTCAAGAACTTCAAGATCCCGTCACCCTTCGTACTGCCGCTCATGCTCGGCACATTGCTTTATGCGGCAATCCTTCTGGCCGATCCCTGGCTTGCGCTCGCAGCGGCTGGCATCATCTATCTGCTGATGCTGCCCTTCAGTCGCCGGAGCTTCCATCGCCTCAAGGAACAGGCCGAGGCCATGTCTGAAGACGTACCCTGACCAATCCCTGCCATCGTCCGACAAAGAAAAGGATGGAGGCGACAGGGACCGGCACCATGGTCATCACAGCAGATCGTCATCTCCCTCGCCCGTAGCTGGCCGTATTGACCGATGCCGTCCTACTGCCCTCGACTGTCCACCGATCCGCCCCCCTTCCCGTGCTGCCCCATGCAAGGACGGCGCAGGGATCCTGGCGCGATCGGTATACGATGCGGCAAAACGCTCACACGACGGGCAGTTCGATACAGCACCTGAGCATGACCCGCAGCGCCTTGTGAGGCAGCTGAAGATCTGGCACCTATTCAGGCTAAGCTGGCCAAGCCTGAATGGGAAAGCGGCCAAGAGCGCTTTCGCGAAGGCTGAAACAGACACGATCGTAACGCGCCTGTACAAGCGAGTCTGGTCCGCGCAATGCCAGTCAGCCACTAACGCGAGCCGGTGCTTGCCACACCTGCGCAGACAGCCTTGCTGATAAGCCAGCGAGCCTTTCAAATTCGTCCACACCCCATCTTCTGCGCGCAAATGAGGTGCGTCGAATATACATCCTGATACCGGGCGGATCGGCCCTCAGAAAGCAAGCTCCACCTGACCACCGAACTGGCGCGCCTCATTGAAATAACCCTGAAGACCCGTCGTCACACCGAGCATCTTGAAATAGACATGCTGCTCGGCAAAAAGATTTCGTGCCCAGAGCGAGAACGTCGCCTTGGACCCCGTATTGCCAAGACGCACATTGCCCACGCCAATGCGCCCGTTCACGATCAACCCGCTATCACCCTTGGGTTGATAGACGTTCTTCGGATTTCCCACGCCTGCGTAAACAGGATCCGTGGTGCTGGCATAATACCCGCTATCAATATTCCCATCGAGATGCGCAAGGAGCGTGAAGCCCTGGAAGGGGCGGGTGTAGTCCACCTGGAAACTGCCAGAATGCGCCGGGGTGTAGCTCTGGTAGATCGGCACAAGCATCGAGCTGACCACACCCACGGAGTTGGGATAGGGATTGGCGGTAGGCGGGATGTGCACATAGTTATAGGCGTAGGAGAATCCTACAGTCAGATAACGCAGGGGGGTAATGCTCAGATCGGCCTCGACACCACTCAGATCGCCGTGACCGGGCGCGTTGATCGTTGAGGTGGTTGTGCGCGTGGTCAGCTGATTGCCGATCTGATAGGGTTTGCTGAAGTCAACCTGGATGTCCTTGTAGTCACCCCAATATCCAGCGACGTTGAAACGTACACGCTGGTCAAGGAACTCGGTTTTGGTTCCAACCTCAAACATCGATACGGATTCGGGACCGAAAGCCTCGTAATCCTGCGCACGCGAGTTGGCACCGCCGGGCTTGTAGCCCGTGCTCCACTTTCCATACAAAATGGCGTGTCTCGTCAGGTCTCCACTGATTTCGAGCAGCGGATCGACCCGCGACCAGCCCGCATCGAAATCGATCGGCCCGGAAATTCCTGCCGTATTGACCGGTGGCTTGTTGTTGACCGTGCTGAGCGTCCCTTTCTTCCCGTCATGCGACCAACGCAGTCCTGCTGTCAGATGCAGGGCGTCATGCAGCACGGGCGGCGTATAGACGGCATTGCCGTAAACGCCCCAGCTTGTCGACGTAACCCGGCTGGCACGATCGATAGGCTGCAACCCCCAATCGTCATAGGCGGGCCCGGACAACAGCGAATAGGCGCTCCCTGCAGCGTCGGTAAACCTGTTGGTGTAGAAGGCCTGGGCATTATCCGATGCGTGCTCGCGATAATAGAGGAACCCGCCCTGATATTTCAGGCGCTTCGTATGGCCGAAAGCCTGGATTTCCTGACTGATCTGATCCTGCCAGAACCCGGCAAGCGAGTTACGCGCAAAACTCATACCCGTGAAGTTGCCTGTCGTATTCGACATGCTGCTCGTCACCATGCCATTATCATACTGGCTCTGGCTCAGTTTACGATATGCTGTGATTGATCTGAAACTCAGATATTTTGGAATCGCCTTGTAGTCCAGCGTCATACGATGCCCGCTGTTCTTGCCGATACTTGGTTTTTCCGGGACGCCCACCGTTGCAGCCTTTGCACGCGAAGTCTGTAAGGTTGCAAGCTGCGCCAGCTTGTTCGTGCCCCCCTTCAACATCTGGAGCCACAGCGTGGTGGTACTGTCATAGGAGTTGTCATAAGCGTAATCAGCAGTGAAATTATCAACCGGATGATACATCGCCTCTACATGCACACCGTGCTTGTCGTACTGGTTGAACCCGCCGGTATCAGGGTGCGGGTTTTTGACCAGCGGCGCTCGATGGGCCGTCACGGCGTCTATCTTGATCGCCAGATCATGAAAAGCTGGCAGGTCCAGATGCAGCTCGCCCTTGTTACTGTTGTAATTGCCGAAACCACCCAGCAACCGCATGCCGAACTTGCCCGTCGGCCTGCGTGTCACGATATTGAGGGCACCGGCTTCGGTGTTACGACCAAACAGCGTGCCCTGCGGCCCCTTGAGGACTTCCATACTCTCGACGTCGAACAAGGCCGTGCCGAGCGCCTGGGGGCGGGCCACATACACACCATCAATATAAACGCCTACGCCCTGATCACGCGCGGGCTGGTTGCTGTCACCCAGCACGCCAACGCCGCGAATATTGACAACCAGTGCCGAGTTGCGACCTGAAAACTGGGCAATGCGCAAAGAGGGCACCGAGCCATCGCCAAGATCGACCAGAGATACAACGTGCCGGTTGGCAAGCTGCTTTGCGCTGATGACAGATACCGACTCCGGTTCCTTTTGATAATTTGGGCCATGTCCCTGGCCTTTAACGCTGATGCTCTCCGGCGTGGCATGACGGGCCGGGTGATGAGACACGGGAGCCTTTGCTTTCTGACGGCCTGCGTTACTACGCCCTGCATCGCCGGACTGGGAAATATTTTTCTCATTGCGCGAAACGCCTTGTGTGCTGTGCCTCGATACCCTGCCTGAAGCTCCAGCCGGGACACCGCCGACCCCCAGGACAGATGCCTGCGTCTGATCCGGCTGCGGAGCAGCGTAGGCTGCGCCAGTGCTGCAAAGGAAAGTGAACACCAGGCACAGTCTTTGACCTTTCAACACAAAAATCTCCTCTATGCCGGAGGCGTCTGGTCGCATCATCCGGCCTTTTCGCAGTCGATCTCACATCCGGTGACGTCGCCCATCCAGCGCGTTTCGGATGCGTTTCACTTAGATCGAAAAAGAAATAGTTTTGTGTCGAAACAAGTATAGTCTGTGAATTAAATATTTCCATGACTTTGTTGAGAAACATTTTTATCATTTATTTGTCATATATTTCGTGATACGATTATATCTGACGATTTTTCGATCTTAACTCGCTATTTATGTTTTTATTTGCGAAATAGATGCTGTACGCAGCAAGATCCGTGCTCCCGCGCTTACGCGAGACAAGCATGTCCTGCAGGCTTCCGAGCCTTTGCCGCCCAGACACGATCAGAGATGATGTATCTCAGGAACATGGATTACCGGCACGAACAGCAGACCGCCCCCCACAACAGAGCACAGGGTTTTCGGGTGCGGCGCGAGGCATTGAATAATACTCTCAGCCGACGCTCTCGGCTTCCTTCTCTATATCATGCAGGCGTTTGTAATCGACGCGGTAATTGCCCAGTTCGTCCTGGAGAACCATGTCTACAAATCGCATGCCCTTGATCATTTTGGCATGATCATAACCGTGCTGGATAAGAACGGCCTGCCCTGTCGCCTCGTCCGTACCGCGTACGGTAACCAGAATTTCGGCGTAGGTTGCGTCAAGCTGCTCAACGCTCAGAACAGCGAGCGGACTCGCGCTGTCGATGGGATGCACGAGCGTCTCGGTAAAGCGCAATTCCGGCACCTGCGATTGCAGAAGGGACAACGGGGTGAAGATGCGGGTCGGATAGCCCCCTTCCCCAATCACGAATTGCGACAGGGAAAGCTCAGCCTCCATGGCCAGCACGGCACTTTTGCGGGAATTTGCCAGCCGGATACATAGCACGGACGGCGTTGCCCGCTGACTGATCACCCCGATATGGCTGAACAGGATCTGCGTGCGCGGGCGCGAGAAACGCGCAAAGACCACACCGGTCGAGAGCGCATTGATCATCATGCCCAGTAGCGCCTCGATTGACACAAGCGCGTTGGCCATATGGCCGCTTGGTGCCATGACACCATAACCGACGGTGGAAAGCGTCTGCACGCTGAAGAAAAAAAGCGACAGCAGATCAAGATCGGCCGCATTGTTGATCTGGGCATTGCATAGCCGATAGAGCAGCGCAAAGGCCAGATTGATCACAACATAGGCAATCGTGGACCACCCCAGAAAACGGGGCCATGAGGTGGTCAGAGCATGATGGTAAAGATCGGTCCAGAAATTACTGCCAATGCCAACCCGTATGACCGAGGCCCGCTGGCGCTCCGTGCCGATCTCGTCACGGCCCCGCCTCGTTCCGTCGGCAGCGCCCTGCAAGGGCAGACCGGACTGCACCCTGAAAAACTGCCGCCAGCGGGATCGGTCGTGTTTCATGGCACTTGTACAGGCACGTACTGGTGACGCTAGCCTATGGCCGCTTCCTGCAGGCGACGCAGAACCAGTTCACGGCCCATCAGCGGCAGAAGGGCATGCAGCTCGGGCCCGGCCTCCTCACCCGTCAGGGCAAGACGCAGCGGATGGAAGAGAGCCTTGCCCTTGCGACCAGAAACGTCCTTCAGCGTCGCGATCCATTGCTTCCACGTCTCGCCATCCCACGGGGCGTCAGGCAGGGTCTGCTGCGCCTGCTCCAGGAATCCGGCCTCGTCACGCAGGGAGGGAGGCGCGATGTCGCCCTGCACCACTTCCCACCAGAAACCGATTTCGCCGGTCAGATCGACATTGCCACGTATGGCATTCCAGAAAGCCTCGCTCGCCCCTTCAGGCAGGCGGGTGCGAACATCCTCGAAGGACAGGGTATGCAGCAGGCGGCGGTTGAGCCCCAGAAGATGCTGCATGTCGAAACGCGCTGCCGAACGCGAAATGTGCGACAGATCGAAACTCGCGATGGATTCTTCCAGCGTCATGGGCACCGGGTCGTCCGAACTGCCGATTCTGGACAGGTAGGACACTACCGATTGCGGCTCCATGCCATCATGACGCAGCGCACGCAGCGACAACGCATCGAAGCGCTTGGACAGCTTGCCACCACCTTCATCCAGCAACAGGGGCAGATGGGCGAAGGTGAAACGCGCCCCCTTGCCACCCAGTGCCTCGATGATATCGAGCTGAACACCGGTGTTGGTAATATGGTCCTCACCACGGATGATATGGGTAACATCCAGCTCCATGTCGTCCACGACCGAGGCCAGCGTATAGAGCACCGTTCCATCGGCCCGTACGAGAACAGGGTCGGAAATGGCTGTCAGCTTGACCGACAGATCACCCATCACCAGATCGCGCCAGCTCTTGTGACCGTCTGAAAGGCGAAAGCGCCAATAGGGCGTCTTGCCGTTGGCTTCGGCACGCTCGCGCTGCTCAGGCGTCATGCGCAGCATCGCGCGGTCGTAAATGGGGGGCTTGCGCGCCTTGAGGCGCAATTCGCGCTTGGCGGCCAGTTCCTGCTCACTCTCGAAACAGGGATAGAGTCGCCCCGAAGCCTTGAGGGCCTCGATCGCCTTGGCATAGCGGTCGAGCCGCTCCGACTGATGGGCCATCTCGTCCCAGTCGAGACCGAGCCATTCGAGATCCGTCTTGATCCCCTGCTCGTATTCCGCCTTGGAGCGCTCCAGATCCGTATCGTCGATGCGCAGCAGGAATTGTGCGCCATGCTTGCGGGCATACAGGGCATTGGCGATGGCAAGGCGAGCATTGCCAACATGGAGATAGCCGGTCGGGCTGGGGGCGAAGCGCAGTTTCATGCTGCTTCTATGCCAAGGGCGCGGGCAATTTTCCATAGCCCGCGCACGGTATCGCCATCAGAAATATGCGTGAGTCCGAAAAGCGGTGCGTTCAGAAAACCCGGGAGAACCCCGCCCGCTGCAATTCGGCGAGTGCACCAAGTGCGCTCGGGGTCACGATGGCACGCGGATCGAGATGGTTCGTCAGCGTTGCCGCAAGCTGTTCCTGTCTCGGATTACCGGCCACGGCACCCAAAGCGAGCAGACGCCCGGCATGGGCCCAAACAGCATTATGGCAGGCAAGGAACACAACGCCACGGGCCTGCAAGGCCGGAATACTGCGTCCAGCCGCCCCGTAAATGCCCTGCTCATCCTGATGATGGCGCGAATACCCTGTAGCGGCCTGCCTGAGCGGCAGTACCGACTGGCCCGAAGACGTCAGACGTGACAGACCATAACGCGACCAGGCCTCGTCATCGTAAAGAGCCAGCTGCGCCTCACTCCACAACGCCATGACAAGCAGGGCCTCGGGATGACCGAATGAGAAAATCTCGCTGTTGAGCAGGTTCTGCGCCTCGACGGGCCAGTTTCCTGAAAGCGACGTCCCGGTCCCGACCATGCGCTCTTCGCTGCGATAGGCCCTAAGGGCTTCGAAAGCGACGTCGTCCCACAGGTCGGGATGATCCAGCAGCCGTGGCAGCGTGGTGAACTGACGTCGGCGCGGCACGGCCTGAAGCTGACGGCTCAGCGCAGGCAGGCTGGTCCGGGGCGATGGCGGCTGAGGGATGACCGCTGAACTCGTCTCCCGTGCCACTGCGGCGCGTGAAAACGCTGCAAGCAAAGGACCAGCCGCGCCAGCCGACAGGCCAGCCAGAATCTCACGCCGGTTTATCGGCATCAGAGCTCGATCTCCTCATCATCCTCCACAAGACGGCGCGGATCGAGGGTGCGCCAGTCACGCTCCATCGGCGTAGCGGGGTTGGCAGCGAAATCCTCAAGTTCCGATGCAGACTTCCAGCCATCATCTCCGGCCTCGACGACAATGGCGTCTTCACCGAACGAGAACCACGCTTCGAGCACCTCACGCCCTGCGGCCCCGCCAACGCGGCAGCGCTCGACGCTGTCGCGCACATAGGCACGTGCGTAGGCATTGGCGTGAGCGAGGTCCTGAAAGTCTTTCACCTCCTCCACGATGCCTTCTTCCGCACCGCCCGAATTATCGAGAATACGGACAAACCAGCCGCGATCGGGTTCTGCTTCAGAGCTGCTCATGCTTCGCTCTCCTTCTCTCTGGACCGGATTTTCTGCAGGAGGAATTCGCGTCCGACTTTCACCCGCTTCTCACCGTCATAAGCCACGATATCGGCCGTGGCGTAGGTTTCGTTCCATTTGACCGGAATGAACGAGCCTGTCCCGACCACATCGAGCGGGGCATGGGAATCACGCATGGTCATGCATTTCTGCAGGCCAAAGCCCGACGAAACGATGATCCGCACCTCGGGGAAACCAGCGGCGTTGAGCTGCTCGCGCATCCACCAGATGGCAGCGGCCGACACGCCTGTGCCGACCAGATCCTTCAGTTCGTTATCGGAGCGGTAGCGCCGTATCGTACCGGGCGTATGACGCTCCAGCACGGCGTAGGACGATTGGGGGTCGAGCCCTTCAATGAAGCGCCCGCCATGCGTATCGAGACGCACGCTGATTCGCCCCTGCGCCGCCAGTTCGGGGAAGCGACGGCACACTGCGAGCGCATCGGTGATTTCCTGCCCGAAGTAATCGACCAGCACCACGAGAGGGTCGTCAGGGTAGACTTCGCGATACATCTCCGCGGCACGCAGGGTCGAGCCCGCATAACCGATCAGGGCATGAGGCATGGTGCCCAGCCCATGATCCTGGCCGAAAAACGCCGCCGTGACATCATTGGCGCAACCGACAAAGCCCTTCGCGCCCTCGCGCCGGGCAGCGCGTGAGCCGATCGAGGCGGCATAGCCCATCATTTCCTGCATCTCAAATCCGGCACAATGACGGGCTTCCATGGCCATGAACGCTGCATCCGGCAGGGCCAGCGCCATCTGATAGGCATTATGGGCCGCGACGCAGGCTGAGCCGAGCTTTTGCAGCAAAAGGGTTTCGAGGGGGGCCATGCGGGTAAAAGGCCCGGTCAGGTAGAGCAGCGGCTCGCCTGCGCCAACCCAGCTTCCCTCAGCGTAGATCGTCTCGATTTCGACCAAAAAACCCTGCTCACGCGCGACATTCTCGAGCCACGCGACCATCAGCCCATGCGCCGCAATGACGGGCCGGCGAATGAACAGCGCGTAGGTGACCTGACACTCGCCAAAATGCGAGACGATCTTCTGCGTCCGGTTGAAATAGGCGTCTGTCCGCCCGGCAATCTCGCCGGGTGTCAGAGCGAGTTTCGGGCTTAGCGCCGCATCGAGTGCAGCACGTCCCTCATCGGCTTTGGGGGGCGTCATTCCCGCAACGCCCCGTGATCGCGGAAGTGACCCGTCAGTTCCTCGGCCAGCAGGAACGCCATTTCGAGCGACTGCTCGGCATTGAGGCGCGGATCACAGAACGTCTCGTAACGCCCGGCAAGGTCAGCTTCCGTCAGACAATGGGCACCGCCCACGCACTCGGTGACATCCTGCCCGGTCATCTCGATATGGATGCCGCCAGGACGCAGCCCAGCCTGCTGGAATACCGAGAAGAAGCCCTTCACCTCGCCAAGAATCGAGTCGAATGAGCGGGTCTTGATCTTGTCTGCCGTGGCAATGGTATTGCCATGCATCGGGTCGCACAGCCATGTCACCGTGCGGCCGGAGCCACGCACCTTGTCGAGCAGCGGCGGCAGGAAATCACCCACCTTGCTGGCGCCCATGCGGGAAATGAGCGTGATGCGACCGGCCTCATCCTTCGGGTTGAGGATATCCAGCAGCTTTTCGAGATCTTCCAGCGTGGTGGTAGGGCCGACCTTGATGCCAATCGGATTGCCCACGCCGCGCAGGAACTCCACATGCGCCCCGTCGGGCTGGCGTGTCCGATCGCCAATCCACAGGAAATGGGCCGAGCAATCGTACCAGTTCTCGCTCAGGCTATCGATGCGCGTCAGGGCCTGCTCATAAGGCAGCAAGAGCGCCTCATGCGAGGTGTAGAACTCGGTCTCGTTGATCTGCGGCGCGCTCTGGTTGAAGCCGCATGCCCCCATGAAGGACAGGGTCTCATCAATGCGCTGGGCCAGGTCCTGATAACGTTCGGCCAGTGGCGAGCGCTTGACGAAGCCGAGATTCCAGCGATGCACCTGATGCAGGTTGGCATAGCCACCCGATGCAAAGGCACGCAGCAGGTTCATCACGCCGACAGACTGGAAATATCCCGTTTCCATACGCGCCGGATCAGGGATACGCGCCGCCTCGGTGAATTCCGGGCCATTGATGATGTCACCGCGGTAGCAGGGCAAGGTCACGCCGTTCTGCGTCTCGGTGTCGGAGGAACGCGGCTTGGCATATTGCCCGGCCATACGCCCGATCTTGATCACCGGCACCTTGGCTCCGAAGGTCAGCACCACCGCCATTTGCAGCAGCACCCGGAACGTATCGCGCACGATATCAGCGGTGAACTCGTTGAAGCTCTCGGCACATGCCCCGCCCTGAAGCACAAAGGCCTCGCCACGCGCTGCCTTGGCAAGCTGGCTCTTCAGGCGCCGCGTCTCGCCCGCAAACACCAGGGGCGGATATCGCCGCAGACGGGCTTCGACAGAGTCGAGCGCGGCTGCATCCAGATAATGCGGAGCCTGACGAATGGGGTGCGACCGCCAGCTCGACGGCGTCCAGCCGGCGTGCACAGCGGATTCGCGGTTCGGGTGCATGAGAGTATTTTCCTTGAGCCGAAAAAAAGGGCTCTCACTATGAAACGGAATGACCGATCCGGCTAGGGGCTAGCGTTCTTGCACCCGGCGAAACGTCAGATTCCAGCGCCGATCTCCCGTCACTTGATGGTGGCCCGGCTTCAGCGGGGCAATCCCATGATAGGCCAGACGCGACGGGCCACCCCATACCACCACATCCCCGCTCAGAAGGGAGAGCCTGCGTGTCGGTGCCGTGCGCTCCAGCCCACCGAAGAGAAATTGTGCGGCCACACCAAGCGAGACCGAAACGATCGGGCTATCCAGCGCCGTCTCGTCGCGGTCCTGATGAAGCCCCATGCGGGCACCGGGCGCATAACAGTTGATCAGACAGGTCTGGGGCACGAAGCCCGGATAGCCTGCCTGCTCCGCCATGATCCGGGCCAGTTCGAACCAGTTATCCGGTATCCCCGGCCAAGCCACACCAGTCAGGGGGTCTCGGGACTCGTAACGATATCCAGCCTTGTCGGAATGCCAACCCAGTGCGCCACAATTTGTCATCTCGACCGAAAAAAGCCGACCACCCGGCGTCTCAAGGCGGCGCAAGGGCGCTTGCGCCGTGATTTCGTACAGCTGTTGCATCAGCCCGGCCTGCATGGCCTGCGCAGCGCCCGGCAGAAACAGGGCGCCGGGTGCCAGAAGCGCAGGCTGTCTGGCTGCTGAGAAGAGATCGTCCATCATAATAGGCTCTTGCCGCCTCTGGTCTCACGAACTACTTGAAAACAGTATCTGCGCCAGAGATCGGGCCGAATTCCGAAATGGCAACCACCACTCCTGTGCGGCGACCGCAGCGGGACGAAACTGCAAGGGAAAGCTTTCATGGCAAAGCTCCGTCGCGGCGCCTTTCTGGCCGCCACTCTGTTTGTTCTGCCTGCCGGAACCGCCTTTGCGCAGTTTACCGGACAAAACGCCCCCAATGAGGCCCATGCGCCGCAGAACAACAGCAACGACACCGGTGTGGAATATCACGGCAAGGGCGAACACCTGACCGCCAAGGGGCGCCACTCCCTGCCCCCCGGCTATCAGGAAACGCCAAGCACCGAATTCAAGCACGGCCCGGACCCCGACCACGCCGATAACGTGCAGCGTGACGCCGTTACCGGTGCCGATCTGAGCAAGTTCGGCTCGGCCTATTCCAATTCCAGCCCAGTCCAGAGCGGCCAGCTTGGCGATGCCACCGGCAATGGCTGGGTCGCGCCGCGCTGATACGCCTCCACCCGGCTGCAATAACTCAGGCAGCCGGATGACATCCCCGCGGAAGACTGCCCGAACCTTCTGCGGTCAAGGCGGGGCCGAACGCTTCGCCCGAATACTCTCCCCATACCAAGGCCTCACCGTCGCGTGACGCTTGCTGGCGGCTGCGGAACTTCAGACCGGACGCCCTGTTCTTTCCTCCATGCCAATCGCCTGGACATGGCCCCGTTGCGGGTGCCGCGCCGACAGGCCCAATGCAGAGGACAGGGACCATGCCTTCATTGAAACTACGCGACGGCAACAGCCTTCACTTCAAGGATATGGGCAGGGGTCGGCCCGTATTGCTGGTGCATGGCTGGCCTCTGACGGGCGATATGTGGGAATATCAGACCCTTGCCCTGCTGGAAGCCGGATACAGGGTTATCACCTATGACCGTCGAGGCTTTGGCCAGTCCAGCCACCCTTTTGGCGGCTATGATTACGATACGCTCACCGGTGACCTCGCCGAACTGATCGATCATCTCGATCTGCGCGATCTCACCCTCGTCGGGTTCTCAATGGGTGGTGGCGAAGTGGCGCGCTATCTGAGCAGCTATGGCTCTTCGCGCCTGGCTGGCGTTGCGCTCATTTCCTCGGTCGTGCCCTACCTGCTGCAGGATCAGAGCAACCCGGATGGCGTACCGGTCGATGTCTTTGCCGATTTCAAGGTCCAGATCCGACGGGACCGTTTCCATTTTCTGGCAGAGTTCCTCAAGGGCTTCTACGGGGTCAGCATGATCCGCAAGCCGGTCAGTCAGGCGCTTATCGACTGGAGCTTCACGCTCGGGATCATGGCGAGCCCCAATGCCACGCTCGACTGCATCGATTCATTCAGCCGAACCGATTTCCGCCCTGATCTCGCAGCCTTTACGGTGCCGACGCTGGTCGTTCATGGCACTGGCGACAAGACAGTGCCCTACGAACTGACGGGCAAACGCGTGAGCGAAGCACTCCCCCATGCGCGCTATGTCGAATATGACAGCGCCCCTCATGGCCTGTTTGCCACTGATGCCGATGCGCTCAACCGCGAC
The DNA here is from genome assembly GCF_057319415.1 of Asaia sp. A2. Taxonomy (NCBI): domain Bacteria; kingdom Pseudomonadati; phylum Pseudomonadota; class Alphaproteobacteria; order Acetobacterales; family Acetobacteraceae; genus Asaia; species Asaia sp. A2. The sequence continues at coordinate 82,228 of NZ_JBXWTO010000013.1, forward strand.
CTTCTGGCCTTTCTGAACAGCACCGGCATCTGACATCACTCCCCTCTCCGGTTTCCCCGGAGAGGGCCCGACGCGTCATCCCTTGCGGGCAACCTGACGCGTCGGGCTGCGCATGGTCACGAATTCCTCCGCCGTAGTGGGGTGGATACCGATCGTGCGATCGAAATCGATCTTCTTCAGCCCGGCTGTGATGGCGATCGCAATGCCCTGCATCATTTCCGCAGAGGCGTCGCCCATCATATGCGCGCCAACCACCTTCTGGCTCTCACGCTCGACAACCAGCTTCATGAAGGCCTTGCGCTCGCGGCCGATCAGCGTCTGACGGAGCGGACGGAAAGACGCTGTGAACACCTCGATATCCGCCTTTTCCGCTGCCTCCTCCTCGGTCAGTCCGACACTTGCGAGCGGCTCCGAGAAGAAGACCGCCTTGGGGGTGGTCTCGAATGACCAGCTTCTGGCGTGGCCGGTATAAAGCGCCTCTGCCAGAATATGCCCCTCGGCGATGGCAACAGGAGTCAGATTGATCCGGTCCGTAACATCGCCAATGGCGTAGATGTTTTCCACATTCGTGGCGGATTGGTCGTCCACGGCAATAGCGCCATCCTTGACCGCCACCCCGACACCGTCCAGACCCAGCCCGTCGATATTGGGCTTGCGTCCGGTGGCGAAGAACACGCAATCGGTCTCGATCGTCTCGCCATTGCCAAGGCCGGTCCGATACTGCCCGTCTCCCAGCTTCTCGATCTGTTCAGGGCTCTGGCCTGCATGAACAGCGATGCCATGATGAGGCAACGCCTCATGCAGCTTCTCGCGCAATTCGCGGTCGAAGCCGCGCAGTGGCAGATCCTGCCTGAAAACCAGATCGACTTTCGAGCCAAGCCCCGCGAAGATACCGGCGAACTCGATACCGATATATCCGCCCCCGATGATGCAGATCCGCTCCGGGCGGGCCTTGAGGTGAAAGGCCTCATCGGAAATGATGGCGTGTTCGGCACCCTCGATCGGCGGGCGTGTGGGGCGGCCACCTGTGGCGATCACGATGCGCTTTGCCGTCACCCGTCGCGGCTCGACCTGCTCGTCCAAAGGGCCCGGCCCGATCTCGATCGTGTTGGCATCGATCAGTCTGGCACGCCCGATAAACAGCTCGACCCCGGCCTTGCCCAGCATCGACTTGTAGATGCCATCGAGCCTTTCGATTTCCTTGTCCTTGGCCGCGATGAACCGTGACCAGTCATGGGCACCCAACTGCACGTCCCAGCCATAAGCACGCGCATCCTCAGCAGATTCGGCCCCTTCTGATGCATAGACCATGAGTTTCTTGGGCACGCAGCCCAGATTCACACAGGTCCCGCCCCAGTGGCGGCTCTCGGCAATCGCCACCCTCGCACCGCTCTGGGCGGCGATACGAGCAAAGCGTACCCCGCCCGAGCCCGCACCAATCACGAAAACATCGAAATCCGGCATCAAGCCTCTCCCCAAAATCAAACGCGGCCGGAAAATCTCCCGGCCGCGCATGGTATGTTCAGTATTCTGTTCTGCGCCCCTTCAGAACGGGGCGGGAGGGCTTAGCGTTCCGCAAAGGCCTTCTCGACGACATAGGAGCCCTGATTACTCATATTGCCTTCGTCAAAGCCCATGGAAAGCAGCAGCTTTTCCGTATCGGCCAGCATTTCTGGCGAGCCGCAGATCATCACGCGGTCATGCTCGGGATCGAGCTTGGGCAGGCCCAGATCCTCAAAGATCTTGCCGTTTTCGATCAGCGTGGTGATGCGATCGGTCACAGCGAAGTCTTCACGGGTAACGGCCGGATAGTATTTCAGCTGCTTGGACACATACTCGCCAAGGAATTCGTGGTTCGGCAGGTCATGGCGGATATGGTTCATGTAGGCCAGTTCGCCCGAGACACGGACGGTATGGCTCAGCACGACATTCTCGTAACGCTCGTAGCATTCCGGGTCTTCGATCAGGCTCATGAACGGGGCAAGACCCGTACCCGTCGAGAGGAAATAGAGGTTCCGGCCCGGACGCAGATTATCGAGCAGCAAGGTGCCCACCGGCTTGCGACCGACGAGCACAGTGTCACCCACCTTCACATGGCGCAAACGCGAGGTCAGCGGGCCGTCTTCCACCGCAATGGACAGGAATTCCAGCTCTTCCTCGTAATTGGCCGAAGCGATGGAGTAGGCGCGCAGCAGCGGCTTGCCCTCGACCTCGATGCCGATCATCGTGAACTGACCGTTCTCGAAACGCAGACCGGGGTCGCGCGTGCAGGTGAATGTAAACAGACGGTCGGTCCAGTGATGAACGCTCAGCACTTCACAGGCCTGAAGATGCCCGTATTCCTTGCTCGGTGGGGCAAGGTGGTACTGGCCGGGATGACCCTCGACAGGCAAGAGGCCGGACAGGGGCTCATCAATGGTCGGCATCGGCAGAGAGACAGGCGCGTTCATTGGCACTCTTTCGCAGGGAACAGGGGGCGGGCGGTCTGACACCGCCCAAAGTGGCGAATTTTCTAGAGCATCCCTCCGCCATTTGAAAACCCCACAGCTGCGCCTGTTTTAAATTATTACGACGATTTTGGATGCGTCCTTGCAATAAACTGCGAAACGTTATCGTGCATTTCCTTCAACGCGGGCAGATGGGCGTAGACCATATGACCTGACGCATATTGCTTGATCTCGATATTTTTCGCGAGCGCGCGGGGGATCGGCAGATGGCGCATTTCATACACACCCTCAAAATAGGGCGTGCCGAGATCGTAATAACCCTGGTTGAGCATGACCTGTAGCGAGGGGTTGGTTTTCATCGCCATCGCCAGATCCGGCAGCACATTGGGCTCGCCACGGGCCGGACCGCGCTGATCGGGCTGCTTGTGGGTGAAGCTCCACTTGCCGATGCTATGGGCGCTCACACGATATTCCATATACCCATCGCCAAAGGACGGATCGGCCCCGTAATGCAGCGTCTTGCGCGCATAATCGTTGAACGCCGCCACATAGGCCGATTCCATGGCCGCCGATTGCGGATCATAGGCCGGGCGCTGGGCCAGCGGGTCGAGGCTCGGGCCTGAAAAGCGGCTGTCGAGGCGCCCCGTATCCTGCCCCTCATCACCCAGCAGCGTCTTGGCAAACTCGCCGCCATTCACGCGCAGATCGGCCTTGATCAGATAATCGACCGGCAGGCCCGTATAGCGATGCAGCTTTTCTGCCGTGGCCTTGAGCTTCTCATCGCTGATGCCGGTGCCATCCTGCAGGGCGGAGGTGTAGTCGGTCAGCGCAAAACGTTCGACCTCGGCCAGAAACGCCTTCAGATCGGCAGGCTGGTCGGGCAGCTTGTGATGATACCAGGCTGTCGCGGCAAAGCTCGGCAGGCCCAACACATAAGGCTGGTCATTGCTCGGATTACCCTGCGCACGATCGATGGAATTGCCGTAATTCAGGATCTGGGAAAGCAGGATCACACCATTGAGGTCGATCCCTTTCTCATTGGCCAGGGCATTGGCGATGATGGCGGAACGCGTCGTGCCATAGCTTTCGCCAAACAGGTATTTGGGTGAGTTGTAGCGCCCGTGACGCGCCAGAAACTGCGCGATGAAATCGGTGAACGCAGCAGCATCGGGGTCAGTGCCGTAAAAGGCCTTGTCACGATCCTTGCCGATCACGCGGCCGAAACCCGTGCCCGGTGCATCGATAAAGACGAGATCCGTCGAGTCCAGAAGGGAATCGTCGTTATCCACGAGCTTGTAAGGCGCAGCGGGGGTATGGACATCATCCGATGTCACAACACGCTTGGGACCAAGCGCCCCCATATGCAGCCAGACCGTCGCAGACCCCGGCCCACCATTATAGATGGGGTGGATGGCTCCCGATCACGGCATCTATAGTGCCAAAGGTGAGGACGCCATCTTTGCGTACCTCTGATAGTGGAGCCATCCGAGATGACGATTACCACGATTGGTTTGGATCTGGCCAA
>NZ_JBXWTO010000014.1:0-79928 GCF_057319415.1 Asaia sp. A2
TGATGCTGATGCCGGAATAGGTGATGCCGCTGGAGGTAGCATAGGCGCCATTGCTGACGACGAAATTATTGACAGTCCCACCATCCATGGAGAGGCTGCCGCCGCTGGATAGCATTACTCCGTTGCCACTGGCGCCAGACTGGAACTGAAGCCCGCCACCTGACTGGATGGTTGCGTTGGAGACCACGCCGCCGTTTGAGACGACGGAATAATCCATTCCCATTCCGCCCGCGTTGTTCCAGGTATCGGAGAGAGAATATCCACCTGACTGAACATAGGTCAATGTGGAGTCAAAGATGTTTGAGGTGGTGTTGCCACCCGAGCTGAGATACAGGGTGCCGTTGTTGATATAGGAGCTGAGAAGCGCACCGCCGCTGGAAATATTGATAATACCCCCTGTGACGGCTGACATGTTTGATACCGTCGCACCACTCGCAATGTTGAGGGTGACCCTTGCTCCGAGAGAGACCGGGCCAGAAATAACCGCATTACCGCTCTGATATACTGTGGAATCACCATTGAATATGGCAGACCATACGCCCGCAGAGAGGGTATTCATGTTTATTCTCGATTCTTGGTTGTTTTATATAAACATAGAATAGCATTGTCCTTTAATTTACCATCGTCAACTGCCATTTATTCTTAAAAATTTGAAGCAAATGAGATTTATTGAATGAAATCAGCTGTCTATTAATTTATGTTGTAAAAATACGATTTACAAATAATTGCATAATCTATGCTTATAATGTTTTACACTGATCCGGATGGCCTGGTCTTGCGAACCGGTAGGGTGTTCTGGCGAGACATGATATCGCTTTTCCTCAAAGAGAGGGGCGACACTATCATGTTGAAACCACTATATTGGATGGCATCGAGCGTGGCCGTGCTGGCTCACGCAACTTTCGGGTGTGCGTGGGCGGCGGACAGCTCATCCATATCGGTTGATCATGTGCGATTGCATCAGATCGAAACGGCAGTTCCGGCCAGTTCAGGTTTCGTCCAGCGTATTACCGACATTTCGTCGTTGTTCCTGGGGACGCCTTATGTTGCTAATACGCTTGTGGGTGGCCCCCAGAAAACGGAGCAGTTGGTCGCACGCCTTGATGCAGTTGATTGCTATACTTTCATCGATCTTGTGCGTGCTCTTGCGCTTTCAAACAATGAAACAGACTTCATTGCGACGCTAAAAAGAACCAGGTACCGTGACGGGCGTGTAGCCTATCTGAATCGCCGTCATTTTCTGACTGATTGGGTCGCTCTTGCGCCGCATAATGCGCAGGATATCACGCATTCTTTGTCGCCGCAGGCCAGAGTGACGCATAAGAGACTTAATCAGCGTGCTGGCGGGGGCGTCTTCATCCAGGGGCTTGATATCCACCCACGCGATATTGTGTGGCTGCCACCCGAGGCCCTGACATCTGAAGTTGCGTCGAAAATCCATACAGGAGATGTGATAGGGATCTACACCCCCCTTGCGGGACTGGATGTGACCCATACCGGTCTGGCGATCTGGGAGAATGGCCAGCTTCTGTTCCGGAATGCTTCGTCACTCAAGGCAAAGATGCAGGTGGTCGATACGCCTCTGGGGGATTACCTCAAAGGCAAGCCCGGTTTTATCGTGCTGCGCATGCGTGAGGCTGACTGACGTTGCGGCAATGCACGCCTCGCGCGATATTATGGGGACATTGCTCCATGAGAAGTCTTTCCTCGTTGGCTGAAGAGATGCCTCCAGACCTGGTATGACGGGTACCAGCCGCCAGAAGGAACTTCACGCCCGGAAGCAGCCCGACGCGCAAATTGATACGATCTCGCAATGCGCAGGCGGTGGAGGCCGTTGTAAACCCGCAGATCAGGAGTGTGGCCCGATTGCTGCACTTGATCGGTGAAACCTGACTCGGGAGACATTAATGAATTGACAATGATTCGCAATTGCACGAATTCAGCGCCAGTTATTGGCCCACCATTATGATGTTGAATTTGAAACAATGCGCAGGATCACCGGTCTTGTCGCCCTGGCTCTGGCAGGCGCGACCTCCCTCACAACCGCACAGGCAGCAGACACACAGCCGCAATCGATCCTGCGAAAAAAACCGACAGCTGCACAAAAGAAAAAACCTGACGAGATCATTGTCGTCTCGGCCACGGGCCTGTCTCAGGCCGGAGCAACCACCAAGACACGCACCCCCATTATCGAGTCACCGCAGACCATCTCGATCGTCACGCGTGAGGAAATCGAGCTGCGCGCTTCCCCCACCATTGCCGATGCGCTGTCCTATATGGCGGGTGTGCAGGCTGAGCCCTCGGGCGTGGATAATCGCGTGGATGAGGTTTCAGTACGCGGCTTTGGAGCAGGCGGCTTCTCGTCAAACAACAATTTTGTCGATGGGCTGCGTCTGCCTTCTGGCGGGCAATGGACACGTACATCATTCGATCCGTTCGCTCTTCAGCAGATCGAGGTGCTGAAAGGGCCGTCTGGCGCGCTTTATGGCCAGACCGCGCCCGGTGGTATCGTCAATCTCACCACCAAGCGTCCGACCGAGAAATCGCATGGCGAGTTTTTCCTTCAGACCATCGGCTATACCAAGCTCGGCAACTGGCAGGGTCAGGCCTCGGGTGACGTCTCCGGCAAACTCAACAAATCCGGTACGGTGCGAGGACGGATCGTTGCAGTGGCCCGTTATGGCGGCACACAGGTCAATGATGTGAATAGCGGGCGGTATTATGTCTCGCCCAGCCTGACATGGGCCTATGCGCCGGGGTCGAGCTGGACGCTGCTGGCGCAGTATCAGCGTGACACCGGCGGCTCGACCTTCCAGTTCCTGCCCATGACCGGCACGCTTGTGCCGTCCAAGGGGCGCTATATCCGCAATGACGAAAACATAGGCGAGCCCGACTGGAATACCTTTGATCGCACGCAGGTACTGACGGGGTCATTCCTCGAACATCGCTTCAACAATATCCTCACGCTGCGCAACAATACGCGCTACACCTATCTGGATAACCTTTACCGCTCGACGGTACTTTCGGGTGATACGCTGACGAAATGCAGCACCAGCATCAAGGGATGCGTGCCCTATCAGACCGTCAATCGTCGTGCCGTCGAAGGACGCGGGCGCTCGCAGGGTGTGGCGACAGATACCCAGCTTGAGGTCAGGGCCAGAACAGGCATGGTGCGTCATACGCTGTTGTTCGGCACGGATTATTTCTACACAAACTGGGAAAGCTCGCGCGATCTGGTCAATTCGGCGCTTGTGCTGCCCCTGCTGAATATCTTCGACCCGGTGGCGCGTGGCACGACCGGTTATTCGGCCGGTCTGGCGCCGCAGGTCTATGGCGCCACGGAATCGCAGCAGAACGGTCTGTATTTTCAGGACCAGATGAAGATCGAAAATCTCTACATTACGGTCGGCGGTCGTCAGGACTGGGCGCGTGACAATACCCTCAATATTCTGACCAAAAAGCGCTATCTGAACGATAATGACCGCTTCACTTGGCGTGCTGGCGCGGTCTATCGCACCAAAATCGGTCTGGCGCCCTATTTCAGCTATGCCACGTCCTTCCAGCCGCAGGTGTCAGATCCTTCCACCGCACTCGACAACAAGCCTTTCAAGCCGACGACAGGCGACCAGTATGAGGCTGGGCTGCGTTATCAGTACGGGAAGAGCATTTACGTCACTTTCGGCGGGTATCAGATCACACAGCAGAATGTGACGACCCCTGCGCCCAACGGTCAGCTTTGCGGCACGGCGACATGCCTTGTGCAGACGGGTGAAATGCGCGTGCGTGGTCTTGAACTTGAAGGCCGCGCAACCCTGCCTTGGGATATGGCGGTTATTTTCACCGGCACGCGCAGCGCTGCCAAGATTACGGAATCGAACACAGCTTCGCAGATCGGCAATTATATGCCTCAGGCCCCGAAATGGATGGCCTCGCTTTTTGTCGATCAGCGCCTGCTGCATGGCCCGATGCGCGGTGCCGGTTTTGGCGGCGGCGTGCGCTATACGGGCCATTCCTACGGCGATACGGCCAATACGCTCTCCATCCCCGGCTACACGCTCTATGACATGTTCCTGCGCTATGATTTTGGCGTGGCGCGACCCCGCTATAATGGCCTCTCTTTCTCGCTCAACATGCGCAATATCGCCAATAAGCGCTTCGTGGCGACCTGCACGGCGGTCTCCGCCTGCTATTATGGTCAGGGCAGAAGCCTGACCATGCGTCTGGAATATCGCTGGTGAGCGGGGCAAGCTTGTTGGGCCTTGCAGGATTTTATCCGGCCTGCCTGGTCCTGGCCGGGTTTTGTCTGGCCGTGGCCGCTGGCGCTGCTTTCTACCTCGCCAGTGGGCAACAGCAATGGTGTCAGGTACGCCCCCCATCGCGCCTCTGCCTTGGGGCTGGCGCATTGTTCTCGGTACTCTCGCTGGTCGGGTTTGTGGCAGCGACTGACTGGCTTGTCGGGGTTTTCATGACAGTGGCACTGCTGATGCTCGTGCTCAGTCTGCTCCCCCTTGGGGTTGCGCTTCATGCGCGAAAGGGCGCGCGCCCATGAAGGCTGCGAAACTCGATAACCGTCGCTGGCTCGCCAAGACGCTGGCCGGTTTGATTCCCGGTGCTGCATTGGCACTGGGGGCGATGGTTCTGGCCGGACATCTCTGTGGCGCGACAGGCAACCCGATGATGCTCTCATCGCAGTTTCTCATGTGGGGGGCGGCGCTGCTCTGGGTGATCTGTCTCAGCCTGTGCTTCCTGTTTCGCTCAGGCCTGGGGGCATGGTTCGGCCTTGGCTGGATTGCCTGTCTGCTATGGCTGGCCAACACGCTGCTTGCCGGGTTTTTCGGGGGTGAGCAGCCATGAAACTGCGCGCTGATATCGTGGCGGTCTATCGTGAGGTTCATAGCTGGGTCGGTGTGGTGGCAGGCCTGTTCCTGTTCATCGCCTTTTACGCGGGCGCCATCAGCATGTTCGAGCCAACGCTCGAATCCTGGTTGACACCACGGCCCGACCTGCCTGCTGCCGTCTCCATCGAACATGTTCCGGATCTGCTCGACAAGGCCTTTGCCGTCTATCCTGAGGCACGGCGCCAATACAGCATTGTCGTGAGCCCCGATGCCGCCCATCCGGCGCGTCTGGTATGGCCACTGGGCGAAGGGCGTCATGGCCACGGGTCATCGGCCATGATGCTCGCGGCGCTCGATGCGCAGGGCGGTCTTGTGACCACAACGCATAAACCCTCGCCCGTCGCCCAGCTGATCGACACGGTTCATCAGCGCATGGGGCTACCCTTGCCGCACGAGCCCGCCATGATCGTGATGGGATTTATTGCGCTGGCCTATGCGCTGGCTCTGGTGTCAGGCACCATCGTTTTCATCCCGGCACTGGCACGGGCGCTTTTTGCCGTGCGGCTGGTGGGGAGCGTCAGACGCAAATGGCTGGACCTGCATAATCTGCTCGGGTTCTGTTCCTTGCCGTTTCACATCGTCATGGCCCTGACATCGGTTGTCTTTGCCTTTCACGACGTGATTTTTACGGTGCAGGGTGAGTTTCTCTCCCATGCCCAGAGTTCGAGCGCACATGGTCATCATGGGGCGGGGCATGGTGGTGGTCGGGGCATGGGCGGCATGGTTGCACAGCCTCATGCGGGAGTGGGGGCCGTGTTGCTGGCTCCGGCGGAAATACTGGCGCGTCTGGCCCAGACTGCTCCGGGTTTCGTGCCTGACACGCTCGATTATTCCACGCGCCCTGGTGGGCCGTCCGGTTCAGGCGCGGTCTTGCGCGTCTCGGGGCATGATCCCGCCCATGTCATGCGAGGTCCCACCAGCGGATTTGCAACACTCGACCCCTATACGGGCCAAATCCTGTGGAGCGCTTATCTGCCGGGGTACCAGTCGGCAGGGTTTGCAGCACTGACCAGTTTCTTTGCCCTGCATTTTGGCAGCTACGGGGGTGCCCCGATACGCTGGACCTATCTCGTTCTCGGTTTTGCCGGGGCGTTTCTTTTCTATACCGGCAGCAAGCTCTGGATTGCGGTGCGGCGACGCAAGGAGAAGGCCACAGGGTGCCTGACAGACACGCGCAGCACCCGCTTTCTGTCCCGCCTGACGACCGGTTGCTGCACGGGCTGTATGACGGCCATTGCCCTCCTGCTTTGTGTCTCGCTGGTGCTTCCGCACCCATTGAGTGAAGGCGGGGCGTTCCGGCTCTATCACGGCGTTTTCTGGGTGATGATGCTGGGTGCGTTGCCCTTCGCATGGGGCGAGTCCCTCATGCTCTGGCTGGCAACGCTCGCCCATGCGGCGCTGGCAGCCATCGTTCTACTCAGGGGCGGACAGACCGATGCCGTCAACTGGGGCGTGGCCTTAGTGGCGCTCGGCCTGACAATCGTGTTGATGCGGCTGGCCCGCCAGGGGAGCGCGGTGCGTCCTGCCTGACCGGTACAGTGCCCTCTGCAATCAGGGGGGGATCACCGCGAGGTTTATTTGTGACGTGGACCGATCATGCGTTCTACCCAGATGCGCGCAGATCCCTACCCCGGAGAAGTTACGCAATATAACCGGTAGAGGGATCACTATCTGAGCCCCATTCATGGGTCCTGTTTTCTGGGCGAACATGATGGATGCGAAATTTTTCATCGTGGCACTGCAGGAAGTTCCGATCCGCTACGGTGCACCGTAGACCTTCGACACGGATCAGGAGTCACAATTCACGACGCCCCGGTTTATGGATGTGCCGGATGCGCGTTCAATCCTTATCAGCATGGACGGGCGCGGACGCGGGCTGGACAACGTGTTCATCGAGCGCCTGTGGCGGGCGGTCGCTGAAATATGGATGAGCCTCTCTGCACGTGTTTGAGACCGCTTCGGAACCGCGGGCGGGGCTCACGCCCATGGATCGTGCATTACAACGGGCAGTGTCCGCGTTGGGCATTGGCTGGATGCACGCCCGATGAGGCGTATCATGACGTGCGGATGCGACTGGGCCCGGAGTTAACCCAGGACCTGATGGCCAATAGCAACAGCCACGCCGTCAAACAGGCGGCATGACAACGGCCGATTATAGCTTATCAGGCCCGCAAACTTGCCCAAAGAAACGGGACCATCTCTCATGGACAATCAGCCTATGCGGGAAACTATGCCGTTTATAGATCACACAGGACGCCCCCATCGCCTGTGTCTATCACGCCAGCCTTAATGTGGCATTATCGACTCGCACAATGCAATATAAATTCATATTATAATTGAATAGTGATAATTTTTGCTAACATCATTTCGTATATAATATGAAATATATGAATCTATAGTTACACTGGTTTTATTGTATAAACATTTATGATAAATTAACAGTTTAGTAAGAAACAACGATAAAATTAGGTGTGAGTTATGGCATCGTCTTATTCTCAGATCAGTGGTGCGAATCCGTGGGCGGATGGCACTGTTGCCTATGGTGATACGAAAACTATCGACGTGCAGTTCCTGACACCGGCGGCCTCTGCAGGTAGCGCCGGAGGGCTATTGTGCAATCAGGATTGGCCTTCAGCACCTGATGGTCCAATGATTGTCAGCGGTGACTTAAACGTCAATATGAACTTCCCAATATCTACCATGTATTTTGGGTATGGTTACCAGACAATTGGAAGCTATACTCAGCCCACCATCACACCGACAGGAAGTGCAACGCTCACAGGAAGTGGGGCGTATGACGGCACATCTTTCGTTAACTTCATCAATACGACGCATAATGATGGCACTCTTACGATTAAAGACCTGGTTATGTTCTCGGGTGACGCGAACAGTGTCATAGAAGGAAGTGGTACTCTAAATCTTGTTAACTCAAGATTGGTCGGCAATATTGATAATTTCAATGCATGTATGGTTGGATCTATTACGGGAGGTCAGACTATAAATATGAATGGTTCAGATCTCGCCGTTTATATGGACCTGTCGAACGTGACAATAAACATGATGGGCGGTGGTAATTATCTGGCGCTACGCATCACAAACACGGTCTCCAATGTGAAAATCACTGGGTTTGGCAAAGGCGATGTCATTGATGTTCCGTTCACTGCCGATGCGGACACCTGGGTTTATGACCCTGAAACCGGTAATCTCACGATCACAAGCACATCCTACTCACATACCGTCAATATCGGACTTGGATACGACCCGACGAAATTTGCATCGAAGGCTACGGCCTTCCCCGGTATGCAGGGTGTTACCTATCTTGATGATGCGCCCTGTTTTCTTCGTGGCGCCATGATTCTGACTTCAAGAGGTGAGGTCGCCGTCGAGGCTCTCCAGTCCGGTGACATGATAATGGTAGTCGAAGGCAACCTCCTGAAGGAGCGTGCTTTGATTGCCGTAAAGAGTGGAAGAGTAAATACGAGGCTTGCTGCAAATCTCCCGCCCGACGCGGCCTATCTGCCAGTCGTGATCGAAGCAAATGCCTTTGGTAACAATAGTCCAAATGCAGAACTCAATATTACTTCAGATCATTGCTTTGCATTTGACGGAAATCTCATCCCAATACGTACACTCGTCAATGGACAAACGATCCGATATAATAATACCGAGACGACCTACGATTTTTTTCACCTTGAACTCGAGCAGCACTCGATCATTATCGCAAATGGTACCGAAAGTGAGAGCTTTTACAAAAATGGAGCTCATGCGCTTCCGTTAAACACTGATCCAAGCTTTGTTCGGGCAATATACGACCGCATTGTAGCGTTGGCGCCAAAAAACTCTGTCAAGGCTTGTCTAAGCAGACAAACGCCCACCTTTGAGCCACTCACAATCAGGGTAAATGGTCGCCCAGAACGGATCTTCGGCGAGAGGCATGGGACGCACCTCAAGTTCAACTTACCAGCAGGGGCAAATGAGGTCATATTGAGTTGTGAGACACAGCGCCCTTGTGATGTGATCGGCCCTTTCTACGATGACAGACGCTATCTTGGTTATCTTATCGGGTCGATGGTTTACTACGGAAGTGCTGCTACCGTGAGCTTGACCGATCACCTCACGGCGAGTGAGATCTCTGGATGGCACGATCTTGAGCTCAGTTACTGTCGGTGGACGAAAGAGAATGCCTCGGTAAAGATCCCCGCTGACGCGTGCAGTACGCCGGGCATACTATGGATTGAAGTCGCAGCCGACTTGGCCTCCCTAAGCCGTATGAATGAGCCCTCAGGACTTTACGCTCTCTCTGCCTAAGAAAATACGGTTCCAGGCTCATCCAGGCGCGTAGCCCGTTCATCTGATCAAACAACGGAAGTGCGGGTCGAAAGATCTGTCGCTTCCGTCCGCCTGTTCGGTGCTTAAGCTCCTTTATTCGCCGAGTGGCTGATTGCGTGCGCGCAGGTTGACACGAGGCGATGAAAATTCTCGAACGATTTATCGTTTGGGGCATCGGATAATCTCGCGCTGGTTTCTACGTCTGCGGTTCTTTTCACGACATAGGCCAGGGTCTGCAGATGGGTGCGCATACTGACAGCCGCGATACGTCAGGGCGCGGCATTGGCCTGCCGGTTAGAGCGTTTCCTGCTCTGAATGGATCGCTGGGGATTCCCAAAATGGTGGTGATCTGACTTGAGATGACATCCCGAGTGCGGGCGGCTCGGGATGTCATCATGCACATTGTCGCTAGCGCTTGTGGACAAAGCTTGACGCGGGTGCGCAGAATTGACCCAACGCTGCCATTTGAAGGCGGCATTGGACGAGACGATCGGGCGACGGATGCGGAGCGGGCGTTGATTGGCCCGCTGCTGCCAGCTGAGACGGGACGTGGCTGCCGTCCGACTGGTGACAATCGGCGGTTCCTCGACGGCATGAGGTGGATGGCGCGGACAGGCGCGCAATGGCGTTGTCTTCCGCCCTGCTACGGCAGGTGGAACACCTTATTCCGGCGCTATCGCCACTGGGTCGAGCAGGGTGTATTCAATGCGCGGCTGGAGACGCTGGCGAAGCTGGTTGGCCGCGACCGATCGGCAGACATGATCGACAGCACCGTAGCCCGGGCCCATCACTACGCTGCCCGGATAAAAAAGATGCTGGGCCGACCGAGGTGCTCGGCCAATCGCGGGGAGGGTTCACAACCAAACTCCATGCCCGCTGCGACGCCCGGGGCTGCTGCTCGCTTTCATCCTGACGCCAGGACAGTCTCATGATCACTAGGAATTTGGACCGCTGTACCGAACGATCAGGCGGCCTGAGTCCCCTTTTTTAGCCGCAGGCTCGAAGCCGTGCGGTGCGCCTTGAGATACGTCGCATCAAGCATGAACGTCTGAGGCTCGGCTCTTGCTGCAGACAAGCCATCCATCATCCGTATGAAAATACCCACGTCGCCCCAACGCTTCCAGCGATTGTAGAGCGTCTTGTGTGGACCGTATTCCCGCGGCGCATCATGCCAGCGCAGACCATTGCGGTTCACAAAAATGATCCCGCTCAGCACATAGCGATCATCAACGCGATGACTTGCCGTGACTTCTGGAAAAGAACAGCCGCACATGCTCCATTTGGTCCTCCGTCAGCCAAAGCAGATCGCTCAGCCTCAGCCTAGCCTCATCACTGAGCCTGAAGCACATATCCGTATTCAAATCATCAGATTCCGAGCCTAGACAGCCATGTATCGTGGTAGCCGGCGTCTCAGCTCATCCAGTTGCCGCCGTCGATATTATAGGTTTGCGAGACGATATAATCGGCATCCTTCGAGGCCAGAAACACCGCAAGCCCGCCGATCTCGTCAGGACGCGCCATACGCCCGAACGGTACAGATGCGCCGACGATCCGCTTCTTTTCACCAAGAGGCAGGTTCTCATACTGGGCAAAGCGGCGGTCTACATCATCCCAGTGCTCGTTATCGACCACACCCGGTGCAATGGCATTGACGTTGATGCCGTATTTGATGAGATCGAGCCCGGTGCTCTGGGTAAGAGAAATCACGGCTGCCTTCGAGGCGCAGTAGATCGCCACCAGTGGCTCACCGCGGCGCCCGGCCTGCGAGGCAAAATTGATGATCTTGCCGCCATGACCCTGCGCGATCATCTGGCGTGCGACCGCCTGAAGCGTGAAAAGCAGCCCTTCGACATTGACGGCAAACACGCGATGATAGCTTTCACGCGTGATCTCGACAGTCGGAGCGAGATCGAACAGACCGGCATTATTGACCAGAATATCGATACGGCCATAACGCGTGATAATGGCCGCAAGCGCGGCGTCAATGGACTCCTGTCGGGTTACATCGAGCACAACGCCAAGATGATCGGTACCGAGTTCGGCAGCGGCGCTGATCGCTCCCGCCTCATTCAGGTCACCGATAACAACGCGCGCACCTTCGCGTGCATAGCGCTCGGCAAGAGCGCGCCCGATACCGCGTGCGGCACCCGTAATGAGCGCAACACGATCCTGCAATGGCTTGCCCTGAGGGGCGGGGGTAGCATTCATGTCGTGATTCCTATGGTCATCGGATGATGACGGATGGGTCAGTTACGTCAGGAAAAGTCAGACAGGCCGTGCTGGCCTTGCGGGGACCTTGTCTCTCGGGACCCCGCCGCTGGGCGCACGGTTCAAAGCGTCTCGTAACGTTCGAGCACGTCGCGAACCGACTGGATCAGAAGAGCCTGAGGCTCGGCCGCAAGCGCACCCGATTTCACGCGTTCGAAAAGCCGCGGCAGATACTGGCTGATCATGGTTTCAGGAATGGATACCTGTTCCAGCGACTGGATCAGCGCCGTCACGGCCTGTTCGGCGGCAGGTTCGGGCCAGTAATAGCGGATGCGATCGCTATAGCTGAAATGACGCAGGATACGCTGCTCCATCGCATCGCCATGATAATGGCTCTGCCAGTTGGCGGGCGCATCGAGCATGGTCTTTTCCATCGTCCCGACCAGCGAGACCGCCTGCGGGTCGATGAAGCCACGTATGGCATCCAGCCCGTAAAGCGTTTCACGCAGGGCAAAGCTCAGCTCCGGCCCAACCTTCAGGATACAGAACCCGTCCTGCTTCAGTCGGGCCAGCGCCGTGCCCGGCTGATAGTCGGTTGAGTGCGCCTCAAAAACCAGTCCCGGCAGACGCGCTAATGTCGCAACAAGCGCGCTGGCCTGCTCGGGCTGATAAATGACCACATCCTCATGGCCAAACTCCACACCGGGCTGCACCACGATGCCGATCACGCGCGACCAGGCCTCGGGCACCGCCTCGCGAAAGGCTTTTTCATGCACCTGATAGGTCGCACGAACCGCTTCCGGTGTGGTAGGCGTAACGTGATCGAGGGCTTCGGTCGCCCCGCCCGGTGTGGGAATTTCCGTACCGATCACATAGACGGGCCGCCCCGATGCGACGGATTCAGCCCGCTTGGCCAGCATCACGGCCCGCTCTGCCACAATGGCATCAGGCAGATGCTCGGCCTCACCCTTGCAACCCATGCTGGCGTCGAGATGCAGCTTGGTAAATCCCGCCTCGGCAAAAGCCGCAATCATGTCGGAAGCTTTTTGCAGGGCTTGTTCTGCCGGAAGCGACTTCCACGGATTGGGACCGAGATGATCGCCGCCCAGAATGATCTGCTCACGCGCAAAACCCAGCCGATCGGCGATACCGTATACGTAATCGCGAAAATCGACGGGCGTCATGCCGGTATAACCGCCATCCTGATTGACCTGATTGCAGGTCGCCTCAATCAGTACAGCCTTGCCATGCGATGCCGCATGAAGAAGGGCGGCCTCAATGACAAGCGGATGAGCCGAGCATACCGAGGTGACAGCTGTCTTGTCGCCCTGGTCGAAACGCGCCCGCAATGTCGAGATGAGCGAACCGGTCATGCTTTTTCTCCCGTTTTCTGGCCTGCAATGAGCTGATCGAGCGCCGCGAAATCGGACGTACCTTCCATCGGGCCGAAAAACGAAACGGCCCTCGCCCCGGAGGCACAGGCATAGCGCAGCGAGTCTTCGCGCGTCTTGCCGAGCAGGCGGCATGTGACATAGGTCGCGCCAAAGCAGTCGCCCGCGCCTGTCGGGTCGATTTCCTGCGCTTGGAACGGCGCACCGTGGACGGTCTTGTCGGCACAAAAGCAGGTCGCGCCCTCACTGCCCTGTTTGAGCACGATTTCAGAAACGCCCATGTCGAGGATCTCGGCAATGGCGGCCTCCTGCGTGGTACCACTACTGAACAGGAGCAGTTCGGGACCGCTTGGCAGGAAGATGTCGCATTCCTGAAGCATCAATTGTAGGGCTGCCCGCATATCGGGGATGTTGAGCATCTCCTTGCGGATATTCGGGTCGAATGAAACGGTTCCACCCTGCGCCTTGACCTGATGCACAGCGGTCGTCACGGCATCGATGATCGGGAAGGAAAACAGTGAGGACCCCATGACATGGACATGGGTCGCGCGCTTGATCAGTCCACGCGCTGCCTCGTGAAGACCCGTTTGCGAGCAGGCAGACTGACGGATGTTATAGACGAAATCGCGACTGCCATCGGGCCGGTAGCGCACAAACGCACTGCCTGTCGCAAAACTGTCCACGCTGAGAATGGCAGAAACATCCACACCATCACGCCTCAGGCGCTCGATATTGAGCGTACCGAAATCATCACGCCCGACCGCCGAGACGATACCGCACTCCACACCCAGACGAGCGACCTGATCAATGAAAATCGCCGGTGCGCCCGAAGGGTAAGGCCCCTTGAGGGCCATCGGTTCAAGAAAACCCGTCCCCTGGGTCTCGGCCATGATCTCGACCACAATCTCACCGATTGTGATGATGCAACGCGGCGCGTCCGGGGACTGGTCCATCAGAAAACTGGATGCCATGATCGGTTATCCATCGAAGGGGAAAACGGAAGGTGAGAAAAGGGGCCCAGCGGGGCGCTCAGCCGGAGGGAGAGGTGTCATCTGCAAAAACAGACCAGTCCTCGCACAGCACCGCGCCATCGGGCGGTGTGCCCCCATGCAGAACCGACACGGTTTTGCGCCAGGCCAGAACATGACCGCCCTCGTCCGACCGATCGAGACGGTCAGTCAGCAAAAAGACCTGCCGCGCCCTGATGATCGCGCTCTCCAGACAGCTGCCCGTCTGATCGAGACAGGTGAAACCCCGCTTGCTGATCTGGGCTGCCGAAATGACCGCAAGATCCAGATCATAGAAAGACAGGGCATGATCGGCAGCGGGGCTGATCAGCGGATATCCCAGCCGGTCATACTCGCCCCCAAGCAACGAGACCGCCGCATCGCTGGTCCGGCTCGCCATATGGTAGGTTTCGAAGCTGTTGACGACAAAACGCAGGTTTTCGGCCGTCGCATAGACCGGCACGAAAGAAGCGGCCTGGGTGTTATCCAGGAAAACGCACTGCCCCGGCTTGAGCCTGAAAGCGACAGCACGTGCCAGGGCCCGGGCCTCATACAGGGTAGGCCCCTCATCCAGAGGTGCATCGACAGCATAATCGTGAGCCGGCTGGGCACCGCCATTTGTTCTGATGACGAGATTCTGACTTTGCAGATAGGCGAGATCCGACCTTATCGTCACCATGGAGACGTCGAACTGGCTTGCCAGCGCCTCAGTCCGTATGAATCCGGCGCGCCTTACGGCATCGACAATTCCCAGACGGCGTTTGAGAGTCGCGCTGTTCACGCCCATCGACATGGTCAAGAATCTTTCAAAACGAAAACCTATCTTTCGTTTTGTAAGTCATCGTCTTTTGCTTGTCAGCAGTTAAGACAGGCTATCACAGGGTTGTGTCAGGATATGCCCATTGGTCCGTTATCATCGGGTCAGCCGCCGAGCCGGAAACCACCCTATCGCCCTGCGCCTCGAACGCTCAGAAGACCCTTAATTGCCGCATGCTGTAAAAGCAGGATCGTCTTGGCATCCAGAATACGTCCGTCATCGATCATGCGCAGGGCTTCAGGGAACGCGACTTCCATCACGTCGATTTCCTCGCCCTCCCCCTCCAGGCCGCCGCCCGGCCCGATCCGCATCCCGGGCCTGTAAGCCCCGGTGAAGAAATGGATGCGCTCGGTCACTGATCCCGGGCTCATATAATAGCACCCTATGGGGGTTATCTCACCAATCTCGACCCCCATTTCCTCACCAACCTCACGGCGCATGGCGGTAGCCGGGTCATCGTGATCGAGCAGGCCGCCGCAAACCTCAATCAGATCCTCACGATGCCCTGTGACATACGCTGGAAATCGGAACTGTCGGGTAAGCAGGACCACCTGCCTCTCCTCATCGTAAAGCAGGATCGCGGCCCCATCGCCACGATCATACGTCTCTCGTGTGAAGACCTGAGTCGTGCCGCTCCTACGCCGGTAGCTCAGTGTGTAACGTGTCAAAACGCCCCAGTCATTGGCCAGCAGCCGGGTCGAGAGAATTGTGATGCGGTCATCAGGAGATCTGTCAGACGCAGCCTCGTCACCAAAACGAGCAGGCTTGTCAGAAGGCGTTCCTGTCATGGCGATCAATCCCTCTGCCCGACTTTTCGTGTCACGGCCTGCGCCCGCAAGCTCGCCCCCCTACCCTGCGCGGGATCGGACTTCCGGGCTAGAACAACCGTCGCACATCCTGCATCGCATAGGGGACTCTAGGCTGTGTGTTGTAGATAGTGAACAGGGCTGAGACGACAAAGCGAGGGCCGGTCGACCGCATCGCAGCGATGGAAAGGCTCAGACTGTCTCGTGCGTCGAGCCGTTATGACCCGCCCCCGGTGGCCCGACGAGCGCGACAGCATCGGGAATCATGACGCCGGGTGCTGCACTATCGGCAACAGGTTTGCGGCTACGTACCAGCCAGTAGCAGATACCGAGAGACAAGACCGAGGCCGACAACGCCAGAACCCCCATGACATCCACCGCGCTCAGGTCAAGCACGATGAATTTGCGCACTGTTGCCATCATGCCGATCAGCAGTACGGAACGCATCCTGACCAGGCTGTGAGACGGTGTATCCGGTGCAACGAGAATGGAATGTTTGAACTCCAGCGCAATCAGCACTGTAAAGCAAAGGCCGAACAGCGATTGGAGGACAGCCGGGTTGGATGGAACCAGCGTTGCCGAGCGCACCATCTCGAAAACAGCATAGACGACATGCACAAGCCCAAGCGTCGCCACGGCCATGACGCAGAGCGTGAGAATCAGCATGGCGCATTCCTCGAACAGATCGAAGAGCGTTGAGACCTTGAAGAAACCGGGGATACTTTTGATCATGGGCTGTCGATAATATCTTGGTGAGGCGTAAGCCCTCACTCTTACCAGAGCCGCAAAGACACATCACCCGCAGAATGGTTGTCTTTTCGTAATATCGCCCGCACGATACCCAAATAATATTAAAAATATAAACATGACAAAAGCTATATTTTACTATTACAATATGAATAATATATAATTATACATCAAAATCATAATAATGACCCTTTCCTGCTTTTGTCCAAACCTTACAGAACCGTCATTCTCAAGGCCTTCAGCCTTGCGCGTTGCACGGTTCCTGCTTGGGACAATCGCTTTGGAGGAGGGCGCCCCGCACCACTCTGAAGCATAACAGGCATGACCTGCATTTCCCTTCAGATGCCCGGGGCGTTTTCTCCCTCTTGCCAAAGAAGGGTGTTGCGGTGGAAATCGCTCACCATGCGCAAACTCGACCCCTTTCTGCTCAGTCTGATCGCCGCCATCGTGCTGGCCACCTTCCTCCCCTGCTCGGGACCTGTGGCGGTCATCCTGTCGAAACTGACCACATTGCTCATCGCCCTGATGTTCTTCCTCCAGGGCGCAAGGCTCAAACCCGAGGCCGTGCTGGAAAGCGTACGTGACTGGCGGCTTCAGGGCAGCGTGCTGTCCTGCACGTTTCTGCTTTTTCCCCTGCTGGGCCTTGTGCTTCATGCCCTCATGCCGGGTCTGCTCAAGCCCGATATGTGGCATGGGGTGCTTTTTCTGTGCTGCCTGCCCTCAACCGTGCAGAGCTCGATTGCGCTGACCTCTATCGCGAGAGGCAATGTGCCTGCCTCGATCTGTGCTGCCACCCTGTCAAACCTGCTCGGTATCGTGGCCACGCCTGTTCTGGTTGGGCTGATCGTGCAGAAAGGCAATATCTGGTCGGCCCATGCCATCGTGGATATCGCAACCCAGCTTCTGCTGCCCTTCGGCATCGGTCAATTGCTGCACAAGCGCCTTGGAACCTGGGCACACCGCAACAAGAAACTGCTCTCGCTCAGCGATCGCGGCTCCATCGTGCTCGTGGTCTATACGGCGTTCAGCCATGCCGTGGTGGAAGGAATCTGGCATCGCGTATCGCTGCCGGATCTTGCCCTGACCGCCGGGCTCGATATCGTGCTTCTGGGGCTGGTTCTGTTCCTGTCGCGCCTGATGGGCCGCGCACTTGGCTTTTCGGAAGAAAGCAGTATCTCGCTCATGCTCTGCGGCTCGAAGAAGTCGCTCGCCACCGGTGTGCCGATGGCCAATATCCTGTTTCCGATGTCCGTGGTCGGCACGGTCGTGCTGCCACTCATGATGTATCACCAGATCCAGCTTTTCGTGTGTACATTGCTGGCTCGACGTCTGGCCTCACGTCCGGAGGTTTAACGCACAGGCGCAAGGCTGCAGCGGCGCTTCCCATCCGGGCGCCGTCGTCACCTGCACGCCTTTCCTTACCGCTCTTTCATGGGAAACGCAGGCGACATCAGGGGTTAACCCTCTCATGCGTCGGTTTTGCGACATCACGGCAACGTGATAGCAGAACACCCTGTCGCCCCGAGAGAAGAAGGAAAGCCTGTGATCAAGCAAGACTATGTGCACTCCATGTCGAGGGTCCTCGCATGGTTCGACTGGCTCCCGCCATCAGTGGCTTCAACGCTTCTGCTCGTTGCTGCCGCGCTCATTGCCCTGCTTTTCAGCCGCCTGATCACTGAGGCGCTACCACGTCTGCCGGGTTTGCGTCGCATCGCCTTCATCCACGAGACAATCGCCAGGCTGCAAAACCATGTGCGGCTGTTGCTGATGATCGTGGCGGCCTCTGCGGCCCTGCCTGCCACGACGGGTTTTGCCCCCACCACCATCCAGTTTCTGGCGCATTTCTTCGCTTTTGCCGTGATCATCACCATCGGTTTCGGGCTGATCAAGGCGTTCCGCTTCGGCACTGACAAATATCTCGATCGCATCGCCAACCGCGAGCATGTGGATGACATCACGGTTCGCTCGCATCAGACCCAGATCCGCATCCTGCGCCGCCTGATCGAGATCACCTGCGGGGTGATCACCGTGGGTGCCGCGCTCATGGTGTTTGAATCCGTGCGTCAGTATGGCGTGTCGCTGTTCGCCTCGGCAGGTGCCGCCTCACTGGTCGTCGGTCTCTCGGCCCGTCCTGCCCTGTCCAACCTTATTGCAGGCATCCAGATTGCCATTACCCAGCCCATACGCATGGAGGATATGCTGATTCTCAATGGTGACTGGGCCTATGTGGAAGAGATCAACGCGACCTATGTCGTACTGCGTACATGGGATCGCCGACGCTACATTGTCCCCATTGCCTATTTTCTTGAAAATCCTTTCCAGAACTGGACGCACAGCTCCCCCTCGCTCATCGGCTCGCTGTTTTTGTGGCTTGACTACCAAACCCCGGTTGATGAGGTCCGTCGCCTCTTCCACGAGGAACTGGAAAAATCACCCGACTGGGACCGCGACATGAGTTCCGTTGGCTGTCAGGTGGCTGACAGCAATGCACAGGTGATCTCCATCCGCCTCATTGCGGGTGCTGTTGACGCCAATGGCATGTGGAATCTCTGCTGCGACCTGCGTGAGCGCCTGCTCAAGCGTCTGCGTGAGGAACTGCCGCAAGCCCTGCCACGCGGTCGCACCGCCATCGTACCCGGCGCACCCGAAGAACCTGCCTGGCCTGACTCGCTGGTATCACCCCCGGTCAACCGGCCCGGTCCGGGCGGCGTCATGGGCAGTGGCCAGTATAACGGGCCCGATATCCAGACACGCCGCTGAACCTGACCGCTGCAACACCGACTTTCGTCGAACAGGATCAGACACTCGTTCCATAATGATCAGCGCTTCATCAGCGGCGCTGGTCGTTACACCGGAGGCGCCGATAAGGGCTCATCGGCGCGCCCTCGGGATAAATCCCTCGTGAGGCCGACATGCCTCACTGGCGGTTTCCCAACATAACACGCGCACCGCATGGCACCCGGCGTGAAAAATGATGGTTTTCAATCAGTTTTTCATCCTGCCGCGACAGGCATTCTGCCTAGTGTCTCGCAGTCGAACCCGACGCTCACACAGGCTTCTCACCTCCGTATGCAAGGGAGCAAGCGGCCAGAGCGGGTTCGTCCTGAAGGAGGAGCCCAAAGGTGAAACTGGTTCTTGACCCCTATATGCAGCGCCATCTCTCTTTGCCCGATATCGCCCGCGCAACGGCGGGATACGGATTTGATGGCATCGAGCTCTCGCCCCGTGCCGATTTTCTGGACTGGTGGGTGATGCCGCGCGCCACGTCCCAACGCGTACGCGACTTCAAGAAAGCGCTGCGCGATAACGGAACCGAGCTCACCACGCTTCAGCCCATGTATCGCTGGTCCAGCCCGATCGAGGAAGAACGTCAGGCCGCCATGCGCTACTGGCGCCGCGCCATCGAGATTGCCTCGGAGATGGAATGCAGGATCATGGTGTCCGAGTTCGGTCGCGGCACCTCGCCCGAACGCGCAGCCGGCCTGCCGCCCGGCGTCGCCACGCCCGAAACCTGTGAAGCCGCTTTCTGGCGCTCGATGGATGATCTGGTGCCCCTGCTGGAACGCTCGGGCATTACGCTCTCTCTCGAACCCCATCCGGAAGACTGGGTCGAGACCTTTCATCCGGCCATCGATATCATCCGCAATATCGGCTCGGACGCGGTCAGGATGTCCTACATCGTGCCGCACACCTTTTTCTACGGTGAGGACATGGCGGCCATGTTGCGTGAGGCGGCCGATATTCTGGTGCATATCCGGGTGGCCGATACATTCGACCACCGCAAGTCGTCAGAGCTGCGCTACATCGTCAACCCGCCAGGCGCAAAGGTGCGGGTGCACCAGCATCTTGATATTGGTCAGGGCGAAATCGACTGGGCCACGTTCTTCGACACGCTAGCCGAGATCCGTTTTGACGGGGTTCTCTCTTCCTGCGTGTTTGCCTGGGAAGACAGGGCAGAGGACTCCACCCGCTTCATGCTCGGCACCATGCGCAAGGCACTGACTCAACGCGGCATGATGTGACGATGCGCATGTCCCCGGCGCGGCTTACCCTGGCACCGCGCCGGATATCAGATGTCTTTCGGCAGGCGCTGCACGCGCGAGCGCAGAAGCTGTTCCTCGAAATCGAGCTCCTGCTGCAGATCCCATTCCGTCTGGTCGTTGATTCCCCGCTCCACAAACAGCCGGTGCAGGGTCTGGCGCTGGGCCCGCAGCAGCAGCAGGCGGGTCGCCAGCTCCAGCCTCTCCCGGCGCAATGACAGGCTGCGGCTCATGAGGGATGTCTGTGGTGCCTCATCGATCTGGCTCAGGCGGTTCTGATAGGTCTGCTCCAGCCGGTCCAGCACATCAATCCTGAGCGCGTTATCAGCTGGCTCCGCCTGACCGTCCTGTGCGCAACGTGTTCTTTCATCATGCAGCAGGGTGACGGCCGTATGGAGCAGAGCCTGACGGGCCATGTTCTCCTCTGCAGCATGGCGCTCCATGCCGCGCTTGGGCAGAAACAGGATGCAAAGCGGCATGAGCAGTCCGGCACCGGCAAGCGAAATCACGATGACCCCTGCCGCAATGGTAATCAGCAGGTCGCGTGAGGGAAACGCCCCCATGTCACTCCCGAGCGCAGGCAATGACAATACGGCCGCCAGTGTCACGGCTCCGCGTACCCCTGCAAAGGTGAGCAGAACGGAACTCAGAAAATCGGGCCAGACAAACGGCGTATGGCTCCATCGGGCCACAAGCCAGCGGCGCAGGATAGAGCACCAGATACCGATGAAACGCAGCACGGTCATGATCAGATAGATCGCACCGATCAGGGCCAGCAACTGCAGGATCGAAACCTGCCGCTCATGCGCGATCTGCACCCCACCCCGCATGAGCGCCGGCAATTGCAGCCCGAGCAGCAGGAAGATGAGCGCATTGAAAATGTAGTTGACCATACCCCAGACCGTGGTGGCCTGAAGCCGCGTGGCAGTATTGGTCTCCTCGATCATGCCCATCATCTTGATGACCATGCACGCCGCAACAGAAGCCAGAATACCAGAGCAATGCACCCGCTCGGCCACGATATAGGTCACAAAGGGCAGCAGGATCATGAGCGTGATCTGCAAGGGCGGGTCATCAAAGCCGCGTCGTAGCAGAATACGGTTGAGACGCGCCGAGACATAGGCAATGACCGCCCCGATCGCGAGGCCGCCAAACGCCACGAGCAAAAATGAATCGAAGGCCTGACGATAGGAAAATTCCCCCGTCATGGCGGCCGCCGTGGCGAAGCGGAAACAGACCAGACCGGAAGCATCGTTGAACAGCGCTTCACCCGAAAGCACATGAATCATGCGCTCGGGCACATGCTTTCCCGCCAGAAGACTCGAAACGGCCACTGTATCGGTAGGTGAGAGTGCAGCGGCGAGCGCAAAGCAACAAGGCAGATCGAGCGTCGGGATCAGCCAGTGAATGGCGTAGCCACAGCAGATGGTGCTGAACACGACCAGCCCGAAGGCCAGAAAGAAGATCGTACCGCGCAATTCATGAAATTCGCGCAACGGCATGCGAAACGCATCGGCAAAAAGCAGTGGCGGCAGAAAGACCAGCATGAAAAGGTCAGGGCGCAGGCCGATCCTGACGCCCAGAAGGGCCGCCGTCACACCCAGAGTGATCTGGATGAGCGGCGGGGGAATACAGTTTCTCAGCGCTTTGGCCAGCAGACTGCTCGTCGCGGCGAACAGGAGAAGAAGCAGGATATTATCGGCAGGTATCATGACTGAGGCGAGATCCGGGTGTGCCATCGTGAAGCATGCAGCGCTTCCTTCTTTCCAACGGCGCGCAACACACATGAATGCGCTACAGTGCCGTCATGAGCACGTTCCGCTTTCTGCACGCCGCCGATCTTCATCTCGATAGCCCACTTCGCGGGCTTGAACGTCATGACGGTTTGTCCATGGAGCGCATACGCGATGCCTCGCGACGAGCACTCGACAATATGGTGACGCTTGCCATTTCCCATGACGTGGCTTTCGTCGTCATCGCAGGGGACCTGTATGACGGCAACTGGAAAACGATCAGCACAGGGCGCTACATGGCCCAGGCTCTCGGTCGGCTCATCCGGCATGGCATCCGCGTCTTTCTGCTTCAGGGCAATCATGATGCCGCCTCGATCCTGACGCGCGACCTGCCACTGCAACAGGGGATCGACCGTTTTCCCTCGCGCAAACCGGGCAGTTTTCGCATCGATTCCCTTGGCGTCGCCCTGCATGGCCAGAGCTTTGCCGATCGCCATGTCCCGCATGATATGACCCCTGCCTATCCCCCACCGGTGGAGGGATATTTCAATATCGGGGTTCTGCACACGTCACTTTCAGGTCATGGCGAGCACGAGACCTATGCCCCCTGCACACCAGACGGTCTGCGTGCCAAAGCCTATGATTACTGGGCGCTGGGCCACGTCCACGAGCGCATGATTCTCGATGACGGCACGCCGATCGTCTATCCCGGCGTACTTCAAGGGCGTCACATACGCGAAACAGGCGAGAAAGGCGTCGTGCTCGTCACGGTCGAGGACCATCGTGTGACCTCGATCGATCCGCTCTCCTGCGATGTGGTGCGCTGGGTCGAAACGCGTTTCGACTGCGCCAATCTCACTCATGAGCCCGATCTGCATCAGCATCTCGGGGCCCTGTTTCAGGATATCGCGCGCGCTCATCCCGATCATCTTTGCGTACTGCGTCTCGTCCTGTGTGGCCAGACCGCCCTGCATGACACGCTCAGGCGTCAGGGGGCGTCGCTACGCGAGACAATCCAGCATCTTGCAGCCATGAGTGGCGGCGAAATCGAGCTGGAAAAACTCATTCTCGACACAGCGCCGCTTACCGCACCGGGTTCAGGAGCCCCCGATGGCGTCCTGCCGGATGACAGCGCCCTTTCCGCCCTGATCCATCGTGCCACGCAGGATGCTGCGCTTCTGGACGATATCGGCCGTGATCTTGATCTGTGCCTCAGGACGCTGAATCTCGGTGAGATCGCGCCCAATTCCCTGCTCGATCATATCGAGCGGCGCGACTGGGCCGCGCTTCTGCCGGGGCTCGAAAATGCGCTTTGTGAGAAGCTCTCCGGCCATTCGGGGAACGAGGCCTCCCATGATGCGGGATACGATCCCAAAGGCCTCTCCAGCTTGCGTGACGGCACGCAGGGAGAGACGCCATGAGAATCGCGCAGCTCGATCTGATCCGCTATGGCCGCTTTGCCGACCGCCACTACGATTTCACGACGTCTCAAACCGATCTGCACGTGCTGCACGGGGCGAATGAGGCAGGAAAATCCACGACGCTTCAGGCGATAGGCGATCTGCTTTTCGGCTTTCCGCACAACAAGGCGCAGGACTGGCGTTTTGATGCCGCCCAGCTGCGCATCGGCGGTGTGATAGAGCATGACGGGCACTCTTTCGGCGCGATCCGCAAGCGCGGCACCAAGCAGACCCTTCTAGCCCCCGATGGCACGACACCGCTCGATGAAAACGGGCTTATCCGTTGTCTCGGCGGTGTGGATCGTGCAGCGTTCGAGCGCCAGTGGAGCCTCGATCATCAGCGCCTGCGCCTTGGTGGCGATGCCATGGCACGTTTTGAGGATGATCTGGGCCAGCAGCTTCTGGCTGCGGGGTTCGGGCTTGAGAACGTTCAGTCTGTACTCGACGAGCTTGACGCTGCATCCGGTGCTCTGTGGAAGAAGAACGGACGCGGCACGCGGCTCAATGCCCTGCGTACGCGCCTGACCGATGCCCGCACACGCCTGACTGCCGCAGAAAAGGACAGCCAGCGCTGGACTGCGCTCAATCGCGAATCAGATGAGGTGACGGCGTCACTTGGCCAGATCCAGGCCCTGCTGCGCGAGACTCTGACCGAGCGCAGCGGGCTCGAGCGCCTGACCCGGCTGCGGGGCGACCTTGAACGACATGCTGCCCTGACAGCCCTGCTGGAAGCTGAACCACCCCCGGTTTTCTCGCCAGACGATCACACCCTGTTCGACGAACAGCTGGGGCGTCTTGTCGCTGCGCAGCAAAAAGCCGACCGGCTGGCGGAGCTGCGCGAAAGCCTCATTTCCATGCGGGCGGCCTGCACCCCCGATCACGCCCTTCTGTCCCATGAAGCGACAATCGACGCGCTGGAAAGGCAGGAGCGCGACCTTGCCCCGGCCAGACGTCGCTGGCCCGAGCAGGAGCAGACACTGGCCGATCTCGATTTCTCACTGCGTCGCGAAGGGCTGCGCGGAGAATACGAGGAAATTCTCTCGGCCCTTCCCACACCTGAATCCCTCGCAAGGCTGCGCCCCCTCGCCCTGCGTCACGACATGCTGATCCAGCGAGAGGCCGAAGCCCGTACGGCGCGTCTCGCCGCCGAGGAACGTCTCGCCCTGGCAAAATCGCGTGCCGACACTGAGGAAACACGCCCCCTTTCCTCGCTGCAGATCGCCTTGCAGCAGGCTGAAAGACGCGATGGCATCGATGCCGAACTGGCCAGCCTTGAGCGTGAAAAACAGGCTGCAGAGACCTCTCTCGCCCAATCATGGCGCGACCTCGCCCCTTGGCAAGGCACGATCGACGCGCTGCAGGGCATGGCTGTCCCTGATGCCCCCTTGCTGGAAGCCCAGACCCTTCTTTTCCGTGATTTCCAGAACCGCGATACTGCACTGGGCGAAACGCTCGACAATATCGCTCATGCTCTGGCGCGACAGAATCTGGCCAGAACTCATCTGGAGCAGCGGCAGATCGTCTCGATCGGCGCCCTGAAAGAAGCGAGAGCCCAGCGCGACACCCTGTTCGAGGCTTTCGCCCATGATTCCCGTGACAGATCAGCACGCAGCGCCTTCATCGAGGCACGCGACCATGCCGATCATCTGGCGGACAAACGCTTCGACGAGGCCGAGGAATCGGCAAAGCTCACCCAGATCGAACAGGAAATCGAGCGTCTTTCCCTCGATCGTGCGCATCTCGTCACACAGCGCGATGCCCTTGGGGCGGAAACTGAAAAGACGACCGCATCCTGGCATGAGGCATGCGCAAATCGCGCCCTGCCATCGCTTGAGCCGGAACGTTTGCGCGGCTGGCTGGCCCTGCGCGCCACGGCACTCAGGAATCATGACGCCCTGCAACAGGTGATCATGCGCCGGACCGAACGTGCCGCCCAACACAGCACTGCGCTCGACATCCTGCGCAATGTCCTGCCTGACATGCCGAACTTCACCCTTGTCAGCGATGCGCTGGTCTGGGCACAGGCGCGCCGCCAGACATGGCAGCAGGAAGCCGATCGTCTGGCCCGCATCCGTGCCGATATCGAGCAGGAACAGCGCAGTCTGGAGAGCGAACTCAGAAAAGCCCAATCCCTGCACGACGAACAGGCCGCACTAAAAGAGGAATGGTCATTGCAGGCCGGTACCGACAGCAGCACAACGGCATCGATCCCGCTGCAATCGGCAGAAGCCATCGACCGTCTTTCGGCCCTGCACGGTGCTGCAAGCGAAGCGGCCCGATTGCATCAGGCCCTGAAGGCCCAAAAAGAGGCGGATAACGCGCTCGGCCGCGCCATTGCCGCCTTCGCAAAAAACCTGCCGGGGCATGAGGCCCTCAGCCATCTCGATAGCGCAGCCTGCCTCGACCGTCTTGCCACCCTGCTGCGCACCGCCCGGACGGATCGTGACAAGGCTGCTGCTCATGATACCGATCTGGCACGAAACCTCACGGCCCTGAACGAGGCACAGTACGCCTGCGACGTGCTGCGACAGGCTTTCCTCGCTTTCGCGCGCAGGATGCCGGATCACGAACCCGCAACAGCGAGCGTGGATGCGGCCATGATCGAAAAGCTTCGCGTGCGGATCGAGCATGAAAAAGCCCGGCAAGCAGCGCTGGATGAAAAAACAGCCCTTGAGCGCCGTATCGCTCTGGAGCGCGATGCCCCTAGTCTCGATCAGCTTCAGGAACAGGCCAGAACCCTGCCGCCCGATCTCGTAAGCCTTCGCCTGTCTGAACTCACGAGTGACTATGAGGCTATCGAGCGCCGCCGTGAGGAGAACCTCAAACGTCAGGGTGAAATCGCCAATGACATGCGCCAGATCGAACAGGCTCATAATGCCCGTGATGCTGCCCTGGATATCGAGACCTGCCGCACCGAAATGGCCAATGCCGCCGAGGCCTGGGCCAGCGCGCGTATCCAGTCGATGATCCTGAGCCATGTGGCGCGCCTTCAGCGCGACGAGAACACCAACCCCCTGTTGAAATCGGCAGAGTCCATATTTGCCGCGCTGACCTGCGGGCGATATCGCAGGCTTACCATTGCCGAGGATGGCAAGGCGCCTGAACTGGCTGCGATGCTGGAAGATGAAAAACTGATCCGCCCCGGTGCCATGAGCGAAGGCACACGCGACCAGCTCTTTCTGAGCCTGCGCCTTGCGGCCCTCGATCAGGCGCAGGCGCGCGGCATCACCCTGCCTTTCATTGCCGATGACCTGTTCATCACCTTCGATGAGGCCCGCGCCGAGGCCGGTTTCAGAACACTTGCCGCGCAATCGCAGCGCAACCAGATCCTGTTCCTGACCCATCACGCCCATCTGGCTGACATGGCCGCCTCATTTGGCGCGACACGACACAGCGTATAGGCTGAGGCGCATGGATTATCGCACGATCTTCATTACCGGCGCGGCCTCGGGCATTGGCCGCGCCCTCGCCCTCGCCCTTTCCTCACCCGATCGCCTTCTCTATCTCGCCGATTGCAACGCGACGGGGCTACAAGCCACCCGGCAGGGCTGCATGGAGAAAGGCGCGACCGCCCACATTACCTGTCTCGACGTAACGGATCGCGAGGCGATGACGCGATGGTGCGCGCAGGGTGCAGAACACGATGTCGATCTGGTTCTGGTCTGCGCCGGGGTTACTGGTGGCGTGAGCACAATGGACCAGGACGGCGCGGCTTTTGAGACAGGCGACCAGATCAGGCGCATGATGGCGGTCAATATGGATGGCGCACTCAATGCCGTCCTGCCCATGATGGCGCGAATGCGCGAACAGCCCTTGCGCAAGGCGGGGCGGTTGCGCAAACAGCGTGGACAGATCTGTGCCATTGCCTCGGTGGCCGGACTGGTCTCCTATCCCGGCACCCCTTCCTATTCGGCCTCGAAAGCAGCGCTCGACCGTTTTCTTGTTGCCAGCGGGGCCTATAGCCGCCGTGCCGGTATCTATCTCTCAAGCGTGTGCTGCAGCTTTGTGGCGACCCCGATGGTCGCGCAAAACCGCTTTCCCATGCCCGGCCTGATGCGCGTCGAGAAGGCAACCGCCCATATCCTGCATGGCCTTGCCAGACGCAAAAGGCGGATCATCTTTCCTTCCTGGCTGGTCCTTGGATCGCGCTTCATGGATATGCTGCCGGTGCGTCTGGCCGAGCTGTATTATCTGCATCAGCCGACAGGCCGACCGGGCTCCATGCCGGGCATCAATAACCCGGCCTGCAAGGATATGCCCGCTTCCAATACCGAGCCTGCCCCCGAGAGCAACCGACAGGGCGCTCTACCCTGAGCCCCGAATTGTGAACGCAGGCGGGTAGCGACCGGACGGGAAAAAGCGATCCGGGACAGGTCATTGTGACAAAATGACGAAAAGATAATCGGGTAACACTCCGATACGAAGTATTCCCCGGGATTTTTTGCTATGGAGGCGAAATGAATTTCTGTCGTCTCTTCATCATGCGCCCCGTGGCGACGATTCTACTCGCCCTGTCGCTGCTCGCAGCCGGAGCCATCTGCTACCCGCTCATGCCGGTGGCGAGTCTGCCTGATATTGGGTCCTCTACCATCAACGTCGAAATCGAGCAGCCCGGCGCCAGCCCGGAGCAGATGGTCAGCTCTGTCACGACCCCGCTTGAGCGTTATCTCGGCCAGATTGCCGGTGTAAAGCAGATCGAGTCCGACAGCGAAAACAGTTTTGCCTATATCCGCATCGATTTTGTGGAGTCGCGCAATATCGACGGTGCCCTGCGCGACGTTCAGGCAGCCCTGCGTGCGGCTCGCGCGGACCTGCCGCAGGGCACGCTTGACCGTGATCCTTATGCCTACAAGGAAGATCCGACCTCACAACCGGTCTATCTGCTGTCTCTGACATCCGATGTGATGACCCTGCCCAAGCTGTTTGATCTGGCCCAGATACGGGTCAAGCCGCTGTTGGCGCAGATCAAGGGCGTGGGACATGTCCAGGCCGTGGGCTCCGCCGACCCTGCCGTGCGCGTCGACGTCAATCCCTACGCTCTCTACAAATGGGGGGTGGGCTTTGAGGACGTCAGACAGGCTCTTGCTTCGGCCAACGCGAATACCCCAAAGGGCTTCCTTGATTCGGGGGGCCAGCGCCTCATGCTGGAGACAAACGATCAGGCCGAGACCGCCGCGCAATATCGCGACCTGATCATCGGCTATCGCAATAGCCTCAACCCCATCAAGCTGTCTTCCGTCGCCGAGGTCACAGACAGCGTACAGGACCTCTATCAGGCCGGGTATTTCAACAACAAGCGCGCCATCACGCTCATTGTGCGAGGCCAGCCTAAGGCCAATACGGTCAAGATTGTCGATGCCGTGAAAGAGCGCATGGCCATGCTGCGCTCGGTCCTGCCGCCTGGTGTCGAGATGGACACGGCCATTGACCTTTCATCGAGCATACGCGCCTCGATGGACGACACGCAGCTGACACTTGGCGTGTCCATCATTCTCGTGATCGGGGTGATCCTGGTCTTTCTGCGTCGCCTGCGCTCGACCATCATCCCTGCCGTGACCGTGCCGATTGCCCTTGTAGGCACGATTGCCGTCATGAAATGGCAGCACTTCACTCTCGATATCATGTCGCTCATGGCGCTCACTATCGCGGTCGGTTTCGTGGTGGATGACGCCATCGTGGTTCTGGAAAACATTGCCCGCCATATGGAGGCGGGCATGGATCGGATGAGCGCCAGCCTGCGTGGCTCATCTGAAATCGGCTTTACGGTCCTGTCGATCACGGCATCGCTCATTGCGGTGTTCATCCCGCTCCTTTTCATTCCCGGTCAGGTCGGCGCGATCTTTTTCGAGTTCGCCATGACCATCGTCTCGGCGCTTCTCATCTCCCTCATCCTGTCCCTCACCCTCACGCCCATGATGTGCGCCTACTGGCTGGATGTGGAGCATGAAGAACCCACCGGAAAAACACTGCGAGACCGGGTGCTGCGGGCCATAGACTGGGCACTGGAGGGGATTATCAGCCTCTACGGTCAGACTCTGCGTGTCGCCCTGCGCCATCACGTCCTGACGTTTCTCACGCTGCCGCTCAGCTTCATCGCCCTGGTCGCTTCCATCGTGCTCATGCCCAAGACAGGTGTGCCGGCTCAGGATATTGCCCTTATTGGCGGATCTGTCAGCGGTGACGACACCATGTCGTTCAGCGAGATCACCAAACGCATCCATTATGTCGGTACGGTGATGAAGGATGACCCCGACGTGCTGTCAGTCACGAGCTGGAACAACAGCAGCAGTGACGGACAGCTTTTCGCCCGGCTGAGCGACAAGCGCACCCGCACGCGCACCGACACGCAGATCGTGGAGAGCATACGCAAGAAGCTGGGTGACATGCCGGGCCTGCGCACCTCATTCTTTTCGGCGGGCGACCCCAATGGCGGCGGCGGTCAGCACCGCAGCGGTGCCTTCCGCTATGTGCTGCGCGATCAGGATGTGGCCGAGTTGAAGCTTTGGGTGCCGCGTCTTGTGGCCCGACTGCGCAAGGAAAAGATGATGTCGTCCGTATCGACCAATATCGAGGGTCACGGCGCATCGGTCCATGTCAAACTACGTCGCGATACCGAAGCGCGTTATCTGGTGACACCGCAGCTTGTAGGCAATGTGCTCTATGATGCCTATGGCCAGACCGTGGCATCTCGCATCCATACCGAACTCACCACCCATTCCGTGGTGATGGAGGTGGCGCGCGCCTATCGTGAATCACCCGAGCAGCTTCGCAGTACGTGGATCTCCACCGCCTCCGGTACGCCAGCAGGTGCCGTGCGCTCCAACCAGATCCGTGTGCGCACATCGGGCAGCAGCACAGCCTCGACTGCAACACAGCTCAGCCAGGCCTCATTGCGCAACGCCATTGCCAACCAGATTACCGGCAACAACTCCAACGGTTCGGCCGTGGCCTCATCGGTCGAGACCATGATCCCGCTCATCAACGTGGCGGATCTGGTCATGGAGCCGACACCAATGGAAATCGATCATCAGGATGGCATGACCTCAACCGCCATCAGTTTCGACCTGATCGATGGCAAGACCTATGAGGATGCCCGCAAGCTGATCGAGGATACACTCAGGAATATGGGTGCGCCTGCCGGTCTGACAGGCGAGTTCTCGGGGCTTGCCGGTGAAACCAAGGAGATGCTGGTCAATGAGCTTCTGGCCTTCGTCGCCGCGCTCTTTGCCATGTATATCGTGCTCGGGATTCTCTATGAGAGCCTGATCCATCCCTTTACCATTCTCTCCACGCTGCCTTCGGCCGGTATCGGGGCCATTCTGGGGCTCTGGGTCGGAGGGGAGTCGTTCAGCCTCATCGCCATGATCGGCATGATCCTGCTGACCGGCATTGTGAAAAAGAACGCGATCCTGATGATCGATTTCGCGCTCTATGCCGAGAAGGAACTGGGGCACACCCCGCGCGAGGCCATCTATGAAGCCTGCCTTACGCGTTTCAGGCCCATTCTCATGACCACCCTTGCTGCCGCGCTGGGCGCGGTGCCGCTGATGACAGGTCACGGCTATGGGTCGGAAATGCGTCGCCCGCTGGGGATCGCGATTGTGGGCGGCATGCTCATCAGCCAGCTGCTCACGCTTTACACCACCCCGGTCGTCTATCTTTACATGGATGCCATCGGCCGCTTCGGCACGAGAACATGGCATCGCATTTTCCCGTCCCGCCCGGCAGGGCGCCCTGTTTCCACCCCCCTCTCATCCGAAAGCTGAAGCCGATCATGTCGCTCCTTTCCTTGTCGCGGGTCCGCCTGCTCGGCACATCGCTGCTCTCTCTCGGGATGGGGAGCGCAGCCCTCGGCGGCGTAACCCTGGCAAGCGCACAGGCGCAGGCGGCACCGCTGCATTTCTACACTGCGCCAGCGCTTTCACCCGATGGACATTCTCTGGCCTCACTCGACAGCATGGAGGCCGTGGGAACTGCCGAGGCGGCACCGGCCAGCCTTGTGATCCGCAGCCTGCCCGATGGTCACGCCACGACCGTTGCGCTGCCCTGCAAGGATTGTGCGCCCTCCAGCCCCAGCTGGAGCCCCGATGGAACCCGTCTGGCTTTCATCATCCGCCATAAGAACACGCAGAACCGTGAAGTCCTGAGCGTTACAGCCGATGGCAAGACCGTAACCAGCCTGCTGAAATTCACGGGCTCGCTTCAGGATCTGCGCTACGGCCCCAAGGGGGGCCTTGCCGTTCTCGCCATTGCCAATGCCCGTCGTGACCCCGGTGCCCTGCAGGCCGGCGCGCCTGAGACGGGTGAGATCGACGCAACGGAAGACGAGCAGCGTATCGCAACCGTCGAGAAGGACGGTCTTCACTGGCAGTCGCCCGACGGTTTGTATGTCTATGAATATGACTGGCTGCCCGACAGAACCCCCGCCTTCATCGGCACAACAGCACCGGGCAATGGTGATGCCCATTGGTGGTCGGCACATCTGTCTCGCTTCGCCGATGCGAAAGAGCAGGTGCTGTACACCCACCCGCTTTCGCAGCAGATCGGCCTGCCGCTCGTCTCGCCCGATGGCCGGAGCGTCAGCTTCGTCGCAGGGCTGATGAGCGATTTCGGGTTCTTTGGCGGTGATGCCATGCAGATCGACCTGTCACAACCCAAGGCCGCGCCGGTCAATCTGACGCGCACCCTCAAGGCTACGGTAACCGGGCTGAGCTGGTGTCAGGGGCGCCTGATCGCCTCGACCATTGCAGGCGCCATTACCGTGATGCGGTCCATCGATGACAAGCCTTCCCTCATGGCAAGCGCAGATGGCCTGCTTTCCGATGGAAGTGGCGAACCCCGTCTGACCTGCGCAGGCGACCAGAGCGTCGTGATACGTCAGAGCTTCACGAGCCCACCTGAAATCTGGACCGGTCGCCTTGGCGCCTGGCAGCAGCTCACCCACGCCAATGATGGCCAGTCCGTGCCCTACACCGCCTCCAGCATCAGCTGGGTGAGTGACGGATTCAAGGTACAGGGCTGGCATCTCGCCCCCCGGTCACGCCCCGCCGCCATGACCCGCAACAGCAAGGTGCCGATGATCACCATCATTCATGGTGGCCCTTCATCGGCCGTCACGCCCCGTTTCCTGCGTCCCACCGGCGATGCGGCCGTGTTGCTCGATGCTGGCTACGATCTGTTCCTGCCCAATCCCCGCGGCAGCTATGGCCAGGGCGAAGCCTTTACCATGGCCAACCGCCGCGATTTCGGTCACGGCGATCTGCGCGACATCCAGCGCGGCATTGATGCATTGGAAAAAGCCGCCCCAATCGATGAAAACCGCCTTGGCGTGACCGGCTATTCCTATGGCGGGTATATGACCATGTGGATCGTGACACAGACGAACCGCTTCAAGGCCGCGGCAGCGGGTGGCGGCATCGCGAACTGGCAGTCCTATTATGGCCAGAACGGTATCGATGCCTGGATGCCGCCCTTTTTCGGGGCCACGGTCTATGATGACCCGGCCATCTACGCCCACTCCTCGCCCATGACTTTCATCAAGCAAGTCAGGACCCCAACCTTTATTTACGTCGGAGCCAATGATGTGGAATGTCCACCTGCGCAGAGCCTTGAGTTCTACC
Source organism: Asaia sp. A2 (assembly GCF_057319415.1). NCBI lineage: Bacteria > Pseudomonadati > Pseudomonadota > Alphaproteobacteria > Acetobacterales > Acetobacteraceae > Asaia > Asaia sp. A2. The sequence continues at coordinate 33,057 of NZ_JBXWTO010000014.1, forward strand.
ATGCCTTGCGCGCGCTCGGAATTCCAACCAGCCTTGTGATCTATCCCGGTGAAGGACACGGGATGCACGGTCACGACCATGCGAGCGATGCACAAAAACGTATGCTGGCATGGTTCAGCCGCTATCTGAATGAAGGTGCCCCCGGCAAGATCGGAGCAAACTGAGCCCACGCTCACACGTTGCGGCTATAGAGCCTTGGAGTTGAGATGCAGACGAGAAACAGGACCTTGATGCCGGGTTTCATGACCCAGACCAGACTGTCCCTGCCAGGCCTGTTCCTGGGGTGCATTCTCTCTGCCAGCGCTCTCTCGGGCTGTGCCCAGGCCCAGACGAAAAACATGACAGAGGCTCTGGCCGCCCCGGCGGCCCAGCCGCCACTCCCCGCCCAGGCGGGAGCGGTCTCCGCTGTGCCGGATCATGCGACGACACCGCCCATCGTCATTCCGCCGTTGCCCGTTCTGTCGGAGCATGATGCCCGTCTCGAAGCCAGTCGTCTGACGCTGAGCATGAAAAAATCGGTCTCACGCTTTACGACCTATACCCCCGAGCAGCGTCAGCGCTTCATCCGCCTCGCCCGTGCCGCCATTGCCAGCACGAATACGCCCATCGACCGCCCGCAGATCCTGATGGTGGTCGATCGCAACCCCAAGGTTCAGCGCCTGTGCTTTGTCCTGGCCATGCCGGGCAATGCAGAATGGGAGACTCTGGGGGGAACCCCTGTCTCGACCGGTCGCGCAGGCCGCAAGTTCTATTACATCACCCCCACAGGCGTATTCATCAACTCGCCAGATCGTCTCGGCTACCGTGCCCTGGGCACGAAAAACGAGAACGGCATACGTGGCATCGGTGCCAAAGGCATGCGCGTCTGGGATATGGGCTGGCACAACGCCGTCAAAGGCTGGCTGCCCACCCATGAAACAGGCGATATCCGGCTCGAAATCCACGCGACCGACCCTGACTTCCTGGAACAGCGCCTCGGTCATCCTGCGTCCGAGGGCTGCATACGCATCCCTGCCACCATGAACGTATTCATGGACAAGAATGGTCTGCTGGATGCGCAATATGAGCAGGCCGCCAGCTACGACACGCGTTTTCGCGCCCTGCTGCCCAAGGACCGCACACCTACGCCGATCGCGGGCGATGCTCTGGTTGTCGTCGATTCAGCCGATGCCGTTCAGGCCATTTCCTCGGCCAGTATCGGCCATCAGCCTCTGGTCAATCACCACGAAGGCTAGGACATGACCGCTCAGACAGCCGGAGCGGAATAGGCTAGTTCCGGTAGGCCCTGCTCGAGCGCCTGCGCCACAAGCCGCGCTGCCACAGGCAGGGATCGCGCCTGATCGACGCAGAATCCGAGCGTCAGAGGGCGTATCCGGCTGTGCTCGAGCGGCACAAAGGCAAGTGTCCCGGCCTCGATCTCTGGCAGGACATCGATATAGCTGAGCAGGCTGACCCCGACCCCATGACGGACCAGCGCCCTGATCGCCTCGATATCATCTGAGTCGCAGACCGGATTCAGTGCCAGTCCGGTTTCCTCGGCCAGCCAGGCAATCTTCTGTCCCAGCGCCAATGGCGGTCGTGGTGCGATCACAGGGTAGAGGCTGCACTGGCTGAACCGCGCCGTCTGCCCTTCGGTCAGCGGATGGCCGGGTGTCGTGACAAACCCGACAGGAAAGGCAACCGAGGCCCGCACCTCAAGGCGATGCGACACTACAGGATCGAAAACCAGCGCCAGATCTCCCTGCCCTTCGAGCAGGGCCGGCGAAATCTCGTGATTGGTCATGACACGGACGCCCAGCGTCACCCCTGGATGCTGCTCGCGTATGGAGGCCACAATACGTGGAACCAGCCCCCTTGCCATTGCCTCCGGAATAAGCAGCGTCACATGGCCGCGCTTGAGCCCCTTGAGATCCTCCATGCGCGTCCGGCAATCCTCGAATTCCCGCTCCCAGCGTCTGACCTGAACGAGCAGCATCTCGCCTGCTGCCGTCAGCCGAAGCCCTGACGGCAGGCGCTCGAACAAGGCAGCACCCAGACGGGCCTCACCCTGCAGGATCTGCCGGTCGATGGATGAGGCCGAAATACCGGTTGCCTCGGCCGCGCGCCGGATCGACCCATGCTGCGCCACGGCCAGAAAATAACGCGAGAAACGGGAGAAGACCGGCATGATCGAGTGCTCTCTTTTTTGAAACGCCCTGTAAGGAATTTGGATATATCCTCGAACGGGGTGGGCGTGACATGTCTTTGTGACGATCCACTCCTTCTGCGGGGGCTTTCATGTCCGAAACACTCGACCGCCCGATACAGCTTCCGCGCCAGTGCAGCTTTGACGCAGCAGACTGGGCCATTCTCTCGCGCTTCTGGTATCCCGTCGCGCTGAGCCGCGACATCGGCACCGCTCCTGTGGCGGCCACATTGCTGGATGAAACGCTGGTCATCTATCGTGCGGGTGACGATATCGTGGTGGCACAGGATATCTGCCCGCATCGCGGTGTGCCGCTCAGCCTCGGCACGGGTGATGGCGAGACCATTGCCTGCGCCTATCACGGTTTTCGCTTTGGCGGGTCAGGGCGCTGCGTGCGTGTTCCTGCCCATCCCAGCTCTGCCATACCGGGCAAGCTGCACCTGAAAACCTTCCCCATGCGCGAGTGCTATGGTCTGGTCTGGACGTGTCTCGCTGGCGAGACGCCCCATGACGTGCCGACCATGCCCCACTGGCATGACCCGGCCTATCAACAGATCACCTGTCCCTCGATCGACATCGCCGGGTTTGCCGGTCGGCAGGTCGAGGGGTTTCTGGATGTCGCACATTTTGCCTTCGTGCATGCCGACACCTTTGCCGACCCTGAAAACCCGGTCGTTCCCCCCTATATGCCGCGGCGGACAGAGGAGGGTTTCGAGGTCGAATATCGCAGCTCGGTCGGCAATTACCCCATTGGCGTAGAAGGGCGTGCCCCGGCGGGTTTTGAGTGGCTGCGACACTTCCGGACCTCCCTGCCCTTCACGGCAACGCTGGAGATCCATTTTCCGGAAGATGGCCGTCTGGTGATCATGAATGCCGCCTCACCCGTCTCTGCCCGCAAGACACGCATGTTCGCGCCGATCTGCCGCAACTTCGATACCGATATCCCCGTCGAAGCCGTCTATGACTTCAATCGCCGCGTCTTTGAGGAGGATCGTCTGCTCGTGGAGGCCCAAAAGCCCGAATGTCTGCCCCTCGACCCGACACTTGAGGCCCATGTCATGGCCGATCGCAGTTCGATCGCCTATCGCAAGGGGCTGCGTGATCTGGGGCTGAGCCGGTTCTTCACAGCCTGACGCCATCACTTCTGCGGTGCAACGCTCTGCATTTCCAGAGGCATGTAAGGCGCACACCGCAAGGCTGCGCAATATCCCCTGCAATGATCGCATGGCTCATGCCCCTAATGGACATGCCCTGAGCCCCCCGTCTGGCTTGTCATGCACGGCATGATCATTTCCTCTGGTAACAGGACTGAGGAGACGATCATGCCAGCCACCAGAACGGAACACGACCTTCTCGGCACACGCGAGGTGCCGGCAGAGGCGTATTACGGTATCCACACGCTGCGTGCTGTCGAGAACTTTCCCATCACCGGACGACAGATCAGCGCCTATCCCGAGCTGATCAATGCCCTGGCCGCCATCAAGCAGGCGGCAGCCCAAAGCAATCATGACCTTGGCCTGCTCGATGCCTCTTGCACGCGCGCCATTGTTGCTGCCTGCGAGGATGTGCGCGCTGGCATGCTGCATGACCAGTTCGTGGTTGATGTCATACAGGGCGGGGCCGGCACCTCGACCAACATGAATGCCAACGAGGTCATCGCCAATCGCGCCCTCGATCATCTGGGACGGGCTAAAGGAGATTACGCAGCGCTTCACCCCATCGATCACGTCAATATGGGCCAGAGCACCAATGATGTTTATCCCACGGCCCTGCGTATTGCCGCCATTCACGGCGTGAACCATCTGACCGATGCCATGACCGTGCTCCGCAAGGCCTTCATGGCCAAGGCAACGGAATTCCATGACATTCTGAAAATGGGCCGCACCCAGCTTCAGGATGCCGTTCCCATGACGCTCGGGCAGGAATTTCACACCTATGCCGTCATGCTGGACGAAGATCAGAAGCGCCTACAGGAGGCCATTCTTCTGATCAGCGAGATCAATCTGGGCGGCACGGCCATCGGCACCGGCATTGCGGGCCATCCCGCCTTTGCCAGAACCGTCTGCGGCCATCTGAACATGATCACCAATCTGCATCTGCTGACGGCCTCGGATCTGATCGAGGCGACACAGGATTGCGGCGCTTTTGTTCAAATGTCAGGCGTTCTCAAGCGTTTTGCAGTCAAGATTTCCAAGATCTGCAACGATCTGAGGCTGCTATCCTCCGGCCCTCGCGCCGGGCTGAACGAGATCAACCTGCCGCCCATGCAATCGGGCTCGTCGATCATGCCGGGCAAGATCAATCCCGTTATTCCGGACGTGGTCAATCAGGTGGCTTTTGAAGTCATCGGCAACGACCTGACCGTCACCATGGCCGCCGAAGCCGGACAGCTACAGCTCAATGCCTTCGAGCCTATCATTGCCCATAGTCTGTTCAAGAGTCTCACCCATCTGCACGCTGCCTGTCTGACACTCGAATCGCGCTGCATTCGTGGCATCACCGCCAATGCCGCCCAGCTTGGGGCGATGGTCACCCATTCGATCGGGCTGGTTACGGTGCTCAATCCCTTTATCGGCTACGAAACCGCCACTGCCATCGCGCTGGAAGCCCATCGCACCGGACGCGGCGTGATCGAAATCGTCCGTGAGCGCCAGCTCGTTCCCGAGGAAACCCTGACCCGTATTCTCTCTCCGGAAGGGCTTTGCCATCTGCACAGCTTCTAGGCAGTGCTTCCGCAGACAATTCTCTCAGGGCTCTGCCCTGAAACCCGCCAAAGGGCAGTCGCCCTTTGGATGCCCCTGATCTGCCGTCCAGAGTAAATCCCGTTTTTTCGGGCCGGAGTATGCCGTTTCTGACTTGTTCGGGCACATCTCATCGCTTCGGGACTGTTCCGAGGCGATGCCTATCGGGCGCACGGGGCGAACCCCGCAGCCATACGAGATGACAGACGCCTAGTCCGGAGCCTCATCCTGCTTTTCGCTCCAGACCGCCTGCACGCCAGGGAGGTGCATCAAGGCTGTCACGACATCATCCGGGGCTTTGAGGCCGTGTACATGCACCGTCATGATCAGCCGATCGCTTTCGTCATGACGTTCCTGCGCCATATGGCCCAGCGAGAAGCCAAGTTTCCTGAGCGCAGCACAGACAGGATCGACAAAATCGATATCAGCGGCACCGCGTACACTAACCTTGAACCCGTGACGCGGGGCACGCGGGAAATGCAGAAGCCAGCCGGGCGTCAGGAACATGATCAGCAGATAACCGATTGTCGTCAGCACGGCGACGATTGTCATCCCCGCGCCGCACGCCATGCCGATAGCCGCTGTCAGCCACACAGAGGCGGCAGTGGTCAGGCCACGCACCGTATCGCGCCGCATGAAAATGACACCGCCACCGATAAAGCCGAGGCCCGACACGATCTGGGCCGCAACACGCGACGGATCGACTACCACACGGTCCGGGGTGAGCACGTCATCGAAACCGTATTTGGAGATCAGCATGAACAGCGCGGCGGAGACCCCAACCAGCGTATAGGTGCGAAACCCCGCTGCCTTCTGTCGATACTCACGCTCAAGCCCGATCAGCGCCGAGAGCAGAAAGGCCAGACCGAGTTCCTGCACCTGCAACAACCCCTCTCCGGGGATATGGGCAAAAAGGGCGGGATGGGTCATGGCTTGGTCTCACAAAACGATGATGCCAGAGGGATGCACCTCCAAGGCCCGGTGCCCGGCCAGCAAGGCCAGAGACAGATACCGGCAGGCAAGGGCCTCGAACGAACCCCATACGGCCGCCTCCCCCCATTAGCCGGGCAGGGAGGGGAGAATCGACTTATTGCCCCTAGGTGGCAACACCCCATCCTCTTAACTTGATCGAATCGCCATCGGGCGTGGTAGAGGGGCGCTGTGACCATGACCGATACCCCTGTACGAGCTATGGCCGATGACGGCCTGACTGCGCTGCTTCGGCGCACCCCTCCTGCCAATCCGGAGGCAGAGCGCGCCCTGCTGGGTGCATTGCTGACCAATAACAAGGCCTATGAGCGCGTCTCGGATTTCCTTGAGGCAGCCCATTTCGCCGACCCTCTGCATGGGCGGATTTTCGAGGCCATCGCCCGACGCATTGATCGCGGCATGCTGGCCGATCCGATCACCATGCGCGCCGAATTCGAACATTCGGGCCTGCTGGATGAGGTAGGCGGACCGCAATATCTGGGCCAATTGCTGATGGCGATGGTCGGTATCGTGAACGCCGGTGATTACGGGCGCGCCATTCACGACGCCTGGATACGCCGCCAGCTGATTGATATTGGCGAGACGGTCGTCAACAACGCCTATGGGGCGCGTGCCGACCTTGAGGGCGGCGACCAGATCGCGGCGGCGGAAGAAACACTGTTCAAGCTTGCCACCGACAAGGGGCAGGATGGCGGTTTCGTCACCTTCGAGCGCGCCCTGACCGGCGCATTGCAGGTCGCCGAGCAGGCCTTTCAGCGCACAGGCGATGTGAGTGGCCTGACATCAGGGCTGCGCGATTTTGACAAGAAAACCGGCGGCCTGCATCCGTCGGATCTGCTCATTCTGGCCGGGCGGCCGGCCATGGGCAAAACCGCCCTGGCCACCAAGATCGCCTTCTCGGCTGCACAGGCGCTTCTGCGCGAGGCCGAAGACAAGGGCATCAAGCCGCGGGGCGCTGTCGCCATTTTCTCGCTCGAAATGTCATCGGAACAGCTGGCGACACGTATCCTCTCCGAGCAGTCCGAAGTGTCGGGTGAAAAAATTCGTCGTGGCGATATCGGCCAGCGCGAGTTCGATCGCTTCGTGCGTGTCTCGCGCGAATTGTCGGAACTGCCCCTGCATATTGACGATACCCCGGCTATTTCGCTTTCCGCCATGCGGACACGGTGCCGCCGTCTGGCACGCACCAAGGGGCTCAGCCTTGTGGTGGTTGACTACCTCCAGCTCATGCGCCCTGCCATCGGGACCAAACCCGAGAGCCGCGTGCTCGAAATCTCGATGATCACCCAGGGGCTCAAGGCCATCGCCAAGGAACTCTCGGTGCCGGTCATCGCCCTGTCGCAGCTTTCGCGTCAGGTAGAATCGCGAGAAGACAAGCGCCCGATGCTTTCGGATCTGCGCGAATCAGGCTCGATCGAGCAGGACGCCGACGCCGTGATGTTCGTTTATCGCGATGAATATTATCTCCAGCAGCGCATGCCCAAAGACAGCGCTTATGAGAGCATGGACAAATATCAGGTCGCGATGGAGGAATGGCAGCGCAAGATGGCGCTCGTGCATAACAAGGCCGAACTGATTCTGGAAAAACAGCGTCACGGACCAACCGGTACCATCCCACTGTATTTCGAGGGCGAATTCACCCGGTTTGGCGATCTGGATACGGTACACGACGTCTGAGGGAGTACGCAGGACGCGACAGGCGGCCATGCTCCATCAGCGGAGCCCGGCCCTTATCGTATTGGCCGCGTGACCGAACGACGTAACAAGACAGGTAACGGGATGTCTGCCTGAAAAGCGCGTCGTAAGTCCCACCCCCGTCACTATCCGAACTCGCTCGCCTGTCGCCTTAGGCTTTGACCCGGCAAAAGGGCCGCTTTTTACTCGACGGATATCGAGCCGGAATGGAGTGCACTTTGTCAGGGCTCAGGATGCCGGACGGCACCAAGGCCTCCGTATCAGAACCTGAGTGCTCAAGGTGCACCGGCGAGTACGGACCACCATCAGAGATGGCGTTACGTCAGGCCTCATTACCGCTTGGAGGGGGATGCGTGATCCCCCAACCCAGATAGAGCGAAGCCAGAAGCAAGACCCGCGGGGCACGCGAACCTCGCCCTGTTAGAGAAGCCGTCTGCCTTGACCAAAAGCAGCGGCTTCCTCTCTCGATATAAAGCCCGCATTCTCGCCCCCGTAGGACGTCAGCGCCCCTTCATGTGAGCGCCGGTCGGGTGAAAATGGGCTCAGAAATCTGCCGTGAACGGGTTGGGGCCAGTGCGTCCATCCTCCCGGTCGAGGGTGGCGATACGGCTCATATCGTCCTCATCGAGGCAGAAATCGAACACATCGAAATTCTCATCGATGCGCTTCTGATGCGCTGATTTGGGGATGACGACATTGCCCTGATCAAGATGCCAGCGGATGGTCACCTGACCCGGCGTCTTGCCGTGCTTCTTCGCGATGCTGGTGATGATCTCGCCATCCAGCCCCGTACCGCGTCCCAGCGGGCTCCAGGCTTCGGTACGGATATCGAGCGATTCATTGAAAGCCCGCAGCTTCTTCTGCTGGAAGGCCGGATGCAGTTCGATCTGGTTGAGCACCGGCTTGACCCCGGTTTCCTCGATCAGACGCGTCAGATGTTCGGGCTCGAAATTGCAGACACCGATCGACCGGATACGCCCCTGTTTCTTGAGTTCGATGAGCGCTTTCCAGCTTTCGACGTACAGATCCTTCTTCGGCATGGGCCAATGGATCAGATAGAGGTCGACCACATCGCGACGCAGCTTTTTCGCGCTGACATCGAAGGCACGCAGGGCGGCATCATAACCCATGTCGCTGGCCCAGAGCTTGGTAGAGACATACAGATCCGGATGATCCTGCAACGCGTCGCCTACACCACTCTCATTGCCGTAAAACGCGGCCGTATCGACCATGCGATAGCCTGCCTTGGCGGCATAGCGCACGATCTCAGCCGTTTCGTCGGCCGGGGTCTTGTAAACACCAAGGCCGAATTGCGGGATGCGTGCCCCGTCATTGAGTTGCAGATGGACCTGTTCTTCATCGGCACGCGGGGTGGCAATGGCGAGGTCAGGGGTAAATTCGCTGCGAGACATTCAGGGCTCCTGTCATTCCCGAAAAGACGGTTCTTGCCCAATCTAGCGGATTGCGACGCTTTGGGTTGCAGGTCCGCCCGCCTTCCTGGCAATCAGGATGGTCATCACTGCGTGAGCCATACCTCCTGTCGCCAGCGCGTAAGGCCCTGCGGCCCGAGGGCTGACGGCCAGTATCCCGGACAAAAACCTTGCGGCCGCCCGGTTCTTGACTGAGCAAGATTGTGCTACAGGAATGTCGTGATGAATGCCGTATCCGAACCCGCCTCCGAATCCCGTGACAATGCCCAGCACGCGCCTCTGAACGATGCGCCGCTCGTTCTGGCACTGCCAAAGGGGCGTATCCTCAAGGCGCTAGGCCCCGTGCTCGAACGCACAGGGCTTTTTCAGGATGGCAGCGCCATTGGCGAAGGGACACGCAGCCTGCGTTTTCCAACGCTCGACCCCAAGGTCGATGTGGTGCGCGTACGCTCTTTCGATGTCGCGACTTTTGTGGCGCATGGTGGCGCGCAGATCGGCGTTTGCGGTGCCGATGTGCTGATGGAATTCGACTATCCCGACATCTATGCGCCGCTCGATCTCGGAATTGGCGGCTGCCGCATTTCCATCGCCCGCCCGGTCAGGATGGCCGGTCAGGACGGCGATCATGACAAGACCGCAGCCAGTTCGCATCTGCGTGTTGCGACCAAATATCCGACCATCACGCGACGTCACTTCGCTGCCAAAGGCATCAATGCCGAGATCGTGCATCTGCACGGCGCCATGGAACTCGCCCCCACACTCGACATGGCCAGCGTGATTGTCGATCTGGTGGATACCGGCTCGACCCTCAAGGCCAATGGCCTGCGTGAGACTGATGTCATCGCGCATGTCACGAGCCGCCTCATCGTCAATCGCGTTGCCCTGAAAACCCGACCCGACGCCATTCGTGCCCTGATCGAACGCTTTCGCGACGCCCTTCAGGAGAAAACAGCATGAAATGGCTGCAAAGCACCGACACGGATTTCGAATCCCGTCTCGTAACGCTGCTTTCTGACCGGAGCGCTGTTGAAACCAGCGTGAGCACGCCGGTGCGCGATATCATCGCCACCATTCGTGAGCAGGGTGACACGGCTCTGTGCGACTATACGGCGCGTTTCGACCGGTTGAGCCTCGCCCCGGAAGGGCTGGCCATCACCGCAGACGAAATTGCACGCGAGGCTGACAAGGTCGATGCCGATCTGATGGAGGCGCTCAATCTCGCCGCTTCACGCATCGAAGCCTTTCATCGGGCGCAGATGCCTTCGAACCTCGCCTATAAGGACGAGACCGGGCTGACCCTGGGCATGCGCTGGACGCCGCTCGATGCCGTCGGGCTTTACGTGCCGGGTGGCAAGGCCGCGTATCCGTCCTCTGTGCTCATGAACGCCATGCCAGCCCGTGTGGCAGGCGTTGGCCGCATCGCCATGTGTGTGCCCTGCCCCGATGGCGTACTGAACCCGCTCGTTCTGGCGGCTGCACGTGTCTGCGGCGTGAGCGAGATCTATCGGGTTGGCGGTGCGCAGGCTGTGGCGGCGCTCGCTTATGGCACGAACAGCATTCGCCCTGTCGATCGCATCGTCGGTCCGGGCAATGCCTATGTCGCCGAGGCCAAGCGTCAGGTGTTCGGTCACGTGGGGATCGACTCGATTGCCGGTCCGTCCGAAGTCGTGATTGTGGCCGACAACCGCAACAACCCGCGTTTCGTGGCGCTCGATCTGCTCGCTCAGGCAGAACATGACGAACTGGCCCAGGCAGTACTCATCACAGACGATGCCGGTTTTGCCCGATCTGTGGTGGAAGCCGTAGAGACCGAACTCAAGACCCTCCCCCGTGCTGCCATTGCCGGGAAGTCATGGGCCGATCATGGCGCGGTGGTGATTGTGCGCGACTGGAATGAGGCCGCTGAAATTGCCAACCGCTTCGCCTCTGAACATCTCGAGGTCATGCTGGATGATGCCGAGCAGTTCTCCACCCTGATCCGTCATGCCGGTGCCATGTTCCTTGGTCGCAATTGCCCCGAGGCTGTAGGCGATTATGTCGGTGGGCCGAACCACGTTCTGCCCACAAGCCGCACGGCACGTTTTGCCTCGGGCCTGTCGGTGTTTGATTTTCTCAAGCGCACCACCACGATCTCAGCCGGGGCCGATGGTCTGCGCGCTGTCGGTCCGGCAGGCGTCAGGCTGGCCAAAGCCGAGGGGCTCGATGCCCATGCGCTGAGCCTGTCGGCACGACTCGACGCTCTGGGCTGAAGTCTGCTGGCGGCATCGCCCCGGTCATGGTCCCTGATCCTGCCATTCGTGACGGTAGGGAAGAAAGTCCGTAACCCGGGGTGACAAGGCTAACGCGCAGAGGCCAAAACGCCTCTTTTCAGGGCCAGAATCACCAAGAAACTTGACGTAGCGACGTCGAGCCAGCACATACGCGGCATAATTTCATCCTGCCGGGGATTTTCCGGCCTGTATCAGAACACAGTTTCAAGGACTCAGATGTCAAAAGAAGACATGATCGAATTCAGCGGCACGGTGACCGAGCTGCTGCCAAATGCCATGTTCCGCGTCACACTCGACAACGAGCACACCATTCTGGCCCATACCAGCGGCAAGATGCGCAAGAACCGTATCCGCGTTCTGGCTGGTGACCGCGTGAATGTTGAAATGACCCCCTACGACCTGTCCAAGGGCCGCATCACCTTCCGCTTCAAGTAAGAGCGTTCGCGTGACAGACGGCACAAGGCCGGAGCTGGTTCTTGCCTCGGCATCGCCGCGACGGGTGGACCTGCTGCGACAGATCGGGCTGACCCCGGATCGCATCGACGCGGCCGATCTGGACGAATCGCCACGACAGAACGAGACGCCCCGCGCCTGCGTGGCGCGTCTGGCCCGCATGAAGGCCGAACTTGTCGCCACGCGCTGCCAGCAGGAAGCCCTTGTTCTGGCTGCTGACACGCTGGTCGCCGTCGGGCGTCGCATCCTGCCCAAGGCCGAAGACCGCGCAACGGCAGAACGCTGCCTTCGCCTGCTTTCCGGTCGTCGTCATACAGTCCTGACTGCCGTCTGCGTGCTACCTGCCGGTGGCTGGGCTGCCGGACGTGAGGTGGAGCGTCTGGTCGAGACCGATGTGACGTTCTCCCGCCTCACCGAGGCGCAGATAGCGGCGCTGCTCGATCAGGGAGACTGGCAGGGCAAGGCTGGCGGCTATGCGCTTCAGGGTGCCGCAGCCTCTGTCATACGCTATGTGGGCGGTAGTCCCTCAGCCGTGATTGGCCTTCCCCTTTTCGAGACGGCCCAGATGCTACGTGGCCAGCCCTGTCGCTTCATCGTATGATGGAATGTCGCATCGCCTGGTCACCGGGCGAGGCACGCATCGCGGTTTGCGATGAGGATAGACTTGTCGATTTTGCCCTGTGGCGCCCAGGCATGCCCGACGGCTATGGGGACATCCACGCCGTACGCGTGCAGAAATCCGCGCCCGCTCTGGGCGGCGCTTTCGTGCTTCTTGGTGACAACAGCTCCGGCTTTCTCACCGGCACCCATGCCGAAGGAGCTCTGGTCGCCGCACGCGTGACGCGCAGTGCCCAGAATGGCAAGGGGCTACGCCTCAAGCCCGTCAGCCACACACTCACGGCGACCGACCGCCCCGGCCTTGTCGCACGAGGCCCCTCACCGCTTGAGGACATCGCAGCGCGTTACCCGGACGCCGCATTGCTGTGTGACTCCCCAACCCTCATGGCCCTGATCCCTGCTGCCCTCAGGCCACGCATCACCCGTGTCAGCCGCGCCTTCGACGCTGTGCTCGATGCTGAATGCGATGACCTGATGACGCCGCAAGCAGCGTTGCCCCATGGCATCAGGGCGAGCTTCAGCCCGACCCCTGCATTGACCGCCATCGATCTGGATGACCCCCATCCCGATCAGCGTCGGCAAATGGACGGGTTCACAGCCAATCGTCACGCCTTTGCGGCTCTGGCGCAGCAGATACGCATGCGCAATCTCAGCGGGGCAATTCTGGTTGATCCGGCGGGAGTCCCCCTGCGCAAGCGTCCAGCGCTGGGCAGGTTTCTGGCCGAGGCGCTCGAAGGCGATCCGATGCAACCGCGCATGCTGGGCGCGACTGCGCTGGGTCTGCTGGAGATCGTTCGTACCAGGGGGCGCGCGCCCTTGCATGAGTGCCTTTCCAGCCCCGGTGGCCGTGGCCTGCAGGCGCTGCGGCAAATCCTGCGCGACCGGCCAGTGAGGCCGACGGAACAAAGGGCCACCCCAACACCGGTTCTGCAGGCGTCGCTGGCTGTCACACGCGCATTGGAGGCGGACAATCAGGCCGTGGCACAGTTCTCGCTTGAATGGGGGGCACCGCTCACCCTGTACATGATGCCTGATTACCCTGACAGCTACTGGAGTTTCACCCCATGAGCCTGTGTCCCATCTGCCAGAAACCGACGCTCCACGCCTTCAGGCCATTTTGCAGCAAACGCTGTGCCGATGTGGATCTGGGGCGCTGGTTCAATGAAAGCTACAGCGTTCCGGCCGTGGATGAGGATGAAGCCGAAAAAAACGGCTTTCCCCCGCTTGATCACCGTGACGGCTTGGAGTAAACCCCCTTTCACACCGTCAGGTGACGGTGCCCAAGTAGCTCAGTTGGTAGAGCATGCGACTGAAAATCGCAGTGTCACTGGTTCGATCCCGGTCTTGGGCACCATATTCCTCCCCAAAATATCAAATATGCAAGCAAAGCAAATCATACCCGATGCGCTTATGCCGGGCGGATACATTCTCTCGGACGCTTTCTGGTGTCCTCCCGCTGATTCCTTCTGCATGGCAACAGCTGCTGCACATGACACGCCCCTGACCCGTTGACTTATGGCGCCAAGGCTTCTCAGGCTTGGCATACATTCGACTTCAGCCTGCCACGGTCAGACGCTTGTTTCCATCCGCTCACCATGGTCGCCGACCTGCTATTGCGCTCCCAAATGGGCAAAGGCACGGCTTCTTTGCAATCATCGGTCAATCTGAACAATTCAGCCTCATACAGGCAATGTTTATGGACAAATAATGCATGATTTGTCATATAAATATCAGAAAAACAAAGTTTTTCATCTCGCTCAGTTGTCTGGCAATTTCAATTCAAACCCAATAGGTAGTTCAGTCAAGAATTTGCGGAGCTCGACCCTGGCTATGAAGCGTCTCGTTATTGATCTCGACGACACCCTCACCATCAGCAATCCTGATCTGTCATATAGCGAAAAGGAACCCAACCTTCCGCTCATTGCCAAGCTGCGCGAATACAAGGCGCAGGGATTTGAAATCCTAATCCAGACGGCACGCAATATGCGCACCTATCAGGGTGCTGTCGGCAAGATCAACGCGAATACACTTCCCGTCATTCTTGAATGGCTCAAGAAGCACGATGTCCCCTATGACGAGATCTATGTCGGCAAGCCGTGGTGCGGCACCGAAGGTTTCTATGTCGATGACCGTGCCATTCGCCCCCGGGAATTCGTCACGCTCTCGCTCGCTGAAATCAATGCATTGATCGAATCAGGCAAATGAACCCCTCTTCCTCCATCGCCCTGATCATGTCCGGGGCCTATGTCACGCAGGAACTCGTTGCAGAGTTCGGGCAACTGCCACCGTCCTTTCTGCCGCTTGGCGTAGGACGTCTCTATGACATTCAGGCGGACAGCCTGAAGGCGCAGGACCTCAATATCAGCCAGATCTATCTGGCTGTTCCAGAGAGCTATGAAGTTCCGGCCTATGACCTGCACAGGCTGGAACAGAAGGGGGTATCGTTGCTCCCCCTGCCTGACGGCATGTCCCTGGGTGAAGCTGTTGTCTATGCGATCAACGTTCTGAATGCCTATTCGGTCGGCATCCAGATCCTTCACGGCGACACGGTACTCGGCACGATTCCAACCGGCCTCAATGTTGTCGCGAGCCACCGGGAGGGTGATGACTACTCCTGGGCGGTGATCAATCACGATGAGGGCGCGATCAGCAGCCTCGAGACGATCGAGGCCACCAGCGAGGAAGACCTAGAGCGCCCGATTGCGTGCGGGTTTTTCTCATTTTCAAACGGGGTCGAGCTTGTTCGTGCCATCAGCCAGGCCCGTGGCAATTTCATCACGGGCCTCAATCTCTATATCAAGCATCGCCCTCTGACTCTCAAGCAGGTCGATGGCTGGTATGATTTTGGCCATATCCAGACCTATTTCCGGTCGCGCCGCCTTGTCACCACCGCCCGCGCCTTCAATTCGCTGCAAATCACGCAAAGCACGGTTCGCAAGCTTTCTGAAGACCGCTTCAAAATGAAGGGCGAGGCCAACTGGTTCGAGTCCATCCCCGCAGCGGTGCAGCCCTATGCGGCCCGTCTGCTCGACAAGGGCGAGAACGACAGCCAGGCGTTTTACACCACTGAATACCAGTACGCGCCCAACCTCTCCGAGCTTTACGTGTTTTCCTCCATCGGTCGTGTCACCTGGAAGAAGATCCTGACGAGCAGTTCGGAATTCCTCGAACTCTGTGCCACCACCCACAGCGATGCACCACGTGAGGCCTATTCGCGTCAGCTCATGGGGGGCAAGACCGTCGAACGCCTTGAGCGCTTTGCCAGAGAAACAGGGTTCGATGTCACGCGCCCTCTGACGTTCAAGGGTCGTGCAATGCCGTCGCTCATGACCATTGCCCAGGAGATCGAGGCCCTCATCACGCATGACCCGTCGGCGCGCGCAACGCTGATGCATGGTGATTTCTGCTTCAGCAACATCCTCTACAATTCGCGCAACAGCCGTATATCGGTCATCGATCCACGTGGTTACGTTTTTGCAGACAAGCTCGAAATCTGGGGCGATTTCCGCTATGATATCGCGAAATTCTCCCATTCCGTCGATGGGCTGTATGATTTCATTCTGGCGGGTCGTTACACCCTGACGCAGCAGTCAGAGTACGATTTCGATCTGGAGTTCGATGCCTCGCCCCAGCGTGACTGGCTGCAGAACTCCTTTGCCGAAATGAAGATTGCAGGTCTGTCTACGGCAAGCCGGGAAACGCGCGCCATCATGACATCGCTTTTCGTTTCCATGTTGCCGCTCCATTCCGACCGGCCGGACAGGCAGAAGGCATTCATCGCCAATGCCCTTCGTCTGTATGCCACGCTTGAAGGACTTGCGTGATGATCGTCATCCCCATGGCTGGCCTCTCCAGCCGCTTCACCAAAGCCGGCTATCCGGTGCCCAAATACATGCTTCCCCTGCATGGCAAGAGCGTGTTCGCCCATTCGATCGAGAGCTTTTCAGCCTATTTCGAGAGCCAGCCTTTCGTGTTCATCGCCCGCACGGTGGCGGACACGGAAACCTTCATCCGTCGCGAAATCGAGGCGCTTGGCATTCGTGATGCGCGCATCGTCATTCTCGACCACGAAACTGCAGGCCAGGCCGAGACGGTGGAATTTGGCGTCAAGCAGGCTGGTATGTCTGCCGGGTCGCCCCTGACTATTTTCAATATCGACACGTTCCGCCCCAATTTCCGCTTTCCCCAAGGGGCATGGTTCGGGAAATCGGATGGCTATCTCGAAGTGTTCCGTGGGTCGGGTGCCAACTGGTCCTATGTCGGCGCGGCGGAAAACAGCGATGAGCCGCTGGCCATTCGCACAACCGAAAAGCAGCCGATTTCAGATCTGTGCTGTGACGGACTCTACCATTTCGCCCGCAGCGGCGATTTCCTGAAAGCACTCGAACAGGAACGTCTCACCCCGTCATCTCCTGAGCTTTATGTGGCACCACTCTACAATCATCTGATCAGGGACGGGATGAAAATCCATTATGAAGTGATCCCGCCTGAGGCGATCACCTTCTGTGGGGTACCTGCCGAGTACGAGGCCCTCCTGGCCGAAGCCGGATAACGAACTGTCGCGTTGTCTTCTGCTCCGGAAAGAGCGCAGAAGGCAATGTCCTTGGTCAGGCGAGCAACCCGCCATCGACCGCCAGAGATGATCCGGTGATGTAGCTCGAACGCTCATTGACCAGAAATGACACGACATGAGCAATATCCTCGATCGCGCCATAGGCTCCGGTCGCAACGAAACGAGCCAGAATTTTCGCCGCCTCGGTGTCTGACGGGTTCATGGCCGTATTCACCGGCCCCGGCTCCACCACGTTGATCGTGATCCCCCGATCACCCAGATCGCGCGCCACACCCTGGGCGAAACCGCGCAAGGCGGCCTTGGTGCCGGAATAGAGCGACAGGCCCGGCAGCGGTGCACGACCACCAAAAGCCGATCCCATCAGCACGATACGCCCGCCGGGCTTCATATGACGCACGGCGCACATGGTCTCGATCATCGGGCCACGGACATTGAGATCGAGCACCTTTTCAACATCGCTGGCCGTGATCTCGTCGATCGTACCCTTGGGGTACATGCCTGCATTGCACACCAGAACATCAAGACGACCGAACACGCGCACAGCCTCGGCCACAACGTTCTCGTTGCCAGCCACTGTGCTGCCGTCGGCCTGAATGGCCAGCGCCCTGCGACCCAGCGCCTCGACCTGCCTGATTGTCTCCTGCGCCCCGGCCTCTTCGCCGGGATAGGAAAAGGCGATGTCATAGCCTTCGCTGGCGAGTTGGCGGGCAATTCCGGCGCCAATCCCACGGCTGGCACCTGTCACCAAAGCAAGTTTTGCCGTCATTGATCAGTTCTCCCGTTTTGAAAAAAGGCCAGATAGACATTCAGGCCGACATATCTGAGAGCGTCCGCAACGAAGATGAGATCCATCATCTTTCAGGCCTGGAGCAATCGGCAGGACTGGTCGAGCGTCCTGTAATGCTGGCAGAGATCACGCAGAATAAGGCGTTTCTGCCCAGACGAGAGACAGATCCTGCGTCGCTCGAGCTTTCTGATTTGCTCCCGCCAGACACGATATAATTGCCTCATCTGCTGTGACTGGGCGCGGGTGGTCATGAGCCCCTTTGCGGGTGACATGGCGTGATCTGGCATGGCAGGCTCCTGATGCAGTGAAACTCCCGTCCTTGCGGAACATGCAGACCATGCGCGTCCACACCGCAGCACCGTTATCTCTCGAATCCTCAAAACTTGCCTTATCGTCTTGCAGTCCCATATTGACGTGATGAGGCAACAAGCTGACGCAACCATGCTGGGCGACGTGCAGTCCCTTGTGCGAGCCCATTGTCCGCGCAAAAGCACCCGCACGGCTGTCGATTTTCTGACGCTGTACCGCTCGGAGACCACGACCGACCCGCTGCTGGTCGTCTATGAGCCACGCCTGTACATCATCATTCAGGGGGCGAAGAGGATCAGGATTCACAAGAGCAGCTTCGACTACGACCAGAACCATTATCTCGTTGCGACGGTCGATCTGCCTCTTTCGGGACATATCACACGCGCCACGCCCGAGGCGCCTTATCTCGCCGCCTGTATTGCCTTCACGCCTGAGGAAATCGCCGGCGTGATTGCTGAAACACGGGCTGACCCGGGCCTCAGATCCCCCCTGCACAGCAGTCTTGGCCTGAGTGCCGTGACCCCCGATCTGCTCGACGCCCTGCGCCGTCTGCTCATCGCCCTCGACAATGATGACGACCGGACCTTTTTGGCACCCATGCTCAAGCGGGAGATCATCTATCGCGCCCTGCAGGGTGATCAACGCCACGTCCTGCACGAAATTGCCGACCAGAAAAGCGATGCATCACGCATCAACCAGGCGCTTGCCCATATGCGCGCCCATTTCATGGAAGAGACCGAGGCCTCGGCCCTTCCCCGTCTTGCAGGGATGGGGCGATCAACGTTCTATCGCAAGTTTCAGGAGGTCACGGGGTTATCGCCTGTCCAGTATCGCAAACGCCTGCGTCTTCAGGAAGCACGCCGCCTGATGCTCTATGAAAACCGCCTTGCCGCCGATGCCGGTTTTGCTGTGGGCTATGAAAGCCCCTCGCAATTCACGCGTGATTACAAGTCGATTTTCGGTATGCCACCCCATCAGGACGTGTCGCGCATACGCGCCATCGGTATCGAGCGATATCGGGAGCTGAATGAGGCTGTCTGGGTGTGATCCGCTTGCAGGCTTGCCGTTATCGGTTCAGCCCCTAGAATTGGAGAGATCGCGCAGGGGGCCCCTGACAGTCCCACGGCGCGACACGAGAACAGCCAAGGTGTCTCATGAGAATTCTTCCCCTGCTCGCTGCCATGCTGCTGCTGGCTTGCTGCACCCACCCCCACCCACCAGAGGATGACACCCGCGCCGGGCTCCTGCGTCCAGTGACGGGGACCGGTACCGGGTCAGGTGGTACATCCGTCAGCATGAAGGGACCATCCGGCCATGGTCCGCATGGTCACATGTATATGGGCTCGGGCTTTGGCGCTTCCACGCCCTGACGCTTGGATGTCCCGGGCTGGCGATCCTATTTGAGAACGTCCAGCACCTCGGAAACAGTCAGGATCTGCGGCAGGATCACACCCTCCTTGTGGGGGGCATAATAGACATAAAGCGGCACGCCATCGCGCTCATGCGCACGAAGATAGGCGCTGATGGTCTCGTCACGATTGGTCCAGTCCCCCTTCATGTATGTCACGCCCCGCGCAGCGAAGGCCCTCTGCACGGGCGCTGCCTGCAGGGCAACGCGCTCATTGACCATGCAGGTGATGCACCACGCCGCCGTCATGTCGATAAAGACGGGCTTGCCAGCATCGCGCAACGAGGCGAGCCGATCGGGTGAATAGGCTACGACGCCATTTTCACTATGAGCGACAAAGCTGGGTGAAGCTGCCTCGCTATCAGCAACGCGCACAAGACTGGCGCCCGCCAGAAGCAGGATAATAACGGCCACAGCCCGACCGATAACGACCCAGGGGGTTGCACCCCTGATCATCGCCTCGCGTTGCGTCAGGCCGAACAGCCAGGCTGCCAGCCCCAGCGCAACCGCGCCGCCCAGCCCGACTGGCAGGATCATGGCGCCACGCTGCACACAGGCAACCCAGAAAAGCCAGACTGCTGTTCCCAGAAGCGGGAAGGCAAGAACCTGCTTGAGAATAGCCATCCAGGCACCGGGCTTCGGCATATGCCGGGCCAGGAACGGAATGGTGGCAATCGCGACATAAGGCGATGCCAGACCGAACCCCATGGCGAGGAAAAGCATGAGTCCTGCCCATGCCGGTCCACCCAAAGCCGCCGCAATGGCTGCCCCCATGAACGGCGCCGTGCAGGGCGTGGCGACGACCACAGCCAGCAACCCGGTCAGCATGTCGCCCCATATGCCGTGGCGTGGCGTGACATCCTGACCAAGGCGTCCTGCCGTTACCTCGAAAACACCCAGCAGGTTCAGGGCCATCATGACAAGCAGCCAGGCCACACCAAGCACGAAGACAGGCGACTGGAACTGAAAGCCCCACCCTGCCGCCGAGCCCACGCTGCGCAGCACGATCATGGCGATACCCAGCGTGGCAAAACTGCCCATCACACCGGTCATATAAGCAAGCGCACTGCTGATCTGCTCATGGCGATTCGACCCGCCCAGACGGGCAAGCGAGAACGCCTTCATGGCCAGAACCGGGAATACGCACGGCATCAGATTGAGAATCAGCCCACCCAGAAAGGCAAAGATCACCAGTTGCCAAAGCGCCGTATGGGGAGGAACCGTCGCAGACGGAGCTTCTCCCGCACCGGGAAGCGTCACACCCGAGCCCGCACGCTGCCCGACCGCCTCCGTGCCGGGACTGGTGTTAACCCATAAAGCGGTCTGCTGCCCCGCCTGATCCTGAAGCACCACGATACCATCAAGCGTCGCGGGTTTATGCGCTGCATCGATCCAGTGAAGGCCAAGCGACACCTTGCCCTGACCGACCTCCAGCTTCTGCGGGGCAACCTGATCGATCACGCCGGTTACGGAGGGCATGAACCAGGCCCGGCTCACGCTCTCACCCGACAGCCCCTGACCACTCAGGGTCAGCGTCGCGTCTGATGTCGTTGTAGCGGCAAAAGGTGACGGCATGGGGCTTGCCTGCGCCGCCTTGACGAATAGCGGCCCCTCGGCGGCGCTGTTGGGCGCCGCATTGCCTGAAGGCAGGGTCAGGCTGAAATCACCCGATTCAGGCACACAGGTTGCCGCACATACCAGCCATTCCGCATGGGCCTTGAGTGTCACCTCACCCGCCTTGCCTTCCAGCTTCAGGGTCTGGGGCAAAAGCACGTCACCCGTATAGGCGTAGGACATCAGCCCCCCTTCGCTGATGCGTACAGGGGTGGGAAAGCTGATCAACTCGCTCTGGCCGGTCATGGCTCCGCTGGCCGTGGTTTTCAGTGTGGGGGGTTCGCCCGCATCACCGGCATTGAGCCAATAGGTATGCCACCCCGGCTTGAGCTGAAGACGCAGCCCGACATGCAGATCCCCCCCGGCCGTGACGCTGTCGCGGTCAGTCACCAGGGTGGCGGTGTCATGGGCCGAGGTGACAGGAGCACTCTCGGCAGCAAAGGCAGGAGCAGAACCGAAGGCGAGCAGAGTGAGGACAACAGGAGACAGCTTGCGCAGCATGAGACCAATCGCTGTGAAGGAAGAGAATTGCCGACCGCCCCGCGGACGCGCCATAGAAGTCATTATGACCGGTCCCCTATTGCCCGCCAATCTCATTTCGCTTCCCGTTCTTCCTGTCTGTGCAGCCCTGCCCGAGCTTCAGGCCGTGCTCGATGCCGGACGCAATGCCGTATTGGTTGCGCCGCCCGGCGCAGGCAAGACCACTTTGGTGCCGCTTCATCTTTTACAAGCCCCCTGGCGCGAGGAAGGACGCCTGATCGTCGTCGAGCCCCGGCGTGTTGCCGTGCGTGGGGCCGCCCATCGCATGGCCGCCCTGCTGGGCGAAGCCACAGGCCAGACAGTCGGTTATCGCACGCGCACGGATTCGGCCGTCAGCGCGGCCACCAGAATCGAGGTGGTGACAGAAGGGCTGCTGCTGCGACGCCTGCTGACCGACCCGCTGCTTGAGGGCGTGTCGGCCATTCTGTTCGACGAGGTGCACGAACGCTCGCTTGATCTCGATACAGCGCTTGGTTTCGCACTCGATCTGCAACGCACCATGCGCCCCGAACTCCGTCTAGTGGCCATGTCGGCCACAACGGATGGGCGCGCCTTTACCTCTTTGCTCGATGGCGTCCTGGTCGAGAGCGAAGGCCGCGCCTTTGCGCTGGACATACGTCACGCCAGACGGGACATCGCAGCCCTGCGCGAACTGCCCGATGTCATGGCGCGCACCATACGCAGCCTGCTGGCTGAGGAGGAAGGCGATATTCTGGCCTTTCTACCCGGTGTCGGCGAAATCAGACGCTGTGCGGCAGCACTGGCCGATGCCCCGGCACTGATCGTCCCCCTCTATGGTGAACTCGATACCCGCGAGCAGGATCTGGCACTCAAACCTGCCGAAAGGCGCAAGGTGGTGCTGTCCACCTCGATTGCAGAAACCTCGCTCACCGTACCTGGCGTCCGTATCGTGGTGGATGGCGGATTTGCCCGTGCGCCGCGTCTCGATGCCGGGTCCGGCCTGTCACGGCTGGAGACCATGCGCATCTCGCGGGCCACGGCGACACAGCGTGCCGGGCGCGCCGGACGCGAGGCACCAGGCATTGCGGTACGTCTGTGGACAGAAGCCACTGGCCGCGCCCTGATTGCCCATGATCTGCCCGAAATCCAGACCAGCGACCTGACCGGCCATTGCCTTGACCTTGCCGCCTGGCACGAGGTCATGGGCACGTCCCCAGCCGCCGTGCCTTTGCTCGATACACCGCCCGCCGGTGCCTTTCAGGCCGGCTGCGCCCTGCTCACGGCGCTCGGGGCACTCGATGAAGCAGAAAAGATCACGCCGCTGGGCGCTGCTATGGCACGGCTCGGCGCACAGCCCCGTCTGGCTGCGATGATGTGCGCAGCCCGTACCCCATCCGAAAAGGCCACCGCCGCCGCCCTCGCTGCCCTTCTGGAAGAACGCGACCCGCTACGCCCGCGTATCGTCCCCGGTCAGCGCAGCCCCTTGGTACCCGCTGATATCCAGACGCGTCTCAGCCTGATCGAGGGCGCCGAGCATCACCCCCATGCCGACCGGGCGAGCCTTGCCCGTATCCGGCAATCCGCCCAGCGCTATCAGAAGCGCCTCGGGCTGAGCCAGCGTCTTGCGCCCGACCCAGTCAGTGCGGCGGCCCTGCTTGCCGCCGGCTTTCCCGATCGCGTGGCCATGGCCGCGGGCGAAACGGGACGATATCGCCTGTCGGGAGGAGGATCGGCCCGACTGAGCGCCATCGACCCGATGGCGCGCGAAACCCTGATCGTCGCCCCTGCCCTTCATGTGCGTACGGCAACCGAAATCTGCCTCGCCGCCCCGCTCGATCTCGATAACCTGCCTGCAACCTTGCTGGCCCGTACGGAGGAACAGGTCGAGACCGCGCTTGATACGACAACCGGCAACGTGATCGCCCGCAGAAGGCTGCGCCTTGGCAATCTGGTACTGCGCGACCGTTCTGCCCCGGCAAAGCCGGAGGAGGTGCAGGCGCTGTTGCTGTCACGCATACGCGCCGATCTGGCTGGCAGCCTCACCTGGTCCGAGTCATGCCAGCAATTTCGTGCCCGGCTCGCCCTGGCAAGGGCCCATCTCGATGAGACCCTGCCTGCCGCCGATGACGAAACCCTTGCCGCCACTCTCGATGAGTGGCTGCTCCCCTATATCGATGGCATGACGAAGCTCAGCCAGATACAGGCGCTGGACCTGCTGCCCCTCCTGCGGCAACGCCTCGACTACACCCAGCTCAAACAGCTCGATCAGGCTTTACCGACGAGCCTCACCCTGCCCGGCGCACAACCCGCTATCGATTATCGCGATGCAACACCCACGATCTCGGCCCGAGCGCAGGCCTTCTACGGGCTGAAGGAGACACCACGCATCGCCAATGGGCGCATCAAGCTGCAATTTGCCCTATTGTCACCTGCGGGTCGCCCGCAGGCCATCACTGCCGATATCGCCGCCTTCTGGACCACAGGCTGGGCCGACATGCGACGCGACATGCGCGGCCGTTACCCGAAACATGACTGGCCGGAAAACCCCGCGACAGCCAGCCCGCCCCCGCCCAGACGTCCACGCGACACCTGAGCGCCAGACAGCCTCGCGCGATTCGTCACACAAAACGTGACTATAGAACCACGAAAATGTTACGCATGACACCGTGATACCCGATCCACCTGACGAATCCTGTGATTTGTCCGCACTGGGCTGGTTGAAATCACACGTCGAGACTCTTTCGTAACGAAATCTTGTCTTTCGTATCGAAAATATCTCTCGCACCACTTGGGCACGGATCGCCTGGATGATCCGCGTCTGAGAGGCCATCATGCGTTCGACTCACCCGGCAGGCACGTCCGGCACAGCCCTTGAAAACAACACCCACTCAGGGCAGGCGGGACACCGACGCGTGTTCATCGCGTCCTGCGTGGCAGGTCTGGCGGGTATTCTCTTTGGCTATGATCAGGGCATCATTTCCGCAGCACTCCTGACACTGGGTGACAGCTTCACTCTTGGCACGCTGGGCAAACAGGCCATTGCCGCAGGCATGGTTGCCGGCGCCTTGCTGGGATGCATGGCCGCAGGGCCTCTATCAGACCGACTGGGACGTCGCATGGTAGTCGGGCTGTCGGGGGCACTGTTCCTGCTTGGCTCTATCGGCTCGGCAATGGCCATGTCCCCTACGGAACTGACGCTGATGCGGCTGCTGCTAGGTCTGGCCGTCGGTGCCGCCAGCCAGATCGTGCCCGTCTACATCGCTGAACTGGCGCCAGCTTCACGACGGGGACGGCTCGTCCTGCTGTTTCAGCTCGCCATTGTCAGCGGCGTCCTGATCAGTTCACTGATCGGCTGGTGGCTGAGCGGCAGCCCCTTGCTCATCCGACTGCTTGACCGGGGAGGAGACTGGCGCACGATGGTGCTCGTCGGTGCCATTCCCGCGCTGATGCTGCTGGTCGGGCTGGTTTTCCTGCCGGAGAGCCCGCGCTTTCTCGCCGCAAAGGGCCGACGGGACGAGGCCATCGCGATCTTGCGCAGCCTCCGAGGCCCCGGTGAGGACCCCGAGGCCGAAATGCGCGACATAGAGGGTGCCGCGCAGGAACAGGGGAGCTGGCGCCTGCTTTTCTCACCCCGGCTCCGCCCGGCCCTGATTGCCGGGACCGGCCTTGCGATGTTCAGTCAGGTAACCGGCACAAATGCCGTCCTGACCTATGCCCCGACCATCCTTTCCGGCGCGGGGTTCGACCGCAATTCTGCCCTGCTCATTTCGCTGGCCATTGGCGTGGCCATCACCGTTGCGACGGTGTTCGGGTTCTGGGCCGTGGATCACTGGGGGCGTCGTCGCCTCATGCTGCGCGTGCTGCCCGGGTCGATCCTTGCCCTGATCGTTCTGGCTGTCGTGTTCTTCGGTGGCGACCCGCAGGGTATGGGGCGCTTTTTCGCGGTGGCTGGCCTGATCCTGTATGTGCTTTGCACGCTGGGGAGCATCAATGCCTCGCTCTGGCTGGTAGGTGCCGAGGTCTTTCCGCTCGCTGTGCGCGGCAAGGGCATGGGCCTTGTCACCGTCTCGCACTGGTCTTTCGATCTGCTGATCTCGATGGTGACCTTGTCGATCATCTCGATGATCAGCGTATCGGGCACCTTCCTTCTCTTTGCAGCCCTGACCACTCTTGCCTGGATCTTCATCGAGCGCCGTATTCCCGAAACAAAGGGCCGCTCGCTGGAAGCCATTGAACGCAGTCTGAATGAGGGTGACTTCCTCTCACGAAAGACGACCCACTGAGCGAGGGGCATGAAGGCGACCCGTCGGGATGTTACCGTCGCTATGCCTTACCAGCGCTGCGACAGGGTCACGAATACCGCGCGCCCGGGCGCCCAGGCGCAGGCAACATCGCGGGTGCACATGGCTACATATTTGCGATTGGCGATATTGGTGCCGTTGAACTGCACCCGCGTGCGCCCCCGGTCGATATGGGCCTGCAAATCCCATACGAGCTGCGAAGGCACGGAAAATGTGAGGGGAATGGAGCCCGCGGTATTACCCGTGTAGCGCATGCCCGCCCCGAGACCGGCCTGCCAGAGCGCCGAAAAGGCAACGTCACGCTTGAGGAACAGCGACGCCATATGGGAGGGAATTGCCACAGGCCGCTGCCCAACCTGCGCTGCCACTGTCGAGCGCATCACACGCGGATCCTGATAGGTAAAGCTTGCGATGAAATCGATCCTGTAGGGCAGACGGCCCACGCCCTCGAACTCGAAGCCGCGTGTTCTCTGCCGCCCGGTCTGCACGCTGAAAGACGAATTGGCCGGATCGGCTGTCAGAACATTATCCTGCACCAGATTGAAGAAATCAGCCGTGAGCATGAAATTGTCCACACCACGCAGGGGTTTGACCGGCTTGTATTTGACACCCGCCTCGATCTGCTTGCCTGTGGTCGGCACGAAGGCCGAACCAGCGAATGTCGTCCCGACCTGGGGCTGGAATGACGTCGCGTAGGAAACATAGGGGTTGAGCCCTATGGAAGACTGATAGACCAGCCCGACCCGCCCCGTGAAAGCATTGTTGTTTTGTGGTGTCCGCCCGCCATTGAGATTATTGACCGTCATGCTCTGGGTGAAATCACCGCGGCCTGACAGGGTGAGATACCAGCGCTGCCAGTTGGCCTGTTCCTGCGCATAGATACCGGTATCTGTTTCCGTCTCGTTTGTGCTCGTGGTGGTGCCATAGCCTGGCCAGGTGATGGCACGATAAACCGGCTTGTAGAGATTGAGCGCGGGGGCTGCGCGCTGGCCGCGGCGATTGGCCAGAAAATCACTGCGAAAATCCACGCCTGTCAGGATTTCATGATGAATGCCCCCCGTATGGAAGGTCACTGCCGACCGCGTATCGAGGGTGACGTTGTTGTAATTGCCCTGCTGGTTAAGCGCGGTGCGATTGATGCTCTGTTTATCCGCTGAAAGTGACGAGGTGGTCACGAAACGGTAGAGCACGTCGAGATGCGCGTAACGCATGTTTTGCGTGATGGTCCAGTTGGGCAGGATGTGCCGGACAAAATTATAGCCGACCGCCACCTGACGCTTTGAGTAGACATCATAATCCGCATCGCTGCTCAGGAAGTTGCGGGCAATCTGGCCCCAGCGCGAGGGCAGAACGGTCCCGACAGCCGGCAGGAATTGCGCCGTCGACCCGGCATCGAGCTGCTCGAAACTGGTGAGCAGGGTAAGCGTGGTTTTTTCATCAGGGCGCCAGCTCAGCGAGGGCGCCACATATATCTCGTTGTTCTTGATATTGCGTGCATAGGTGTCCGATTTGCGTATCAGCCCGTTGAATCGCCAGAGCAGCGTCTTGCGGGCATTCAGTGCGCCACCGACATCGACCGCGCCCTGGACACGACCATAGGAGCCGGTCTGGAAGTCGATCTCATTGACCTGATCCGGATGCGGACGCTTGCTGACGGCATTGATGATGCCCCCAAGCTGCCCCGACCCGTAAAGGGCCGAAGATGCCCCGCGCAAGACATCCATCTCCTCAAGCCCCCAGGGCTCGATGCTGAAACTCTGCGATGTGCTGGCATCAGGAGCGCGTGTGCCATCGAGATAGATATCGGGTGTGAACCCGCGGATCGTGCCAAAATAGCCGCGCGGGTCGTCCTTGGAGCCGTAATCCGAAACGCCCGCTGCGTAGCGCACCGCCTCGGACAGGCTGCGGGCGTTGAGAATGCTCATACGCTCCTGTGTGATGACCGTGATATTCTGTGGCGTCAGCTCCAGCGGCGTCGACGTCTTTGTGGCGCTGCTTGCGGCAGCGGGAAGAAAGCCACCACGCGTGCCCGCCACACGAATGGTCTCGTGAACGCCTTGGGCGGATTGAGCTTTTCCTGCCCGAGATGGCGCGGCTGGTTGTGCAGGCGTGGCCCTGCTCTGCCCCGCCCTTTCATGATGGGGTGACGCCTTCTCCGGCAGGGTTTGGCGTTCCTGAGCGAGAGCACCCGGCACCGTTGCCGCCGAAAAGAGTGAGGACAGACACAAGGCGGTACGCAGGGAAACGGACATCAATCTACCGGAACAGACAAACAGGAAATAAATGAGAACGTTTCTCATTTGCATTGGGGTTTCCTTAGAAACCGCCAGCCTGCCTGTCAATCAAGGCGAGCAGGGCCCAACCGCCTCTGTGGCCGTGAGGACACGTTTCGATCTCAGACCGTGTCATATCTACGCATCGGGCTCACGCCACGGGGGGGCGGCGCGAAGAAGTGGCTGCCTTTGACTAAGCGGCGTTGCTTGTCGCATCCGTCATGGCAAAGCCTGACGCATCTCGCCATGAGACGGTCGAATGATCCGGCTCCCTGATGACGACGCGTTTTACACACTGGCAGAGCACGCAATCAGACCGAACGCGTGGGCTGCGGTGCAATGTCACGCAGACGATCCAGCAGGGCTACGAGTGGATGATCGAGCCGTGCCCCGCGGAAGCGCTTGACCTGACTACGGCAGGAATAACCGCTGGCCAGCACAATTTTCTCACCCTGTCTGTCCAGATGCGGCCCCCAGGACTGCTCGAAAATCACGCGAGACGTTTCCACATTGCGCGCCTCGTGACCGAAGGTGCCGGACATGCCGCAGCACCCTGTCTTTTCCAGCTGCAAACCAAGGCCCAGCCGCGCAAACAGGGCCTGCCAGTCTGCCCCCGAACCCGTCAGGGCTGTCTTTTCCGTGCAGTGCCCAAGGAACACGAAACTGGCCAATGCTTCCGGGGCGTCCTGCATCCGGGGCAAGGCCTGCAACAGAAACTCCTGAGGCAATTGCACTTCTGGCAGGGCCTCAAGCCCGACAATCTTGCGGTATTCCTGCCGGTAGATCAGCGTCATGGCAGGATCGAGCCCGACAATCGGCACCCCGAACGAGGCCAGTATGCGCAGCCAGGCGGCATTGCGACGCGCCTGTCGGGCAAACAATCCCAGAAAGCCATGCACATGCAGCGGCTTGCCGCAGGCCAGGCTCTCGGCAAGATAGACCCTGTAACCGCAGCGCGCCGCCAGTTCGATAAACGCCTCGACAAGGTGGGCCTCGAAATGACGGGTGAACAGGTCTGGCATCAGAATGACAGACCGTGCCCTCTCTGCCGCCGTCAGGGCCACCAGACGCTCTGGTGTGGCAGGCTGCACGTGCCAGCGACGGCAGGTTTCTGCCAGTCCGCTGCGTGAGAGGGGCGGCATATCGACAAGACCAAACAGAGTTTTGCCCAGCGCGGCCATCGGCTTCAGGCCGATCACGGCATTATAGAGACGTCTCATACGCGCCATGAGTGGCAGGGTATATTCGATCAACCCCACGACATAATCGCGCAGCGGGCGGGCATAGCGCTGGTGATACAGATTGAGAAAGCGGGAGCGGAAATCAGGCACATCGACCTTGACCGGGCACTGGCTGGTGCAGGATTTGCAGGCCAGACAGGTGGCGAGGCTGTCATAGAGCTGATGCGAAAAATCGACCGGCGTCTTCTGCCTGCGTCGGAACTGCGCCGACACGCGGTCGAGCAGACTTGGCGCATGCGCCTCCAGCGCCGCCGTATCCACACCCGCGCCAGCCTGCAGGCGCAGCCACTCGCGCATGAGCGAGGCGCGCCCCTTGGGGGAGAAACGCCTGTCACGCGTTGCCTTCCAGGACGGGCACATCGGATCGTCCTGATCGTAATTGAAGCATGCGCCATTACCGTTGCAGTGCAGAGCCGTACCATAACCCTGCCAGACCGGATCGGGAATCTGTCGATCCTGCGCCCCGCGCATGGGTACGCCATCGACGCGCAGAAGCGGCGCCGAGGCGCCCGGAGGGGCCGCGATCTTGCCGGGATTGAGCTGGTTATGCGGGTCGAAAACACCCTTGATCTGTTCCAGGCAGGGATAAAGCGAGCCGAACACATCCGGCACATATTCCGATCGCACCCCCTTGCCATGCTCTCCCCACAGCAACCCGCCATAACGGCGTGTCAGACGATGCACGGCGTCACTCAGGGGGCGAATCAGGGCAGCATCATCGGGATTGCGCATGTCCAAGAGGGGGCGGACATGCAGCACGCCGGCATCCACATGGCCGAACATGCCGTAATCGAGGCCATGCCCATCGAGAAGCGCCCGGAACTCGGCAATGAAATCTGCCAGTTTTTCCGGCGGGACAGCGGTATCCTCAACGAAGGGTTGGGGCCGCGCCTCCCCCTGCACATTGCCGAGCAAACCCACAGCGCGCTTGCGCATGGCATAGACCTGCGAGACCGCCTGGCGTCCCCTGGCCAGCGTATGGCCACGGCGACGTACCGTCTGATCCTGCCGCAGATGCTTGAGGAAGCCCTCGACCTGCCTTTCGAGTTCGGCCTCATCATGACCGGCAAACTCGACCAGATTGAGCCCCTTCGCAGGGCCAGCCTCATCCTGCGGGAAATAGCTCTCGACCGAGCTCCAGACGAAATCCTGCATGGCAAGGCCAAGCACTTTTGAATCGATGGTCTCGATCGAGAGCGGCTTGAGCCCGATCAGCGCGCGCGCGTCGCGCAGCGCATCCATAAAGCTGTCGTAGCGGATATTGACCAGAATACTGTGCGGCGGAATGGCCAGCAGATTGAGTTTCGCCTCGGCCAGAAATCCGAGTGTCCCTTCCGATCCACAGAGCAGGCTGGTCAGATCGAACTGTCCGGCCTTGTTGCGCAGATGACGCAAATCATAGCCGGTCAGACAGCGGTTGAGTTTGGGGAACACCTTCTCGATCGTGTCGCGCTCACGATCATGGATCGCCGCCACGCAATCATGAATCTGCGCCACGCGGGAATGACCCTGACGGCGCACCGCCAGCTCGCTTTCATCAAGCGGTGACGTGTCGAGCACGTCGCCCCCCACAAGCACGGCCGTAACACCGAGCACATGGTCGCGTGTCTTGCCATAAGTGCAGCTTCCCTGCCCGCTGGCATCGGTGCTGATCATGCCTCCGATCGTGGCACGGTTGGATGTCGAGAGTTCGGGGGCGAAGAACAGCCCATGACGGGCAATGGCCGCATTGAGCTGGTCCTTCACCACGCCGGGCTGCACCCTCACCCATTTCTCCTCGACATTGATTTCGAGGATAGCGTTCATGTGTCGGGACAGATCGACCACGATGCCATCGGTGAGGGACTGGCCATTCGTGCCCGTTCCGCCGCCACGCGGTGCGATGGTGATACCGCGCCAGACGGGCTCGCCTGCAAGCCGGGCCAATACGATCAGATCCTGCCTGTGCCTGGGAAAGACCACAGCCTCGGGGTGACGCTGATAGATGGAATTATCGGTCGCGTGGACCAGACGCGTGTCATGCGTCGTGCCGATCTCGCCCTCGAACCCCTGCTGACGCAGTGCCGTGAGGAAAGCGGCATGATCCGCCGCATTGCCTGGGGTCTTGTCGAGAACAGCAATCATGGTCATGGCCGGTCATCCATCACGAGGGCACGCGCTGGCACTGGATTAGCCTGAACCACCCCGAAACGATAGTGACGCCATCTTCCTCACCGATGGCTGCCGAAACGGACGCGCCACCGATCATGCCCGGCTCAGGACCGCATCAGAACCACCAGCGCCCGTCTTTCCTGCGCGATACCCGAGCGCAGATGCCCGTGAGCACAGAGCGCCTCGCCTTCATGCTCAAGATACATGGCCTGATTGATGATCGGCGCCGAGGCCGTCGCAGTCTGGCGCAGCGTGCGATGCACCTTGCGGGCCAGGCTGCGGCAATAGTCCAGCGTATCGCTGGTGACAGCCATCGGTACGGCCTCATGCACGGGCGCCGTGCTGGCACCCGGTATGGCATCGGCTCTGGCAGCGCCAGGCAACCCGACCGTGCAGGTCAGGCAAAAAAGCGCAAAGGCTGTGTGGGTCATGGAACCGGCACTAATTCAGTCCGCATTGCGGGCTCATGGGCTGCGAATGAAGACTTGTTTATGTAGTCAGTTTTTGGATTGAGCATGCCTGAACAGTTCACACCGCCCGCCCTGTCGGCATTTCAGCCCAGCCTGTTTTCCTCTACTGGCAGGCTAAGCACGACACGAAGCCCCCGCTGCAGAGGTTCAAGTGCCAATGTACCGCCATGAAGCTGCGCCACGGCCTGCACCAGCGACAGCCCCAGACCAGCACCCGGTGTATTGCGGGCCTGATCGGCACGAAAAAACCGCTCGGAAGCACGCAGCAGATCTTCTGCAGACATGCCCGGGCCTTCATCAGTCACGCTGATACGGACCAGATTACCGGAAACGCTGGCCCGCAGCGTAACCGTCGTTTCGGCAGGTGAAAACTTGATGGCATTGTCGATCATGTTGGCCACGGCCTGCTGGATGAGACGGGCATCACCATAAAAGAGCAGGCGCGGCGGCAGATCGAGCGCAATCTGCAATCCGGCATCCTCGGCTGTTGCCTCATAAAGCTCGGCAATATCCTGTAGCGGCCTGATGAGATCGGTCGTCTCGAAAGCCGCGCGACGGGCACCGGCCTCGATCTGGGCAATGCGCATCAGCGCATCAAAGACCGCCGTGACATGGTCCAGATCGGCTACAGCACGGTAGATGGCATCGTGCATCTCTTCGGTCGAGCGTGCATGAAGGGCCGCATCTTCCAGACGATTACGTGCACGCGTGATTGGCGTACGCAAATCATGGGCGATAGAGTTGGAAACCTGTTTCACGCCCTCCATGAGTTTGGAGATACGGTCGAGCATACGGTTGATGGAATGGGCAACGAGATCGACATCGTTACCCACCAAAGGCATGCGCTGACGCATGTCACCATTGGCCAACGCCGTAGTGGTACGGGCTATGGAACTCAGGATACGGCTGAAGATACCGCGCACAACCCATGCGCCGCCAATGGCGAGCGCTGTCACCATCAGCCATGACCACAGGAAGGTTTCAGTCAGCACACGGCGAAGGATATCCCGCCCCCTGATATCGCGACCCACCAGCAATTGCAGGCCGCCCGGCAAGACATAGGCATGCATGGCGGCTGAGGTCGTATTGCCGGCCCGGCTGATCTTGAGCGTATAAAAGCGATCGGCCCGTTGTACCGCCTCAGGCCAGGAAGGCATATTGCCAGCAAGCCTCTGGCCGCCCGGTGTGATCAGAAGGTAGAGATCCTGATCCTCGACATCCTGATCGAGCCTGTCCTGAATGGCCCGCTGCAGGCTGGAAAGACCGCCCTGCATCCAGCGTTCTGCCAGACCATGCGCATCGGCATCGACCGCCTGCCCCACTTCGCGCTCAAGTGCACCGATGGTGTGCCACCACAGGAAAGTCAGAAAAAGTGTGGCAGAAAGGGCAAAAACCAGCCCATAGGCCAATGAGAAGCCCAGCCCGGCTGAACGAAACCGCCAGGCACGCTTCCACCAGACGCGAAGCAGGGGAAAGCGCGACAGGCTGAACCTCATGAAGCTATATCATCCTGCCTAATTGGCACGCAGGATATAACCCGCATTGCGGATTGTATGGATCAGCGCGGTTTCAAAAGGCTTGTCAACTTTCTGGCGCAGGCGTGACACATGCACATCGATCACGTTCGTCTGCGGGTCGAAGTGATAGTCCCATACGCGCTCGAGCAGCATGGTGCGTGTCACAACCTGACCAGCGTGACGCATCAGGAATTCGAGCAGACGGAATTCACGTGGCTGCAGATCGATCTTCTCTTCACCGCGCTTTACGATGCGCGAGAGAAGATCCATTTCCAGATCGGCCACGACAAGCTTGGTTTGTGGTGCCTGTTCGGCACTTCCGCGACGGGCCAGGGCCTCGACACGAGCCAGAAGTTCCGAGAAGGCGAACGGCTTGGTCATGTAGTCGTCGCCACCAGCCTTGAGGCCGGCAACGCGCTCATCCACATCGGCCAGAGCCGAGAGAAGCAACACAGGCGTTGCGTTGTTCTGGGCACGGAGCGTTTCCAGAATACGCAGACCGTCAATACCTCCAGGCAGCATCCGGTCAAGAATAACGATATCGAAATTCTCACTGACCGCCAGAAAGAGACCGTCCTTGCCGTTGTCGGCTTCCTCGACGAGATGCCCGGTTTCCTTCAGTCCCTTCACGATGAAGCTCCTGACGGTAGGATCATCCTCGACAAGCAGAATACGCATGATCAGTCCTTGGCTTTGGCGGGGGCCATGACGGGCAGGATCGCCCGCCCCTCACTTTGCAGTGACCTTATTATCTTTCAGTTACGCGCCAGAAGAAAGGGCGAAGAGCGTAATGAACGCTCATTCATCGGCATCTGCCGGGCGTTTCCCGATTGGAAGCGTCACTGTCACGGTCTTGCCCTTGCGTATTACCGTGAAAGTCACGGTATTTCCTGGCTTCCCTGCGGCGACGATACGCAGCAATGCACGACCGTTCTCGACTGGTGCGTTATTGATAGCGGTAATCTTGTCGCCCTTCATCAAGCCCCCTTTCTGCGCCGGGCCGTTACGATCGACATCCACAAGTACGACAGAGCCATCACCGTCATCGAGCGTGACACCCAGCCACCCATGATCGACGTGGCCCGTGCGGCGTATCTCTTCCACGATGGGGGCCACGATTTCCGAGGGAATACCAAAGCCGATCCCGACCGATCCCCCGGCAGGCGAAACCATGGCCGCATTCACCGCAACGACCTGGCCTCTCATATTGAAGGCAGGGCCACCGGAATTTCCCGGGTTGATCGGCGCGTCGAGTTGCAGGAAATCATCAAGCGAGCCCGCCCCCAGATCACGCCCGCGCGCCGAGACGATACCGGCACTGACCGACGAACCGAACCCGAACGGGTTACCCGCAACCAGGATCCAGTCACCCACATTCACCTTATGGCTGTCTCCCCAGGTTACATAAGGCAGCGGCTTGGGTGATTCGACCTTGATGACGGCAATATCGGTAAGGGCATCAACTCCCACGAGCTTGGCGGGCAGTTCCTGCCCGTTCGAGAGTGAGACTGTCACGTTATCGGCATCACCGACCACGTGATCATTCGTCACGATGATACCGGACGGATCGATGATAAACCCTGAACCAGCGCCCAGAATCTCCTCCTGATGGCGTTGCATTTTCTCACGGTACCGCTTTTCGAGCGGTGTCCCCTTGATCTGGGCGGGCACCTTGCCACCGCCTTCCGAGCTTATCTGTGTGATGGCAATGTTGACGACCGCCGGAATGACACGCTGCACCAACGGCGCAAAAGAGAGTGGCCCCGACTGCACCAGTACGGGGGGCAAGGCGGGCGTTCCGTCCGGCACCGCTGCCTGGGCCGGAATCTTTACCGCACTGGCGGGAGGCACAGCAGGAATAACCGGATGGCTTGGCTGCGGCGGCGGGTGCGGCAGAAATTTTTCCAGGAACGCCGGCAAGGCATAAGCCCTGTCAATGCCAAACCCGGCCAGAGCGAGAAGGAGGAGAGCTTTGCGCATCAACAAACCACAGGCAGGGCAATATTCAGGGTCATGGCGGCACGATAGCGCAGAAATGAAATGATTCCATCTCTCTTGCATCTTTACTTGTGACAACGCGCCGTCACCCGAAGGCGCGGAACCGACGCTTCCACAACGGCGAGCAGGATTGTCATTCTCCCGCGCCTTTGGCAGGACGACAGAACGACCATGTTATGGTGCCATGAGGCAGGTTTTATCGAGGATTACAGATGATTAGCGACTTTACATTCGGGCGCGTCCTGATCATCGGAGACCTGCTGCTCGACTGCTATATTCACGGCTCGGTCGATCGTATCTCACCCGAGGCACCGGTGCCGGTGCTGCTGCGGGCCAAACACAGCAGCGTTCCCGGAGGGGCTGCAAACGTGGCCATGAATGCCGCAGCGCTTGGCTGCGCGGTCACGCTCGTCGGGCTGGTGGGGCAGGACAGTTCGGCAAGGGAGTTCCGTCGGGCCGTGGGGCGCGAACCCGGCATCGATCTGGGCCATCTGGTTGAGGATCCCAACTGGGTCACCATCACCAAGACACGCGTGCTGAGCGGCCGCCAGCAGATCGTGCGGATCGATGAAGAACCCTCGGTGCTCGTTCCTCCGCTAGTTCAGGAAAGCCTGATCGCCGCATCGCTCGCTGCCATGGACCAGGCGGATGTCGTGATCTGCTCCGACTACGCCAAAGGCGTGCTGAGCAACGAGGTGCTTCAGGCCATCATTCAGGCAGCCAATCAGCGCGCCATCCCTGTTGTGGTCGACCCCAAGCGCCGGGATCTTTCGGTCTATAAAGGCGCGCAGCTGATCACGCCCAATCGCAAGGAGCTGGCGGCAGCCACAGGCCTACCGGTCAACAGCGACACCGAGATCCATTTTGCGGCCCTTGCCGCACAGGAGCAGTTCGGCGGCGATGTTCTTGTAACACGCTCGGAAGAGGGCATGACCCTTCTTGAGCGCAACGGCCGCATGACGCACGCGCATGTCCCGCAATCCGAGGTATTCGATGTCTCGGGGGCTGGCGACACGGTTGTTGCCACGGTGGCGGCCATGATGTCAGCCGGGGCCGATCTGCGCACGGCCATGGTCATTGCCACCAATGCGGCGGCGATCGTGGTAGGCAAGCTGGGCACCGCGACCGTTTCACGCGCTGAACTCAGCGCCGCCCTCAAATCCAAGATCGACCGTGATGGTGTCATTGCCACCTTGCCCCAGGCTCGGGGCATTATTGAAGCCTGGCGTCGGCATGGTGCGCGCGTGGTCTTTACCAATGGCTGTTTCGATCTGCTCCACCCCGGACATATCGCGCTGATTCATGCCGCGGCCAGAGAGGGCGACAAGCTGATCGTCGCGCTGAACAGTGACGCCTCGGTACGGCGTCTCAAGGGAGCAGAGCGCCCATTGCAGGACGAGCGGGCCCGCGCAACCGTCATGGGCGCACTGCGCGATGTCGATCTGGTCGTCATTTTTGACGAGGACACGCCCCTTGAAACGATCTGCGCCCTCAGGCCGGATATCGTGGTCAAGGGTGCTGATTACACTGAAGATCAGGTTGTGGGCGGCGAAGAAGTGAAATCCTGGGGCGGTCGCGTCGTTCTGGCCGATCTGGTATCAGGGCGTTCGACAACATCGATCGTTCGCAAGATGAAGGCTGGTCCTTCAGCGACGACGAGCCCGGAACCAGTGAGTTTGAAACCTGAGTGACATGACCCGCGCCAAGCAAGAAACGGCCCCCGCCATTCGGGATCAGTGGCGCGACTGGCTTGTCGGGCAAGCCCTCCCCCTGTGGAGCGAGGCCGGGTTCGATCCGTCACGCGTACTGTATCACGAACGTCTTGACTGGCAGGCGCGCCCCATCCGGCTCGATGCATCAAGACTCATGGTCCAGGCGCGGCAGATTGCGACCTATTGCCGCGCTGCTCTGGATGGCGTGTATGCCGCGGGGGATCAGGCGCTCGCTTGCCTGGACCGGGTTGAAAGCCTCTATCACCGCACCGATGCCCAACCGGGCTGGGTATTCTCGATCGACCCGGATAATCGCCCTGCCAGCACGAAACGCGATCTCTACGCCCATGCCTTCATCCTTTTCGCCTGCGGCTGGGCCATACGTTACGCAAACCGCCCAGAAGACCGGGCTTTGGCGCGCTGCATCGCTGATGAAATCGACCTGATCTTTACGGCAGACAACGGTGGCTATCTCGACGCGATACCTGATGACGGGACACGACGCAGCCAAAACCCGCACATGCATCTGCTTGAGGCCTATCTGGTCGTCTTCGAGGCAACGGGCGATTCGTTCTACCTCGACAAGGCACGAAGCCTTGTCGACCTGGCCCGCACCCATCTGATCGACACACGGTCGGGGCTACTCCTAGAATTCTTCGCCCCGGACTGGTCACCCCTCGCCCCGTATGGTGCCAATCAGGTACAGGCAGGGCATCTGTTTGAATGGTCCTGGCTGTTGCGCGATTTCGGTCGTCTGACACCTGAAGCTGAGAGCGGGGCTGAATGGCGCGAACAGACAGCCGCTTCACTTTTCGAGGCTGGCTTTACGCATGGCTGTGATCATCAACGCCGCGTCGTGCTGGACAGCATGAGCGACAGGCATGTTGTCCAGGAGCACTCGGCGCGGATCTGGGCGCAGACCGAGCTGTTGAGACTGCTCTACACTCCGAGACTGACACCCAAGACCGACGAAGCAGAGCCATATGCTGCTGCCTTCCTGCGTATTTTTACCCCCTCGCAGCTTGGCGGAGGCTGGGTCGACCATATCGATGTGCAGAATGGCCCACTGGTCAATTACATGCCTGCAAGTTCGCTCTATCACATCTATGGTGCAGGGCGCGAAATCATTTCTCGCTGAGTAAACGGGGGTTTTCCGCCGTTGTGACAGGCTGGCTTCTCATGAACCCGCACCGACCAAAGCACTCGCACCGCGTTCTGCCGACCGTCAGGTGAGTTGACGACAGAGCTTTTTCACCAAGCGGATCACGCCAAGGTATCCTAACGAACAAATCGGGTGTCGCAGGCTCCTCTCCTTCCAACCTGATGCTTCCACGATTCGACATCGTGTCTGCACATGCTTGTACCCACGCGTATCAGCGCTTGCCTTGTGGCAGGCAGACTCTGGGCGGCATCTTCGGTCGATCAACAATGAGACGAACCGATAAGCGCCTCATGCGCTTTGATCCTTCACGCTGCAAACCCGGCGATCATGCGCACAGCGTGGTCGCCTTCTGGGCCAAACGATAAGAAGAACGCGTCCCGTCAGCCACAACCCGAGGAGAGGACGCATCATGGTCATTCCAGCTTTTCCACCGCCAGAGGCTGAAGAGGTCATCGCCCATGGCAAACCGACCGACAATGAATTGCTCGCCTATTATCGCTCCGAAATCCGGTTCGAGACCGAGACGGTCAATGGCCGCCTGCAGGCGCTTCTGAGTTCGCAAGCCTTTCTGGTCATCGCCTATGCCACGGCCATGACAGGATCAACGACGCGATGGGGCGATCGCATGGCGATCCTTATCCCGCCGCTACTCTCGCTCCTGGGGTTCATGCTGACCTTGATGGCTTTGCCGGGTATTCGCGCTGGCTATGCGGCTATCAGCAAATGGAACGAGAAGGAGCAGTACCTGCACAAGCAATGCCCCAACCTTTCGGAGTTCACTCTGGCCAGAAGCGACGAAGATGCTCGCGCGATGAATCACCGTGCGCGCCGCGGTCGCATGTTTGCCCATCAGGCGCCACTGGTCTTTCTCATCGCCTGGTTCATCTTCGCCCTCATCCCATTCTATCTTTATGGTGGGTTCTAGGTGAGAACGTATAATCAGAGCATGAAGGCTGTAGGGGGGGATGGTTATGATGAAGACGGCCAGATATTTCTTCTTATGCGTAACGAGCGCCCCGCGTTCCTGAGCCATCTGAACATGATCTTGATACGATTGCGGCATCGGTGCCTGTGTCTGCCATAACTGGCCAGTCGCCCGCTCTCACTCGTCGTAGACGGCATCCACAGTTGTGCTCATCCTGCCGTCTGAGCGCCCGGTCGGACGGCCTGTACATTCTTTTCGATCTATCGGCTGGGTCTCTTGCGGTATATGTGCAGACAGGTCGCATCTTACTCAGTCGTCTTATGGTCGAACCTGCCAACGGCCAGGCCGCCCATTATGCGGGTATAGCCCCCCCCCCCCCCCGCAGCTTCCCACAATTCTATGATCTTCTCGTGCGAATCATGCTCTTGCGGTGCAGTCCGTCCGCGCAAACCACGACTGTCTGCAAAAACGCTCTGTGCGCAACACATGACGGTCATGGATGCAAGGCCAGCCAGGGCTTTTGGCGAACAATACCCAACAAACGCACGATCTGATCAGTAGACAGACAGTACAAGTCTTTCATCCCTGACCTCCAGAGACAAGCTGGAGACAGACCTTCATATCCAGATCAGAGGGGCCGAAGTACACAAGGAGACAAAGGCATAAAAATCATTTTCTGATAAAGCCTTCACGCCACAGCGTTTCACTGCACCCGCGCCTGTAGGACGTCGATAATCCGATGATGAAGAGCCGCAGGCGTCAGCGAGTTGCCTTGCAGGCCTGGCATAGAGGCGTAAGCGCCAAACCCCTCCATGATCACCGGTGTATGACGCATTCCGCCGGGAAGCACGGCACCGGGAATAGATGGTCGATGATCACCATAGAAAACCAGAAGCGCGTCTCGACCTGCATGTTCCAGCGCCAGTCTCAAGCGGCCTAGCAGATCATCCCCATGCTTCAAATGATGCAGGTATTGGTTGACCCCCCCGGACCACGGGCCATGATTCTCGATCGTTACAGCGAAAACAAACG
Organism: Asaia sp. A2; assembly: GCF_057319415.1. Taxonomy (NCBI): domain Bacteria; kingdom Pseudomonadati; phylum Pseudomonadota; class Alphaproteobacteria; order Acetobacterales; family Acetobacteraceae; genus Asaia; species Asaia sp. A2. Next base: position 73,413 of record NZ_JBXWTO010000014.1, read on the forward strand.
TACCTGACTGATTTGAAACGGCATCATCAATCAAGGTCAGTATTCTATCTCCAATGGCAAGATCTGAGACATGTGAGCCGTCATGCTCCAAGTCGTGAAACTCGCTTTCGCCTATGAGCCTGCTGAACCGGGCAAGTGGCATCAAAGAATCGCGACCGTAAAAAGCTAAACTGTGAGGATGAAGGAACACACGTTCTGCAATCACCGGTTCCAGTCGAGCTGCCAAAGCATTTTCAGCCTGCTCCCTGGCTGTGAGATAGGGGTCGAAACGCCTGAAGCCCAAAGCGCTTTCCTCATGCCCAAACAGAACGCCATATTCCGTTCGCATGGTATAAGCCCCAAAGCCTGAAACCTGTAGCCTGCCAGATTTACCTTCCTGTGCTGCGCGCCGCAAATTGGGAAGCTCGCAGCTTTGCGAAAAAGCCACTCCAAGTTCAGACGGATCCGCAAATGATTCGCACTGAACTACAACGACCAGAGGCGGTGCGCTCACGGCGTGCTTGGCGACGCACGCCCATACAGGTAGTTGCCTGCGACGATCCTGTTTCCATCTGGACCATCCCAACATGATCGTCGCCAGTAACCCGTAGCGCTCCTCACCTAAGTCAAGATCGGCATGAGGCAACAGCACGCGAGCCAGACCACTGCGATCCAGGCCAATCTGACCGATCCACCCGACTGAAAACAGACCAACTCCTTCCAATCTGAATGCGAGAGCAGCGCCCTTTTGCAGATGTATGATATCGACTAGCAGCAGACTCAGGACGGATACACCAACCAGCGCGATCCCAGTAACAAGTGCGGCCCGAGCAAGGGCAGGAATAGCACCCAGATAGAATCTCGGATGGACAAAAAACGCACCAATTACTGCCACATCGCTGAACATCAACGGCTCGCCAAGAATATTTCTTTTGAGCCATGAACCAAAAACCAGCAATGCAGCTGTAAGGACCGAGAGTCCCGCAGCCATGGACGGACGCCCGATAACAGCATCAAGCACACCAAACAAAATGCACACCATAACGAGGCGAAAAACTGAACTTGTGATAAAAAATTTACCAAAAAGAAGAAAAGGTTTTTTGCCCCGACGGATGGGAATTATCAACGCAGAAATAACGTCAATAAATACAAATAATAAAAATACTACAATGAAATACTTCACTTGTTATGCCAAATTACTATTGTAAATATTAAAGCCACATTCACGCATCGAGTATATCATATTTTTATATTCACCGTATCCATTTTTGATGGGGTATTCATTTTTCGTCTTCAAAGCATCGCATTGCAATGTTAAAGCTCTTCCCATAATTGCTAAAGCCTTGCCATATGCATCTCAGGCGGAGGCACACGACAGAAAGAGTATCAATCTTGAGTTCAGGAGCTGTTTCGACGTCAAGTCCCCTCCCACTCATTCTTTGTACACCCCCTTTGGGAAAGCCCGCCTCTCCTGTTGCCCAGCTCAGGATGAATGCTCCCAGGTCGGCCTTGGCGACATACGCTTCGCCAGATCAGATCTTTGCGGATCCTGCTGTGCAGGAAATCATGAAAACCCGAACTGGCGGGACATTCTGGGAGCCGTCGGTTGCCCCGGATGCCGCTCCTGTCGTCCTCTGCATAGCCTCTCCCATCGAAGCTGCTACGCAAATGTGGCGAGAGGCCAAGCAGGCATTCACGCCTGAACAACTGCTCGTTGTCACGCCCCAAGGAGAGGCCGGATGGCGTAAATTGCGCAGCGACGTGCGTGCAGATGGCGGCCAGGCCCTATCTCATAGGGTGAATCCTCATTCCCTGCTGGATGGCAAACGCGTATTCCTTCTCCCCTCGACTGGCATGACGCCACTTGCCGCTCTCGCTGCCTTGAGTGGTCACGTGATTTTGCGACCAGATGAAAATGGTCGATGGAAGTCTGATCCTGTTGCCGTGTTCGATGCCTTCCATGCGCTGCGTTTTGCCACCCAGTATCGTTCGCCTTTTTCTGGCATGCCGATCGATATTCTTGCTGCCATAGCGCTCCTCGACCAATGGCGCCAGATTCTGGAAGCCAATCGCTCTATCGCGGTTTGTGTGGGAATGTCGTTCTGGAAACGCGAACGGATGAAGACTTTCTTCGCGACTGCCAGAAAAGAACGGCCCTTTCCGGTTTTCTGCCGAACCGCCAGAGCCGCCATCAGTAACGCCAGCCGTTATAAGTACAGCAGGGGTTTGGCTGTCTGGGCTACACGTTTCCCAGCCGGGCTGGAGGAACAGGCGAGGGATGGGAATTTCCCCCTGTTGCGAATTGAAGACGGATTTATCCGCTCTGTCGGACTAGGTAGCGGCTTTCTACCCCCCGCCTCAATTATTGCGGATAGTCGCGGCGCCTATTACGACCCGTCTCAGCCCAGCGATCTGGAAGTGCTTCTGGCAACTCACCCACTGGAAGAAACGCTTCAAAGACGTGCGGCCGAGCTGATCTCCCGGATACGTTCTCAGAATATCTCCAAATATTCCAATGAAGGGACAAGCCTCGTACTCGATGCTCCGACAGGAAAGAGGATTATTCTTGTTCCAGGGCAAGTAGCGGACGACATGTCGGTCCGACTAGGCGGCGCTGATGTTGACGGCAATCTCGATTTACTTCAACGAGTCAGAACCGCTTGCCCCGATGCCTTCATCATCTATCGACCTCATCCGGACGTAGATGCAGGCCATCGCGCTGGCGCCCTGCCTGACGACAAAGTTCTGCGCATTGCCGATCAGATCTTGCGTGGCGGTGGTATGGCTCCTCTTCTGGGGGTGATCGATGAAGTCCATACCCTCACCTCACTGACCGGATTTGAAGCGCTCATGCGTGGCATACCCGTCACGACTTATGGTCAACCTTTCTACGCGGGATGGGGGCTGACCTACGATCATGTTCCCTTGGCGCGACGTAAACGCCAATTGAATATCAATCAGCTTACAGCTGCCACATTGCTGCTTTATCCTCGTTATATCGACCCTGTTACAGGCCTTTTTTGTGGGCCTGAGGTTCTCATTGATCGCTTCGGAACCCCCGGAGTGTGGCGGCCTGGTCCTCTCATGCATGTACGCAGATTACAAGGAACAGCTCGAAAAGCTTTGGCAAAAGGAGTTGGGGCCATATTGCATAGCGCTACGAAACAAAGGGATCGGCTATGAGCGCCGTCACTAAACTTCTGCCGAACGAGTCCAGAGCGGCGAACCAGACCAATGGCCCTGAACGTGTGCAGCGCAATATCCTGCTTCTGCAAGGGCTGATGGGGCCATTTTTCAGACTGATTGGCCGAGAATTGCGTCGGCGCGGATACGGGGTCTGGAAAGTCAATTTCAACGGCGGAGACAAACTCTTCTGGCGCCTCCCCGGCGGCATTGATTTCGTTGGCCGTGCCGATGAGTGGCCCGATGCGCTCACCCGAATCATTATCGAACATGACATCACCGATGTGGTATTGTTTGGCGACTGTCGTCCGTTGCATAGCGCCGCCATCGCTGTATGTGCGAGATTGCATATTCCGGTTCATGTTTTCGAGGAAGGTTATCTCCGCCCTGACTGGGTGACGTTTGAACTCGGTGGCGTAAACGGCAATTCCTCTTTGTCGCGCGATCCGGCCTATTATCTGGAACGCTCCAAGTCTTTGCCCGAGCTTCCGCCCCATCGACCCGTACCGTCATCTTTTCGAACCCGTGCCATTCAGGGACTGGCCTATAATACAGCCGATCTCCTGTCCCGATGGCACTACCGCCATTGGAACAACTATCGCCCATGGCATCCTCTGACCGAAGGAATGGGTTGGCTGCGAAAGCTTCTGGCGCGTGACGAGCGCCATGCACGAACCCAGAAAACGCTTGCGAAGCTACGGGCCTCCGGCAGTCCATATATGCTGTTCCCCCTGCAACTTGACGCAGATGCACAAGTGCGTCTTCACTCCTCCTTCAGCGGAATGGCAGAAGCCATTCGGACGGTTATCGGATCCTTCACTACGCACGCGCCTCACGGTATGCGCCTTGCGATCAAGGAACACCCTCTGGACAACAACGTTCGCAACTGGGGTCACGAAGTTGCCATGCAGGCAGCCGCCTACGGAGTTGCAGATCGCGTTGACTATTTCGAGACAGGTGATATCGCCGATCTCGTTCGTACCGCTACGGGCGTCATCACGATCAATAGTACGACGGGCACCCTCGCTCTCGCGGAGGGAAAACCGATTATTACCCTTGGCAACGCTGTGTATGATATCCCGGGTATCACGTATCAGGGACCGCTTGAAAAATTCTGGTCCAATCCAGAGCCACCGAACCAGGAAATTTTTGCCGCATATCGTCGCGTACTGATCGAGCGATGCCTGATACCAGGTGGCTTTTTCTCAAACGAAGGAATGGGGAAGCTGGTCCGACATGCGATAGACCGCCTGACACGTCACAGCCCCAGAGATTTTGCTACGGCATCGCGTGCCGAAATGGCCCGCCGCGAAGCGTTGCGCCAGGAACTGGCAAGCCACCCCGACGCTCCGGCGGAAATCATATCTCCGCCCCTGCCGGTCGTCACCCGAGTGCACAAAACAGGCGGAATATGACCGTGACTCCTCCACCAACTGACCACAGACCTTTCTATACACTCGATATCTCGCGCATTCTGACGCGAGCCAACGCGCTTGTTCCCACAGGCATAGACCGCGTCGAGTTGGAATATGCCCGCTATCTCCGCCAGCATGCGCCCGATCATATAGAATTCTCTGCCGTTCACCCTCTCGGACGTTACGCCCTGCTTCCCTACGAAAAAGCCAGCGCTTTCATCAGGGCTATTGGCAAAGTATGGGATAATGGCGCAGACGATGGCGGTAGCGCAGCAAAGCTGGGGCGAGCACTCCTGCACGGCGTGCTTGTCCCCCGACCTGTGCGCTCCACGGCGGCTCAAGCCCGCACGGGCGGCCGCAGCGTTCACCTGCTGATATCACACCATCACCTTACCCGACCCGAACTGGTTGCTGCAGCGCTTCGGAAACGCAATAGCCTTTTCGTGCCAATGGTTCATGATCTGATTCCACTGGAATTTCCTGAATACTCCCGTGAACGCGAACCGGCACGACACCAGCGCCGTATTGAAACAATCGTCCGTTACGCCGATGCGGTACTCGTTCCGTCAAATGCAACAAGGCAGGCTCTTCTGCCATATTTTAAGCGCGCAAACCGGGAGGTTCCAATATGGTCGATTCCGCTTGGTGTCCATCTACGCGCCACGGCAGAGGTTGCTCCGCACGCTGATACGCCCTCCATCATACACAATGAGCGCGATCATCCTTACTTTGTCTGCCTTGGCACGATCGAAGCACGCAAAAATCATCTGCTGCTGCTCAATATCTGGCGACGTCTGGTCGAGACTTATGGTGCTGCAGCGCCACATCTCGTCATCGTTGGCAAGCGAGGTTGGGAAAACGAGCAGGTCATAGACATGCTCGAACGAGCACCTGCTCTCAAGGGAATGGTGGAAGAGCACAACGCCTTACCTGACGCAACCGTGGTCCATCTGCTGCGGGGCGCAAAAGCCCTTCTGTTCCCGTCATTCACCGAAGGGTTCGGACTTCCTCTGGCCGAAGCGTTGGCGCTCGGCACACCCGTACTCTGTTCGGACATTCCAGTATTTCACGAAATCGGTCGAAGCTGTGCCAATTATGTTGACCCGCTGGATGGGCCTGCCTGGCTGCGTTTGATTGAAAAACTCTCAGGGCTCCTGACGAACACAGAGGCCATCACTCCAAGAGTAATTGTCGAAGAAAATCAAATTCTATCATGGCCGCAAAGCATCGCTTCTGCTTTGGGTCACATAAGAACACTTACATAGAATTCTATTCTCCTGCTAGGCGAGCATGCTGCTCGATGCGACCTCCGGGTTATACTCTTCGATCTTCAACAGGATAATGTCTTTATGCCTCTCTGAGCCCTTTTGAGAATTTGGTGTGAGTGGTTTTCAGGAGGTTTGGCACGTGAATCGGAGTCGGGATGTGGACGCCAGAACAACGAGGCCGGATGGCCAATATCAGGCGCAAGAGGAAGCGTTACCGGTCTGATCTGAGCGATGGGGAATGGGAGCACGCAGCGCCCCTGATACCGCCCTTGCACTGGCATGGTCAAAAACAGGCAACTGATTTTCGTAAGATCGTCAACGCGCTGCGTTATTTTGTTCGCTCGGGCTGATGCGTCGTTTCCTGTTTCATCCCATCCATGATGTCTGCCTGATGCTCGATCGTGAAGCCGCGGGACGCGAGGCCAGTCCATCTGGTGGCGTTATCGACAGCCAGAGTACTAAAGGCTCCTCATGCAAAGACCCATGGTTATGACGCAGGCAAGAAGGTTGTCGGCTGGAAACGTCACATCGCTGTTGATACAGATGGAGAGATCGAAGAACCGTTGGTTGATGGAGCTGGCTGGTGATTTAGTGCTTTGTCATTCTGACTGACGGCTCCTGGGGTGACTTTTGGTCTGCGCTTTGGGCAGATCGGGCGCTGTTTCCTCCGG
>NZ_JBXWTO010000015.1:0-68173 GCF_057319415.1 Asaia sp. A2
AACCGGGCAAGCCGCTCCTCAACGTCAAAGAAACCACACTGCTTCATAGCGCCATTCCCTCAGTCAGAACCGGACGAATGGAATCACAGAGCTGGTTTCAAAACCAGTGGGTTCTTCGAACCCTCCAGCTGGAAATTTCCAACACGAAAATATCGACCATGGTGAGTGAGGGGGGAAGCATATAAATAATGGCCCCTTTCTTGCCCGTTCCTTCCGGTCATCGTTACTTTCTCTGATGCAGTTCGCATGAGCGCCCTGGCGAAAAGCCGGAGGAAACATGGGCAAGATGAAGCGTTGCTCGAGCCAGCCTCGTCGTGGCAGGGGGCTGCGCTACGCGAAAGACACCACATTTCCCAGAATTAAGAAGCCGATAAACCAAAACCTGCCAACAAGCCGGTTGCTTGGTCAGAATGGCAGGACACCATTCATAATCTGCTGTCCCCAGCGCGCATTCTGGACAGTGGTCAGCTGTCCACGACCGCCATACGAAATCCGTGCCTCTGCAATACGATCATGTGTGACGATGTTGTCTTCCGTTATATCCTGGGGTCGAACAACTCCGCTAACCATGAGTTGACGCAATTCACCATTGATGCGGACTTCCTGCCGGGCAACGACAACGAAGTTACCATTGGGCAGTACCTGCGTCACCGTCCCCGCCAGGGCAAGGGTGACAGTCTCATTACGGCGAATGACACCTGCGCCCGTATTTGCAGTCGCACTACTTGTGTCCAGCGCACTGCTACTTGATAGCACCTTACCTTGGGCCCCGAAGAAACTTGGGATCCCGAATGTCTGTGAGCCGCTTCCTGCGACGGTGGTATTGTCGTTGAGTGCCGCATTGTCCGAGATGTTGACGTTGATCGTTATCAGATCGCCAACCTGAGAGGCACGCTGGTCTTTGAAGAAAGCCCGACTTCCTGAGCGCCACAGGCTCCCGACCTCCGTCGGCGGAGGTTGGAGAGGTGGCATCGGCATTGTCACCGGACGATAGTCCGGCGACTGTGTCGGATCAGAAGTGTGGGTCATTCTCGGTGGATGACCAAGTTCCGTTAGATCAGAGAGTGATGTGCAGCCGCCCAGTAGCAGCAGCACGGTCAATGAGCCACGGGAATAAAAGCGCGTCATCGTATTCAGAGCCACCTATCGCCAAGAAACGTCAGGGCGCAGGATTGCGCATAGACGCCGAAAGCCGGCGCATTGTCTTCGGATCGGACGGGACTGGATGACTCGTCAACGCCACTTCCACATTTGACCCATCAGTGACTTTCCCGCTGACAATCATCCCGCTCGACTCATTCAATGCGCGGACCTGCTGTTTGGCACCGGCATCCTCAAGAACCCTTCCAGCAATCGACAATCTGAGCCCTGGAGCTACGTAGGTGATCATGACGGGATCTCCCTTATGCATGATCACAGTGCGCTGCAGGTCCTGCGCAATGACTGCGGAGCCCGCCACGACACCACGGCTGATGGTCTGCCCCTCTACCTCAGCCGGATCGGTGACGGCACGCGACGGCAGATGACCGGAATATGCCTCGTCCACCCTGACATCTGCGGCAGTGACAACGCTTCCTGCCCCCATCGAGTGGTTGTACACAATCACGCGCTGGGTGGCATGGACAACACCCGTCAGCATGAACGAGTCGGTTGCCAGATCTCCTGTAGGGTGGGCACGATAAACAGTGGAAGAAAACCACCCGCTCCGCTGATCCCATTTCACATCAGACAGAACAACCGGTTCGGCCTCATCCGCAGAGACTGTCACAGGATGAAAGTCGTGAAACGTTATTGAGACGGGGCCTTCGCCCAGGTCGGGCAGGTTTTTCCTGACGAGGGAAACGAAATAGTGCTCGTCAAGAATTCTTCCTGCTCTGGTAATCGTCATGAACGAAGAGGAGGATTGGTCCTCCCACTCGACACCATATTGATCGGCTATCGCAATCAGTTGTTGCCCGCTGACATGAATACTCGATCCAGGGGCCGGTCCAAGACCCAGAACCCGGTCCTGCCCTGGCTCAAGACCAGAAAAAATGTCTGAAAGACGAACCATCCCGGACGAGACGATGGACGTATTGCGCAGGGTCGCCGCATATCCTGATATGGAATAGCATATCAGAGATAGCCCTATGAGAGCAATCGTAAGCCCGCGCATATTGGTATCACCGCAGATTGGTCAGGGTTTGCAGCATTTCATTCGAGGCAGTGATCACTTTACTGTTCATCTCATAGGCCCGCTGCGCCGTAATGAGCGCGGTGATTTCGGTCACGACATTAACTGAGGATTCCTCCACAAAACCTTGACGGACCGAACCATATCCCTCACTCTGCGGTGTACTGAGGTTGGCTGTGCCAGATGAGGTTGTTTCGGTGAACAGGTTCTGCCCCATCGCCGTAAGACCATTCTCATTCTGAAATGTCGCGAGCTGCAACTGACCAGCAACCTGGGCCGTAGTCTGACCAGACAGCGTGTACTGTACCTGTCCAGACTGATCGATCGTGATATTCTCCGCATTGTTGGGAACGGAGATATTGGGAGACAGGGGATAGCCGTCCGCAGAGACAATCGTACCGTCTTCCGAGAGCGAGAACGTTCCGTCACGAGTATAGGCATATTCTCCCGATGGGAGGGTTACACGGAAATATCCACGCCCCTCAATGGCAAGATCCAGCGAATTTCCGGTCTGTTCCAGCGTACCCTGCTCGTTGATACGGTATATGCCAGCTGTGCGGACACCAAGACCAACCTGCGCACCTGCAGGAACAAGGTCCCCGGTATCAGAGCTCATCGTCCCGGCACGACGCAGATCCTGATAGATCAGATCCTGAAATTCAGCACGACGACGTTTGTAGCCGGTGGTTGTCATGTTGGCAATATTGTTGGAAATCGTCTCGACATTTGTGGTCTGGGCCTGCATGCCCGTATTCGCAATATCAAGCGATCTCATCATTTCAGGACACCCCTATCAAGAGCACTGCGAAGAGCCTCTTGCATCGACATTATATTTTTTTATCGCAACGAAATATTATTTCGGTTGCGTACAGGACTTCAATATCAGGCGATCTTCGAATTATCTGGCATGCAACATGGAGGCAGCTCGATGCCCCTATGCCGATATATGATGGTTACAGCCTACAATGCTTTGTTGCACAATACGAGACCAGGAATATGAAACTTTTCAAAATTTTCGGATGCCTGCGTCAGCGCGTCTTTTGGGACACGCCTGTCTCATCGGGCTGAGACGGGCGTGTGAGCATGCCTCGCCTCAAGAAGAGCCGTGAGATCGTCTGTGAGCAAGGCAACAGGCCCTTCCCAGTCGAGGGGCTGCTTTTGCTGATAAAGGCGTATCGACTCATACCACGGTGAATCACGTCGCCCCGAGAGCCAACGCCAGCATTGATCATAGCGTGAAAGAAGCCATGTGGGCTTCCCCAGCCCAGCCGATACATGCGCAGTCGATGTGTCGACAGCGATAACGAGATCCAGCGTGTCTATCAACGCAGCCGTATCATCAAAACTGGCGATGTGCCTCGTGTGATCCGCAAGACGCATCCCTTCAGGCGGATTTGCCGCCTGCGCTGCGCGTTCCCCTATCTGCAGGCTATAGAACCTGAGCGTCTCGAAGCGTCTGGCGACATGCCCTAACGGTGCCAGATCCTGCAGATTCATGGAGCGGCGATGGTCAGCAAGAAATGCTGCCTGAACTTCGGGATGCGGTGCGCCCGCCCATACAAGCCCCACACGAAAGGTATCGTGCCGGTCATCAGCATCCCCGGCCCGAAGCCGCTCGCGCCACAGGGCGGCCTTTATCGAGTCAGGCCGCAGATATCTGCCGGGAACAGGGATCGTCTCGAGCGTTATCCCGAGCACGTGAGGCAAGCTGAGAACCGGACATTCGAGATCGTGCTCGGGGAGGATATCGTCTTCCGACAGGACAGTGATTTCAGGGAAACTACGCTCCAGAAGCGAGACGAGCTCCGGCCTCACACGCAGAATGACCTGTCCGACCTTTTGCGCCGCAAGCGGAGCCAATCGGGAAAACTGCAAGACGTCTCCAAATCCGCCTTCGGTGAAAACCATCAGCGTTTTGTGAGGCGCCAGCTCTCCACCCCAGCGAGGCACACTACTTTGCCCGCCAGAAGCACGCAGCGCTGTCCAGCGATGCTCATACTCGCGAAAGCCTTCAGCATAATCGCCACTTTGAAGCAGCGAGACGGCGCGGTTGGTCCGGCTGTATACATTCTCCTGGTTCATCTGGACAGCGGCATCATGAAAACCGCGCGCCAGTGCATGATCGCCGCGATGATCAAGAGCTACGCCCATGTTACTGAGCGCCAGAGCATGTGAAGGCTCGAGGCGGAGACTGTTGCGATAGCAGGCGATTGCGTTTTCGTACTGGCTTAGATGTAAAAAACTGTTTCCTATATTGGACCACGCGTCGGGGAGACCAGGATCAAGCGCAACGGAACGGCTCAATAACGCGAGGGCATCCGAAAACCGGTTTTGCAAGTTGAGCAGGCCGCCGTAATTGCTCAGGGTGCGCGCGTCATCGGGAGATGCCTGAAGGCGGATTTCGTATGCTTTCGCCGCTGACACATAATCACCAGCCAGCTGAAGCGCCTCTGCGCTGCCTTCCGGATGGGTCATCAGAGATAATCCGCCAGTGTCATGCCCTTCATGTTTGAAATAAGGATATACGAGGCACTCAGGCTGGCTTTGATATTCGCTGCATTGGTCGCGACTGTCGCCATATCAGCATTTCGCGAATCGCCTAGCTGGCTTTCGAGCATTGTGGAAAGTCCAGTCAGCATTGTCGATTGCGAGGTCAGGCTGTTTTGCGTTGCGCCCACAGCGCCTTCCTCTTCGGTCAGCTGGCTAATTGTCGTGCCGAGCGACGTATAGATCTGCTTTGCGAGATCGGAAAATCCTGGCGTGTTGGACGACATCCCGTTCATTGCCGATACTGCCATAAGGTCTCGCATCAGATCCCTGATCGGCGATCCGGTGGACGTATTGTTCGACGAGGAGGTCATGGATGACTGAGTCGCAACGATACCGAAACTTGTTGTGGTGTTGGTCCCACTCATCACGCTGCGTTGATTGTCAGCAGCCTGAGCCGGAGATACGGAAAGTGTCGACGAAAATACGGATACGGCCTGATCGGTTGACCCCGCCAGAGAGGTCGCACTGGCAAGAACAGACTCCGCATTGGATGCGTTGAGAGACTGAACGCTCGCCGCAATCTGCTGAGCCAAGCTGCTTGATGACAGGGAAGCGCTCCCTTTTATGGGTGCTGTGTTGCTGTCAGTGCCCGCAAATACGTAATTTGCACCATCGCTCGTATTAAGCACTGTCTTAAGATCACCAAGGGCACTCATTGCCGATGAGGCGGCGGCAGCAACCTGACTGGATGTTGCCGTGCCTGAGATACCAAGCAGATTAGTGGAAAGTGTCTGCGCCATCGAAACAAGTTGATTGAGACCGGTGGCCGTGACCGACAACGTGTTCTGAGCGTTGGTGATATTGGATTGCCATGCCTGCACCTGAGTAATTTTGGGAGTGAGGCTGAGCGCCGCGGAACGGGATGTCCCCAGATCGGCATAAGTCGACCCGATGATACCTGTGCTGCTCTGCCACGTTGCGGTCTCCTGCTGCGAAGTCAGGGTCTTTACACTCGCCTCAAGAATGAGCGAGAGAGCCGATCCACCGTACTGACCTACCGCATTGCTCATGACCAATCTCCGGACCGATTACTGGATTGCCGATAACAGCGCATTGAACATGGTCTGCACCGTGGAAATGATCTTCGCGTTCGCCGTATAGGCATTTTGCAGCGCAACGGTCTTGGCCATTTCGTCATTGACGTTGACGCCCGAAACGTCTGCCACTTTGGTCTGCAGAAGCGTGAGAACGGCGCTGCTAGACGTGACACCCGCACTCATGGAAGCGATGGTAGCGCCCTGATTGGACGTAAGGGCGGTCGATAACGCGAGTAGTCCCTGATTACCTGCATATCCCGTCGAGATCGACCCACCTGGACCGAGATTGCTGGACGGCGCAGAAAGACTCCCGCTTACGTCTTCGGCATCCGAGCCAAAGGTGGTGGAAAGGACATTGCTGATGGTGGTTGTGACACCTGTGTTGGTGCTCCCATCACTATTCGTGGTGGTGGTGAGCGCCGACGGCGTCTTGGTATAGGTACTGTTGACACTCAGGCTGGCAGATAGCCCAACAATTCCCTGAGGCACCGGTTTACTGAGGTCACTGCCCTGAATCGAACTCGTCGCGTTGGCGTCAGAGCCGGTAACGAACAGAGGCAATCCTGCGCTGCTAAAACGATTCATTACCGTGTAGGAGAACGAATCGAGCTGCGCCTGCATCTGAGGGTAAGTGCTATCGCGTAGGGTCAGATTACCGCCAAGGCTCCCCCCTGTCAGACTCGTTGTAATATCCTGGCCAGCGAGAGTAATTGCCGGAATGGAAGAGTTCGTGTTCTGCGCACTGTAGTATGAACTGCTCGACAGTGTAGCACTCGAAGTCGAGAGAGGCCACGTGCTGCTGGGTAGCGTCTGGGTGCTATCATCCAGACCCATCTGATCAGGTCTGGTTGGCAACTGCGTTCCGTCTGCGGTGCGCACCGTCATATCGCCGTTCGCACTGGTGGTGAAGGACACGCTCAGATTGGAAGACAGGTCCGACATCACGCCCAAACGCTGATTTTCCAGATCGGTGGTACCCTGCCCGAGACTTTTGAATTTCATGATCTGCTTCGACAGGGCACCAATCTGTGTCAGGTCGGAGTTGATGGAGGACACATCGGAAACCGCACCATCAGCCGCCGCCTGTCGCTGCGAAGCATAGGCCGAGGCAAGAGTCTGCACGGTTGTCACCAAGGCAGAGGCCTTGCTGAGGACTGCACTCTGGGAGACGCTCTGGGTAGGAGTGGACGTCAGGGAAATCAGGGCACTTTGCAAATTGCCGAGCTGGTCTGAAAGGCTAGAAGTACTCCCGGAATCCTGAGAGGTAGATCCTTGCACGGAGGAGACGGCAGCCAGCGAATTGCTCATCACTGTGTAGGACGAGGCCTGGGCATTTTGCTGATAAAGCGATGATTGAAGCGCTTGATTGATCGCAAGCTGGGTATTTCCAAGCCTGACCCCTGTACCATACCCCGCAGCCACTGAAGACAGCGTCGCAGCCGTCTCTTTCACGTAGCCAGTGGTATTTGCGTTCGCGACATTGTTTGCCGTCACAGCATACTGGGCCTCGATAACACTGAGGCTACCCGTGGCGATAGAAAGGGAGGCCAAGAGGTTCATGCAATTCCGTTCAGCAAGAGAATGCCGCAGTCACCCACGACGGGCTTCAACACGCCACCCCGATGAAAAAGGGGAAACCAGCACGGACAGACCTAGAGACAAATAGTTTCGCAAAAGTTTCCAACCATCTCTGACGGTACGTGGGAAATAGCGCGAGAGGATACATACTTTCCGCCGATACGGCGGCTCTGGCTCTGGAAATTTGGCGCCACGAGAAGCTGGCACATCCGGGATAAAAAAGGCTGTAGCCACGCAAGAGCTCGGCCTCGGGGAACCGCACCCGCCCCCTGCATCAGGTAAGCCGATGCAGGGTGGTGCACACAATCCAGGTCTACTGCGCAGACCGGGCCACGCATCGTGAAAAATGGCACGGACTAAATACCTAGCCAAATGGCTGTAACTGGCCCGACACCCTAGACAACCTCGCTCAACGTGAACTCATCAACAAGCCCCTTGAGACGCCCCGCCTCGACACCGAGACTATTGGCCGCCGCAGTTGCCTCTTCGACCATTGCGGCATTCTGCTGGGTTACACGATCCAGTTGACCCACAGCCTGGTTGACCTGCCCCAGCCCCTCCGCCTGGTCTTCGGATCCCAAGGCGATTTCCGACAGAAGGCCGTCAATTCCGGATATACGTTCGACAATCCCACCCAGCGCAGATCCGGCATCCGTGATCAGCTTTGCGCCACGGTCAACGTGCGTCGTACTCTCTGAAATGAGGAGACGTATCTCCTGAGAGGCCTTCGCAGAACGTTCCGCCAACGCGCGCACTTCTGTAGCCACCACGGAGAACCCACGACCCGCCTCACCCGCGCGGGCGGCCTCGACGGCAGCGTTCAAGGCAAGCAAATTGGTCTGGAAGGCAATCTGTTCGATCATCCCGGTGATCTGCGAGATTGCCTTCGACGCCTCACGCATACGCTCCATGGCATCGATCGCTCCATCCACGATTTGGGTCGCCGCCAGTGCATCGACTCTCATTGATGAAGCTGAACAGGCCGCTGCCTTGGCGCTTTCCGCCCCTTTTGATACGCGCGCAGTAATCTGGTTGAGCGTAACGGCGGTGCGCTCGAGATTACCCGCCTGCATCTCCGTCCTGCGAGCGAGATCATTGGAGGCAACGACGATCTCATTGGCTCCGTTCGCGACCGTGCCCACCGAGGCCGCAACACCGCCGAGCGTCATGTCCAGCTTTGAGATTGCCCTGTTGAAATCTTCGCGGAGCTTCTCGTATGTGGGATCGATCTCGCCATTAAGGCGAAAACCGAGGATGTTATCGGCCAGTCGCGCCAGACCCTTACCAACGTCATCAATGGCCTTTACCCGTCCCGTGATGACTGTCGCGAATTTGACGACCTTGACCACCTCGCCTTTGATATCAAAAATCGGGTTATAGGAAGCCTGCAGCCACACCGGCTCCCCACGGCTATCGAGACGCTTGCATTCGAGCGGCACATATTCCCCTGTGCGCAGCTTATTCCAGAACGCGTTGTATTCCGGGGTGGAAGCCATATCCGACCCGACAAAGATCGCATGGTTGCGCCCGACAAGATCTGGCAGTGAATAGCCCATAGCTGCGAGAAAATTGGGATTCGCATGCAAGATGGTGCCGTCGGGCGCAAATTCGATAACAGCCTGAGCACGGGAGATCGCGTCGAGCTTGCCCGCTGTGTCAGCCCTGAGGGCCGCAGCCTCTGTCACTACAGCTGCCACCTTGACGATTTTATAGACCCGACCTGTAACGTCCCTGACCGGATTATAGCTCGCCTGCAGCAAAACCTCGGAACCGCTCTTTGCCAGTCTTATGCATTCCTGCGTGCAGGATTTTCCTTCAGATAGCCCGCGCCAGAATCCCGCATATTCCGCACTTGCCGCATAGGTATCGTCAATGAACAGGCGATGATGGCGCCCTACGATCTCATCGAGCCGATAACCCATTGCCTCGCAGAAATTCTGATTGGCCTCGAGGATCATGCCGCTCACATCGAATTCGATGAAAGCCAGTGCACGATCAAGCGCATTCATCTTGGCTTTGGCATCTGCCCAGCCACCAGGCCACGACTTAAACATCGATTTTTCACTCCGGAGATTGCCTGAAGAGTACTGGAGACGAGGGCAGATAGACACTCACAAAGCCGGAGTATACTAACGCCGCGCCACGAGCGCTGATTGTCAGAACCACCCCTATTTTGCGCCGGATCCATGCCGGCCCCTCATATAATTGTGAAAATAGTTAACGAAACGTTTTTATCCGACGCCTGCGGCTTTTGTCTCAATTTTGTCATTCGGCATTTAGCTTCCCGTTCTCGCACCGGAAAAAACACTTTACCGCATTACGATATCGTAAGCTACCATCCAGATAAACATCGTAACAAAGCTTGCGTTTCCACCAACACATGCTACCCATAACCAAGCTGGGATTCAGCTCGTTTCGGGATACTCCTGTTTGCCGCAGGCGCGGTGAGAGGCAAATTTCGATCCGGTCAACTCATCGCGCATTTTTATGTCGTCTCGTTCATTCAACATTCGGACTCTTCGTATACCATGCCCATGCGGCAAGCGAAGCAGCTCGTGGCATATAAGGTCGAGGACACTCTGATGTCAGTATTTAACGCGCTCACGACGGCCGTCAGCGGAATAAACGCGCAGTCAACGGCATTTACAAATCTCAGCAATAATATCGCAAACAGTCAGACCGTGGGCTACAAAGCCGATACGACTTCGTTCCAGAACTTCGTTGCCGGCTCTATGATTGGCAGTACGGCCTCGGCCGATGTCTCGGACTCCGTATCCGCTATCACGGTGCAGCATGTCGATAATCAGGGTACACCGACCACCAGCAGCAACAGTCTTGCCTCGGCTATTTCTGGGAATGGGCTATTCGTCGTCTCCAAGGCGAACGGTGCAGGCAATGCGAGCACAACGCAATTTTCAGATCAGAGTTACTACACGCGCAACGGTGAATTCTCGCAAAATAACCAAGGTTATCTTGTCAATACCAGCGGTTATTATCTCGACGGATATATGGTCGATCCGTCGTCCGGACAGCTTGGCACAAGTGTGACGCAGATCAATGTTGGCAATATCACTTACCGTCAGCCACAGACGAGCAAGCTCACGCTGACAGCTACTGTGGGCACAATGCCTGCAAATTCGGCGAGTTATACTAAAAATAATGCCCAGACATACACGACTGCACCCGTGACAGTTTATGATGCGAACGCGACACAGCATCATGTGGCACTCAACTGGTCCCAAAGCACCACAAATCCCCTCGTCTGGACTGCCAGCGCTTATGACGCAGATGGAACGGGCGCCATCAATCAGGCGGATAACACCTATAACGTCACCTTCAACAGCAACGGCACTCTGGCCAGCGTGACGGATTCGACGGGTGCTACAGTTGGCTCGACCACCACTGGCGCGGCTGTAACGCTCCCCATCACAGCGTCTTATGGAACGAATACCTCTCAGTCGATTAGCCTGTCACTGGGCACCATTGGTGGCACCAGCGGAACGATCATGGCACAATCGACGGGCACTGCGAGCAAGAGCGCAGTCTCGAGCCTGACGCTTGATCAGAATACTCCGACACTCACTGAGGACAGCTCTCAAATCGGTACGGCCACCGGCTCGAACCAGAGCTATATGACGTCGCCGGTTGATGTCGGGGGTACGCCCGTATCGCTTCGGTGGGCTCAGACATCTGCTTCGCCGCCAACCTGGAACGTGTCGGCCATCAACTCCTCTACCGGCGCTGCGCTGAGCTCGACGAGTTCGATCACCTTTAATGCGAACGGCACGGCAAATTCACCCCCGACGACTCTTGCCGCCACGATCAACGGGCAGGCCTATACGGTGAAGCTGCCAGACATGACCAGCACAACGAGCCCCCTGCTTTCGACTTCGAGCTCGCTTGGACAGGACACGACAGCTCTCACATCCGACGCTGTAGCCGCTGGCACCTATCAGGGCGTTCAGATACAGAGCGACGGATCGGTCATGGCGCAGTTCAGCAACGGGGCATCCCAACTTGCGGGCAAGATTGCGCTTGCCAATTTCGCCAATGTCAACGGATTGAACGCGGTAGACGGGCAAGCGTACACCGCTACCGCAGCGTCTGGTAACCCCGCTGTCGGCACTGTTGGCGCCAACGGGACCGGAACACTCTCCGTAGGTTACACAGAGTCTTCAACCACAAATCTCACAAGCGACCTTTCTGCCCTGATCGTCGCTCAGGAAGCGTATTCAGCCAATACCAAGGTCATCACCACTGCAGACACTCTGCTGCAGGCTACCATTGCCATGAAGCAATAATATAAAAAGACGATTTCCCGGGCAGCAGTCTGATGCTGCCCGTTGAAACAAGGCGGCCTCGCAGGAGGATGCTCCTCCTATGGCGCCCTAGAAATTTCCGTCCGCGCATGAATGGCGCATTAATCAAACTACAATCACTGCCAGAAGAACGTGAGCGAAAGATAAATGAGTGAATCCCGCCTGAACGATGATCTCGACATCAACGTTGTCGATGACGATCGGCTTGGGATGAAGGCTCAACCTAGAAAGAAACGCCTCATTCTCGTGGCAACATCACTGATCCTGCTCACTTTAATCGCCGGCACAGGCTATCTTGCAATCCATAAGGGGTGGTTTTCATCAACGAAGCAGGCAGCAGAGGCTGCTGACCCGTCCACTACCCAAAACACCATCCTGGCGGTACCATCCATCATCTCGAGCCTCGATAATGGTGAAAATCGACCCGTCTATGTGAAGATGACAACGCGTGTGGAGATTGCAGGAACTCAGAATGAGGCCTCGCTGAGGCGGTATATTCCCCAGATCCAGGATATATTTCAGACCTATCTGCACGAGACGCGCCCTCAGGAGATAAGGGGGAACGGGGTGTACAGGTTGCGTGAAACTCTTCTGAGGCGGCTTAGAATTGAGATAGCGCCCCTCAAGATCACCAATTTTTATATTACCGAATTCCTCATACAGTGAGACCGGTTGAGATAAACATCGGTCCTTTCGATGCAGGCAGAGTTTCATGATGTCGCCTAGTGAACACCATATCCCGCCCATACCTGATGCCTGGGCCGACCCCAAGGTCGAGAGCGAGAATGACCCCTTTTCCGGCAACGCCTCCGAGCCTTTTCAGGCGGAGGAAACGCTGAACCAGATGCTCGACCAGTCGGAGATTGACAATCTCCTTGGCGGCGCATTCAGCGACCTGCCTGAACGGCACGAGACAGGAATGGAGCGTGTGATCAGGGCCGGCTTTGTCGCTTACGAGCGCATGCCGATGCTCGAGATCGTGCTTGACCGTCTGGTCCGCCTCCTCACAACGGGCCTTCGGAATTTCACGAATGACAATGTCGAAATTACCACAGAATACACGCGCTCCATGTGTTTCGGCGACTACGTCAACAGCGTGCCGTCATCCTCGCTGTTTTGCGTCTTCAAGGCTGTCCAATGGGAGAATTACGGTCTTCTCGTAATCGATTCCGCGCTGGCCTACTCCATAATCGATATTCTCATGGGTGGCCCGCGTGGGAAGGGTCATTCAGGCACTGAGGGGCGGCCTCACACCGCGATAGAGCGCACTCTGATCGAAAAGCTCATGAACCTGACCCTGCGGGAATTGTCGGTCGCGTTCAGCCCAGTATGCGAGATCGACCTTATCTTCGAACGGCTTGAAGTAAGCTCACGCTTTGCGGCGATCGCTCGTGCTTCAAATGCTGTCGTGACATCGAAGATGCATATCGATATGGAGGACCGGACCGGCAATATGGATCTTGTCATCCCTTATGCAACCCTCGAACCTGTGCGAGATCTGCTCTCCCAGCAGTTCATGGGGGAGCGATTCGGCCGTGATTCGGTTTGGGAAAACCATCTTATTTCCGAAATTATGGAAACCAATGCCGAAATCCTGGCTGTGCTTGAGGAGCAGACCGTCAGCCTTTCGACATTGCTCACCATGAAGCCAGGTATGCGGCTCGTATTTCCCCACAAGGTGAAAAACACCCTTCCTGTGACGCTGCAGTGTAATCAGACGACCCTCTTCGAGGGACATCTGGGGCAATCAGGAGGGAAAGCAGCCGTGAAGATCGATCATCGGCTTGTGCCCGAGGATAGCCCGCATATACACAGCCCGAGTGAGGACACCACTGACTTCGAGACTATGGACTGACATCCTGCAAAACAAGGGTGGCGATAGATAACGGAGGATCGAGAGAGAATGCTCGCCCAAATTCAGGTATTCATAGAAGCGGCACTCTCGGTTCTGCTGCTGTTGGGCATCGCCTATAACTTTCACATCAGCAAGACGCTATCGGCTTTGAAGAGCGACAAAGCAAGTCTCGTCAAACTTATCGAAAAGCTCGAGACCAGTATCAAAAATGCGCATGATGGTGTTGAAAAGCTGCGTGTCGCGGGTCAAGTCAGCGGCCGACCGCTGAGCCGCACGATCGAGCAAGCCAAGATCGTCGGGGGTGAACTGGATACGCTTGTGGACAAGGCCGATTCGAAGGCTGAGCAGCTTAGCGTTCTGACACGAAAAGCGGAATCCAGTGAGCAATCCCTGGGAAAACTTCTGGATGATGTGTCAGACGTCAAACTGGATATGCTTCGACAGTCAGAGTCACCTATCCTGCAAGACGATCCGGAAAATACCGAAGCTCCCCTTCCGGATAACCACACCTTAACGAAGGCTCCCATTCCCGAACCAGAGCGACACGAGCAACGCCCGGCCGTCACGCCCGTGGTTACCGAGGCCCGCAAGCCGGTGCCAGAAGGTCATCATGCTCGCAAACGTATGGGCAGCAAGTTTCTCGGCGAGTAGAGAACCGAGCCGTTTCTACCATGCAGCCCCGGTTACATATCGGGGCTGGGTAGCCCCGGGGTCTGCAAGGCTGGACCAGGCACTCCAGTCCCAGACGCTTGTATCGCGTCGATTTTCAGCAGCCATCGCTGCAATCGAAGGAACATTCTTGATGGGCAAGTGCTGATTTCGAACAACAGGAGTCGAATTCAAGAGATAAACGAACGCCACGTCCGATCCCATGTAAACACAGCCGCATCCGATCGGGTCTGCGTAGAGATAAATGGGGCCGCCAGGAGCAGGCCGATAGGTCATCACACCAGGCGGGAGCGAATTCATCATTGCGTATCGTGCAGTTGTATCTGCGGGATGGGCTATAAACCCCGCATCCGCTATCCGTTTACCCATGGTGAGATACGGCTTTGCTGGAGACTGACATGCAGTCAACGCCAAGCTTATAAACAGACCTGTCGACCTCGCCAATCCAACGCGCATACGGTCTTTCAACTCTCAGATTTCACTGTGAAGGGTCAAGGCAGCGCTCTCTGTCGTCGGTGTGACGTAGTGACCTGACGGACTGTATGCCTGCGTGATTTCTTCAACGGGCGCGGCACATATCAATTTCAGGAATTCGGTTTGAACCACTGACATATGTTCGAGCAAAGCCTGGTTCTCCGCAACAAGCGCGATCAGGTCCCCCATGGTCGGCAGCAGAGCTGTTTTATCGCCCCCCTGCTCTTCAAATTGAGCCAGTGCCTGCTCCATTTTTGACAGTAATTTCGTTTTGTCCGCGAGCAGTAACTCAATCTGTTCAGGCTTTCCCTGACGGAGCTGTTCGTTTTCTGCTTTCAGCAGGGCCATAAGCCGCGATGCCGCTTTTGTGACGGGTGAGGTCTGGTCTGAGCGCATACCGATCATGTTTCCTCGTGTTCCTGCATCGCAAGTATTTGTCGATACACACTGTCGGCAATACCGATCCCGCCATTATTGGCTATCTGCTTTCCCATCTCCAGCACTTGCAAGGAACGGAATTGCTTTTCAGCCGCGCCTCCACCAAATTCGTTGTCTGAGATGTCTGCAGTGTCGAACATGGGCTGAAGCAACTCACCCAGCGTGAGGCCCTCAAAAGATCTCGCTGTTTCGCGTGCCTTGTCAGCTTTTGCGGTTCGGGCAGCCTCCTGCGCTTTAGCCAATGTCTCATTCTGTGCAGCAGAGAGAGAAGAGAGTGTTGCAGGCGTTAAAGCCGTCATGTCATCGAACCTCCAGATCCGCTTGGAGAGCGCCATCGGCCTTGATAGCCTGCAAGATACTGATCATGTCGCGCGGCCCCATTCCCAAGGCGTTCAGCCCGGCAACAAGGCTCGCGAGCGTGGGACCTTCACGAAGGATACCCAATCGGTGAGAACTGTCTGTACTGGCATCGATCTGCGTTCGAGGCACGATCGCCGTCGTCCCATTCGAAAATGGTGCAGGCTGGGCAATCAACGGAGTTTCCGTCACCTGGATCGTAAGGTTGCCTTGCGCAATGGCAACCGTGCTGATGCGCACATTATCGCCCATCACGATGGTCCCGCTTGCCTCATCCACAATGACTTTGGCCATCGTATCCGGTTCGATCATAAGATCGCCGATCCGATAGAGAAGCGAGGGCGCATCTCGCCCGGCCATATTGACTGAAACCGTGCGCGGATCATCCATTTTGGCCGTGCCATATCCGAGAGAACGGTTGATGGCATTGACGATCCTGTTTGCCGTCGTGAAATTCGGATTTCGCAAGGAGAGATGAATCAACCCGCCTCTGCCCAGGGAGACCGGCACCTCGCGCTCAACAACTGCGCCATTGGCGATATGCCCTGTCGTTGGAATATTGCGGGTAGCCGAGGCCGCCGCTCCTCCGACTGAGAAAGCATTCGTGACGAGGGAGCCCTGCGCCACAGCGTAGACCTCACCGTCTGCTGCCTGGAGCGGCGTCACCAGCAACGTGCCTCCCGCAAGGTCACGGGCGTCGCCCACTGCCGATACCGTAACATCGATATGCCCACCCCCGTGAGAGAAAGGAGGCAAAGTCGCGGTCACCATGACTGCGGCAACATCGTGAGTCTGTAACTGCACTTCTCGATCGCGGATATTCACTCCAAGACGATTGAGCATGCTGATGAGGGTTTCGCGAGTGAAGATCGTGTTTGTCAGCCGGTCGCCCGTTCCTCGCAGACCAACAACCAATCCGTATCCGACCAACTGGTTGTCACGCACACCCTCATAATCGACAATATCTTTGACACGTACTGCGGTGGCGTTTGACGCCGGCGCATAACCCCCGATTCCCAGGCTCATGCAAAAAAGGAGCGTCTTTATCAGGCAGCCAAACGTCTTTTTCCTGTTACGACAATGCATCGTATGATCGTCCAGCCCAGTTCCCGGTGTGACGCAAAGTGCGTATCGAAATGTCTTTATCAAATGGATGAGCCTGCATCATCGATAGCAATCGTGTACGACAGGCGCCAGCAACGACACCCTACGACACAGGCCCGTCACTTACAACCACAACAAGGTTAACGCTTTCCAACAGACAGACGGTTTCACACCGGCATTGTTGCAAAAGCGATAATGATTGTCATAACGCCTGCTTATCCTGTAACGGGAAGACCCTTGATATTGATCTATGCCGCACCACGGCGAACCGTAATCCCGCTGTCACATACACGCCGATGAAAGACTGCCATGGATTTCGCTGTGAGGCATAACGGACTCATCATTTTCATGAAATCACGCCTATCGAAATCAGCCAGCGCGTCTCTCGCAATACTGGGTTTCAGCGTTGTTCTCGCTCCCGTGCCGGCCCTGTCTCAGACGATGGAAGCCGAGCGCTGCCGTATAGCCTCCAGCCAGGCTGAAAAAGTCCTCCGCATTCCCGAAGGTTTCTTATATGCCATCAGTCGGGTCGAGAGCGGCAAGACCGACGCGCAGGGGCGACTGTCATCCTGGCCGTGGACAATAATGGCCAATGGCGTTGGCCATTATTACGATTCCAAACAGGACGCCGTCACGGCGGCAACCGAATTTCGCAATGCGGGTATTATGTCGATCGACGTCGGGTGCTTGCAGGTCAACCTGCAACAGCATCCGGATGCTTTCCATTCACTTGATGAGGCGTTCGACCCAACCTCGAATGCTCTCTATGCCGGGCGTTTTCTTAACCAGATGCACGACAAGATGGGAAGTTGGCCGCGTGCGGCGGCGGCCTATCATTCCCAGACCCCAGGGCTCGGAGCCCCGTATCAATGGAAGGTGCTCGAAACCTGGGCCATACCTGATGACGAACGGATAGGCCCGTCAGGGGACGTTAAACACCCGCCTCAGCGTAAGGGCGCGATTGATTTGGCGGCGCCACGAAGCCAGTCTCCTTACGGCGATACAATCGTTGCTGATGCGCGTGAGGGAACACAGCCTGCTGTGAGGGCATTTCATCCTTTCCAGGGTTTCAGTCATTTCACCCAACCTGCCCCTCATCATTCAGGCATGAGCGGCATGAGAGGACGCAGCCTCGCATCATACCGAAGCAGCCCTACGCAATTGGCACGACCAACAGGCTGAAAGCATCAGACGCCTCGCATATCGATCCAGAGTCTCAGCGCTTTTCCGACTTCTCGAAGGACAGGAAGGAAAGAGCGCTCATTCGAGCGGAAAATTCTCATTGTAGGGTACCATGGGCTCCCTGTTCCGGAATCCCCCCAGCGCCAGCACGCATCCCAACGGCTTATCAACCATACGGGACAACCAAGCGCTCCGGCGAGATGCGCGGGTGACGTGTCGACCGAGATGATCAGATCAAGATTACGCATGATGGCCGCCGTATCCGCCATGTCTTGTACCTCGCTCATGGGATCATGAATTGTCTGACCGGCCCAGCTCTTCAGCTCTTCCCTTGGTGTCCCGAATTGCAGATTGACGAAGGTCGCCTCAGCCGGGAGGAGCGCCTCGGCGAGATCGCTGAAGGAAATCGAGCGCCGCATATCAGCCAATGCGTATTCTGAGCGAAGACGCCGTTCGCCTGCCCATACAAGACCGATCCGCGGTCTACCCGCTGGCAGCAGGGCCGCCATTTTTTCTCGGTCAGCGGGGATATCGGTAATGTATGGAATGCAGGTTGGAATATCGTGCACCGTCCGCACCCCGCTGATAAAGGGCAGATCCGGCACGGGGCACGCGTAATCATATGCGTGGTTCGTAGCAGCACTCACAGGGTCCAGCACCGTCAAAGCCGGGTAGGACTGACGCACAAGGCGCACCAGAGAGGCGGGCACACAGACGTGGATTTCGGCACCACGCGCTGCAAGGGCGGGTAGGTGACGTATAAACTGGATCGTATCGCCCAACCCCTGCTCCTGAAAGACAAGGATACGCTTCCCTGAGAGGCCGGTATCAGGACGGAGCCGCTGAATGCTGCGTACCCAGCCCTGCTGTGGGGTTATCTGCAATTCGCGCTCGAAATAGAGTGGCCAGCCTCTCTCAAAAAGACCCGCCTTGATCAGGGTGCAGGCATAACCGAACGCGATAGCTCTGCGTTCAGGGCTGATTCTGAGGGCTTTTTCATACCACGGCAGGGCTTCAACGGAGCGATTGAGCCGCTCGAGCGCACAACCGGCATTATTGAGCAGTGACGCTGTTTCATCTCCGTCGTTGAACAGAGATTTCAGCACCGCAAGCGCCTCAGCAGGATACCCGACTTCAAGCAGGGACATGCTGATGAATTCCCCGATCTCCGCTTTCTGCCCGGGATATGTTGCCATCATCTGTGCAAAGCTTGCGCAGCCGCCGCTTACGTCCCCGCGCACGATCTGCAAATGGGCGGAGAAAGCCTGGGCGGGCACATTGTCAGGTTGCAGGCGTATGACATTGCGCAGCAGGACCCCAACGATGTCGTAACGCGTTGTGAAACGCAGGATGAGCGACGCTCCCGCCATGGAGAGCTTCCACTCGTCCTGATGGACTGCCATCGTTTCGAGTACAAGTTTTAATCCGCTGATCCCGTCACCTGAGCCCAGCAGGGCCTCGCATGCCTCAACAAACTTCCCGACATCCGGCGGTGCACCCGGGATTTTCCACCACTGCTCAGCAGGCGATGAAGCATGTGTCAGATTTCGCGGTTCCGGACTAGCCGTGTCTTGTGTCATGCCATCACCGATCATGTTCAGGTCATTTCGAAAGCAGGTTAGCGATCCATGAACGCGTAACGCTTAATATCTTGCCTCATCTACGCGAGACGGGATACCTCTTGGCGCGAGATTCAAGCGCCTGCCGCAACGATTGGCGTATCATTCATTTCAGGACGACAGGTCGGGGCCCATTGCGCAGCAATGCCGTCGGCATCATGACTTAGGCTAGGAAAGCTGACATTTTGGAAAGCGCAAACGTCTCTCCGGTCCGTGCCCCTTCCTCCAGCAAATCGCGCACGGGTGGCAACGCTGCCTCAAAACTTTTTTCTTCCTTGTCCGGGCAAGTAACGAAGGCATCTCAATCCGTCAGAGATGGCAGTTACAAGACCTCCTGGCGACGTGCGATCCCCGGCACCGATGTCGGCCTTGCGCTCGGCGTGTTGTTGCTGCTGTCGATTCTGATCATCCCTCTGCCGACGTTCATTCTCGATCTCGGTCTCTCATTGTCGATCACATCGAGCGTGCTTGTTCTGATGGTTTCCCTGTTTTTGGAGAGACCCATTGAATTCACCTCATTCCCTACCCTGCTTCTCCTCACGACACTGCTCCGCCTCTCGCTCGAAATCGCGACAACACGCCTTATCCTGAGCCACGGCAACGAAGGCACCTTTGCCGCAGGGCATGTTGTCGCCGCATTCGGAGGGTTCCTGATGGGCGGTGATGTCGTGATCGGGGGAATTGTCTTCAGCATTCTTCTCGTCGTGAACTTCATGGTCATCACGAAGGGCTCGGGACGCATCGCTGAGGTCGCAGCACGTTTCTTTCTCGATTCCATGCCTGGCAAACAGATGGCCATCGATGCTGAGCTGTCGTCAGGAGCCATCAACGACAAGGTAGCACGCCTCAAGCGCAGGGAGCTCGAAGACGAAAGCTCGTTTTACGGTGCCATGGACGGTGCTGCAAAATTTGTCCGCGGTGATGCCATCGCAGCACTGATCATTACAGGGATCAACATTGTCGGGGGGTTGGCTATCGGTGTCCTCCGGTACGGCATGCCTATCGGCGATGCGGCGAGCACTTTTACAACGCTGACTGTCGGTGACGGACTTGTGTCCCAGATTCCTGCCCTGCTCGTTTCGACAGCCTCCGGTATTGTGGTGACCAAAGGGGGAACTGCGGGGTCGGCAGACGTCACGCTTGTCCGCCAGCTCGGCGGAAACCCGAAGCCCATGGCGATGGCCGCGATTCTGTCTGGCTGCTTCGCGTTGATGCCTGGGCTGCCAGCGTTTCCGTTCCTTATCATTGCTGCCCTTGCGGCCACCGCTGCATGGTGGCGCTGGAAAGTGCCGACACCAGATGAAAATGACACTGACGTCAGCGAAGCGCCCCCGGCCCCTGCAGCGTCACCTATTTCTGATGTGCTCAAACTGGATCTGCTTCGTCTTGAGCTCGGGTTCGGGCTTCTTCCAATGACCAATGGTGAGAACGCGCAACTGACCGAGCAGATCAAGGCGCTGAGAAGAACAATCGCATCCGAGATGGGCTTCATTACACCGCCCATCCGCATACAGGACAATATCGTCCTGCCGTCTGATTGCTACGTTATCAAACTGAAGGAAATCACCATCGGTAGTGGTGAAGTCCGGCCTGGCCGCCTCATGGCCATGACACCATCGGGGGGCGCTCCCGATCTTGAGGGCGAGAGGACGTCTGAACCCGCTTTCGGTCTTCCCGCCGTGTGGATTGCACCGGCCCTCAAGCCGCGAGCCATGGCCCTCAAATGCACGGTAGTCGATCCTGCGAGTGTTCTGGTCACACATCTCAGCGAACTTGTGAGGCAAAATCTGCCAGATTTGCTGACTTACGTAGCGACCCAGAATCTGCTCGATGAACTGCCCCGGGATCAGCAGAAGCTGGTGGGAGACCTCATTCCGTCACAGGTCACCCTGAGTACGGTGCAGCGTGTGTTGCAGTCGCTTCTCGCCGAACGGGTCTCGATACGCGATCTGCCCACAATTCTAGAGAGCATCCAGGAGGGTAATGGTCTGGGCTTGCGAGGCATCCAGGCCCTCACCGCTCATGTGCGCGTCCGCCTCTCCCGACAAATCTGCAGCGGCCTGGAGGGGCCCGCAGGTTATATCCCGATGATTACTCTCTCTCCGGAATGGGAAAACGACTTCGCCGCTCATATAGCCGGACAAGGCGATGACCGGCGACTTGCCATGCCGCCATCCATGCTCAATCGCTTCGTGATCAAACTGCGCGACGCCTTCAACGCCGTTTCAGCAAGTGGCGAGGTGCCGGTCATCGTGGTCTCCTCGACTGTACGCGATTCAATGCGATCAATCGTTGAGCGCGTACGCCCCGCGGTCCCGGTGCTATCCCAGGCAGAGATCTATCCCCGGGCACGTATCAAAACCATCGAGACGATTACCTAGGCCTCACCTCGCCCCCAAAAACCAGCCCGAAAGGCTCCGCACGACCAGATCATTGACAATGATTACAAACAATCCTCTCTTCACGCTCTCTTGAAGGTTTGCTCAATAGGGGGCGCACCGCACCATTGAGTACCAACGAACAAGCGAGAAGCTGCAACATGACTGAAACCCTACTCTCTGATCTGGCACGCAGGCAGGATTTCATTGGCATGGGACAGAGTGATCTCTCCTCGTTGCGCTCGATGGCCAGTCTCATAGAACGGGAACTCCCGGGAGTACTTGACGGCCTCTACCGGAAGATCCGTGAAACACCGCGCTCACGTGCATTCTTTACTGATAACGCCCATATGGAGCGTGCTAAAGAGGCGCAACTCGCCCACTGGCAACGTATAGCCAAGGCGCGGTTTGACGAGGATTACGTTGCACATGTCACAAAGATAGGGATAACTCATGCCCGTATCGGGCTGGAACCCAGCTTTTACATCGGTGCATATGGCCGGATTCTTGTTGCTCTGATGCATGAAATCATCCGCGATGATCAGCCCCGGGGTATTCTGAAAAAGCTGTCTTCACACAGTGTGGATGACATGGCTGGACGCATCGAAAGTCTGACCAAGGCTGTCCTCATTGAGATCGATCTTACAATATCGGCTTACCTCGATGGCATGGACCAGGCCCGTCTCCGTTTACAGGAGGAGCAGACGCAGCGTGCGCGAGAAGATCAGGCAACAGTTGAGACTCTCGGTCAGGCCCTGAGCGCCCTGGCGAATGGTGATCTGACCCTCAGGATTGCAGATGGGGCAGTCCCGGAGCGGCTGGACGCTCTTCGTCTGCACTTCAATCAGGCTGCGGTCACGCTCCAGAAGACGATACACCATATCAGCAACGAGGCCGTGCATATTGGAACAAATGCCACCGATATCGGTCACGGCGCCGATCAGCTTTCCAGCCGTACCGAACAACAGGCGGCGGCTGGGGAGGAGATGTCAGCAGCGCTTGGCCAGATAGCCGGCAGTGTGAAGCAGACCGCTATCGAAACGCGCAAAACCGAAGAGATGGTTCTCGTGGCCCAGCGTGAGGCAGAACATGCCGACATCATCAGGACCGATACGATTGCCGCGATGACTGCCATTGAGTCTTCCTCAAAGGAGATCGGTGGCATCATCACCATCATGAACGAGATTGCATTCCAGACCAACCTTCTTGCCTTGAATGCGAGCGTGGAAGCCGCGCGCGCCGGTGATGTCGGTCGCGGCTTTGCCGTGGTGGCCGAAGAGGTCCGGGCCCTCTCACAGCGCTCTCGGGAGGCAGCAGAGGCTATAGGACGGCTGATCGCTCAATCGGATGCCCATGTGCGTCTCGGCGTCACGAAAGTGCGAGAGACCGGACTGGCGCTACAAAAGGTGATGGATCAGGTTCGGGAAATCAGCAGCGCCGTCACAGTCATCGCATCATCTGCGCAGAGACAGTCCCAAAGCATCGGCGAACTCAATGTGGCAATGAGCGACCTTGAGCAGACAACCATGCAGAATGCAGGCGCGGCCGAGGAAAGCGCAGAGGCAGTGAAGAGCCTCGTGTCAACAGCAGACTCTCTTGCAGAACTCGTATCGCACTTTGCCTTAAGTGATATCGAGCGCAATTCGGCGTCAGAAGGAACGTCCCCTCCCTCGGCGCGAGGAGCGCACCCGGGGAGAATGATCGCGGGAGAGGCCCATCTGGAAACCTCTTCGTAATTTTCTCCCGTTAGGATTGAGCAAGAGCGGAGGAACCCCGGGAGACGTGTATGGCCATAACAAACATATCACCGGTTGCCAGCTACCTTTCAGCCCTCAAGGATGAGGACCTGGCCGCATCGAATTACGCCAAGAGCGATATTGCAACGAAGCAGGCAGTCGCTGCCTTTGAGAAGAAAGCGCCTGCGATAACCTCTGCTGATGCCCTCCTGAAAGATTATTCCTCTCTTCAGGTCGTACTTGGGGCGTTTGGGATGGGGAGCTACGCCAATGCGACAGCACTCATCAAGGACCTGCTGACCCAGGACCCCAACTCCAGCACATCTCTCGCCAAGACGTCTCAAAACGCAACATGGCTTGCCTTCGCCGACGCGTTCAAGGTCTGGGGGCAGAACAAGGGTAGCTCTAGCGACACAGCGTTTATCGCTGGTAGCGGTTCAACGGCGCTCAGCACGACCTATACGCCGACCAGTTCTGTAACGATGAGCGCAACGCTCCCCTCTGCAGGGGCCTCTGGCCAGACATATGTTTCGCCCGCCGTCGATGCGTATGACGATGTTTCCGGGGCTCACAAGATCGCGCTTCAGTGGACACAAAGCCAGACGAACCCTTTGAGCTGGAGTGTCTCTGCCTTTGATGCCGAGGGCAACGCATCGGTCGCGAGCAATGCGTTTCAGGTAACATTTAACAGTGATGGTACGCTTGCTTCCGCGACCAATACGACCACCGGAGCAGATATTGCCTCGGGTGCAGCCGGACAGGCGGTCGAGCTGCCCATCACGCTCAACGACGCGAATGAAAAGGGTCAGGCAATATCAATCTCGCTGGGCACGCTTGGGGGCAGTTCAGGCGTGATCATGGCTGGCAACAGCTACCAGGCTACCAGCCCAACCCAGTCGGTGCTGTTGCAGAACGTCGACTCTTCCAGCACCTCGCTCTCAATGCCCTCCGCGACAATCGGGGCGCTTTCCGGCACCGGACAGACCTATATCACGGCCCCTTTCAATCCGAACCAGACGTCTGACGATACGAACAATGTCACGCTCGGTCGGACGTACCTGTCGGTCAAATGGGCGCAGAGCAGCAGCGATCCGAGCACCTGGAGTGCTTACGTCGTCGATCCTTATGGTTCTACCGTCAATAGCACCATGGTGTCAGTGGGGTTCGATGGCTCCGGCAACGTGCTTCAGGTTAACGGGCAGTACACCCATGACATCCCCTCGCTGCAGGCAACGGTCAACGGAGTGCAGTACAGCGTCGCTCTCCAACCACCCAATCTGTCACAGAGTTCCGAGGCTAGCCAATCGGTGCTCAAGAGCGACAGTAAGGTCTCCAGTACGGTTGATGGTGTGTCGATCGATCAGATCGTTTCGAACTATCAGAAACAGCAATATGAATCGAACGACGCCAACACGGATAACGGCGTAGGGAACGCTCTGTATTTTACGCGCAAGATGGCCAGCGTCACCTCGCTCAGCCAGATCATGTCCGATTCCAAGTTGCTTCAGGTGGTTGAGACCGTATCAGGCTACGATCCCTCGACGTTTGGTGCGCTGAGCTACGATCAGCAAGTGCGCATGCTCACGAGAAAGGTAGACTTCTCGAAACTCAATACTCGTGATCAGATCCAGAAATACGCTGAACAATATCTGACCCTTCTTCAGATCACTCCGCAGCCAGCGGACAAGCCTGCGGACATGCTCGATCTGTTTGGTGGTGACGACTCGAAATCAGGCATACTCGCGTTGTTCGGCGATGATGACAGCTCTTCTTCATCCAGCATTTATTCTGGTCTGTTTTGACCGATCAAATGCGCCTTGTTGAAGACTTGACACTTTCCCGGCTCACACAAGAGCTTGGTGCCCTTGCACAGGCCGTCAGAACGCCCTTGCACGACCTTCCTGTTGCATGCCTGGAAGGAAAGGTCACTGCAGTTACGGGCCTTTCCGTCGCATTAACCGGTATGACGGGCTTTACTGGCGTAGGTGATCGGGTCACCCTCGCAGCCCTGGATGGACGTGAAATCGATGCCGAAATTGTCGGCTTTCGTGACGAGACGGCCATTGCGATGCCATTCGGTGCCCTTGATGGCATTGGGGCTGGCTGTCGCGCTCTTTTTCCGCTTCTGCCATCGGGTGAACGTCAGAAACGTTCCGGCGCAAATCTCGTGGTCAATGATCATTTTGTTGGTCGCGTGATCGACCCCATGGGCAAGCCCATCGATGGGAAAGCGCCCCTCTCCCCAAGTGGCCTATCGTGCAACCTGCGGGCGTCGCCGCCAGATGCAGCGTCTCGCGCACGCCTCGGCCCCCGGATGAGCCTGGGTGTTTCCGCATTGGACCTGTTTGCTACATGTCGCCAGGGACAGCGGCTCGGACTTTTTGCGGGTTCCGGCGTAGGCAAGTCCACGCTTATGGGAATGCTTACGCGCAACAGCACTTGCGATATCGCCGTAATCGCTCTCGTTGGGGAGCGAGGGCGTGAGGTAAGGGAATTCCTTGAGGATGATCTGGGCGAAGAAGGGTTGTCGAAGGCCGTAGTCGTCGTTGCAACGTCCGATTCTCCCCCATTAATGAGGCGGGAAGCTGCTTATACCGCCACGACGATTGCCGAGTATTTCCGAGATCAGGGAAAATCAGTGCTGCTTCTGATGGACAGCGTCACACGTTTTTGCCACGCCTTGCGAGAAATTGGCCTGTCTGGCGGTGAGCCCCCCGCAACACGAGGCTATCCTCCAAGCGTTTTTGCCGAATTGCCCAGACTCCTTGAGCGAGCAGGTCCGGGGCTTTCAACGCGAGACGGGCGTGCAGGACAAATAACCGCCATCTATTCGGTCCTTGTCGAAGGAGACGACCATAATGAGCCCGTTGCAGATGCGGTTCGCGGCATTCTGGACGGGCATGTGATAATGGATCGACGCATAGCGGAGGCCGGACGTTATCCGGCTATAAACGTGCTGCGCTCCCTTTCCCGCACGGCGTCAGGATGCAACACCCGTGAAGAGAATGCCCTGACGCGTGAGGCACGCGCGACCCTGGCAGTGTGGGAGGATATCCGAGATATCGTTCAGCTTGGTGCCTATCGTGAGGGCAGTGATGCCAAGTCGGACCGGGCCATCAGGCTTGCACCGGAGATCGATTTTCTACTCCAGCAGGAACGCATGGAAGTCAGAGCCCTGTCCGACAGTTTTCTTGCCCTCAATAATCTGATTGCTGCCTATGGCGGACCACAATGACCCATCGCCTGCGCTGCCTCGCCACTTTGGTCAAAATCCGGGAACGCGAAAGACTTGATGCGCAAACGCAACTGATTGCTGCGCAGCAGCTGCAGGATGGTAAATCCGCGAGCCTGACTTATGCGACAGACGTACTTGCCGAGGAACGTCGCATTGCAACGGCGGGAAACGTGACAATGGAGACGTTTCGCGTCTGGTTTCCGTCTGGCCTTGAAAAGGTCGCGTACGCCAGAGAAGAATATCACAACGCTTCTGCCGCGACAGAAACTGCGCGACCTTTCGCTCTGGAGACGGCAGTCAGACATAAGGCTACAGAAACGGTCTTTCGGCGTCTGGAAAAAGAGCGTAATGATTCTCACACACGCCGTGAGCAAGCCGAACTCGACGAGTTATCGTTGCGTAAGCGCTGATTCATAGGCGAATGTCTTTGATACGTCGCTTTGAACGCCCGAGAGTTTGCGTTTTTTAACATTCGCAAACCTCGTCATTTCACTCCGCCAGTCAGGTGGAGACCTCATATTCCAATAGCGATCAGGAATGTTATGGAAGAGATACAGAACGCCAAGATATTCATTGCGACGCCCTGCTTCGGCGGGCTTGTAACGCAGGAATATATGGAATCGATTATCGCCTGCACAAGCATCATTCGTATTCCCATGACCTTGTCCCTCCTGGGCGACGATGCCATGGTGAGCCGCGCGCGCAACACGCTCGTTCATCAGTTCTATACACGCTCGGATGCAACGCATCTTCTTTTTGTAGATGCAGATATCGGGTTTCCCGCAGAGGCGCCCGCCCGACTGCTTGCAGCCGACAAGGATATCGTTGCCGGGATGTACCCTATCAAGGAGCGCTTCTGGGACAAGGGAACCCAGGAAAATCTGAACCGCGGTGAAAAGCTTGAAACAGCCTCGCTACGCTACGTCGGTGAGACGGATGCGATGCATTCCTCGTGGGACAAGGGGCCGTTGTTCCGAACCCATTACGCAGGCACCGGATTTATGATGATCAGCCGCAAGGTGATTACAGCGATGATCAAACACTATCCGGAGACCGCCTACCGGCGCATAGACGCGGCGGGCTCAGGAGACGGAAGCATGTGTCACGCCCTGTTCGATGGAAGCATCGATCAGGAGACCGGCACCTATCTCAGCGAAGATTTCACATTCTGCAAGCGTTGGCGCGATCTGGGCGGCGAGGTCTGGCTGGATACGTCGATCGCTCTCAACCATGCAGGACGCGCCTCGTTTGAAGGTACACCCGCGTCCCGCCTGGGCATGTTACATCTGAAAGGGCGATAACGGGACCCCTGAGCGCAGATGGCCAGAAAAAATCGCCCCTCCGTCATCATCCGTCGCCAAGATGAGGATGGACACGAGCCCCATCATGGTGGTGCATGGAAAATCGCCTACGCGGATTTCATGACGGCCATGATGGCGTTTTTTCTCGTCATGTGGCTCCTGAATGCAACGACTGACGAGCAGCGCCGGGGGATTGCCCAGTACTTCAACCCGCTGGCTGATGAAAAATCGGCAATTCCGCCGGAAAAAATCGTTGATACTCCCCCCGCTCCTATGATGGGCGGGAGCAGTTTTGATCGTCTCGAAGACAATGAGAATATGGATACGGCGGGGCCGGTGCCCGTTCCCTATGAAGGGCATGGCGCTTCGTCCCCTATCGAGGCAGTTCCGGCCTCCCATCATCAATCCGAGCATGAATCGCTGCCGGCCCAGGCGGCAATCGTTCCCATAGGGGGCCCGGAAGCAGGATCGCGTCATGATAAACCTGGCCCTGTCGGGTCCGAGGCATCGAGAGCCGAGCAGGCCAACCTGCATGATATGACACGCAATCTGGAACAGGCACTCAAAGCAGGCAAAGATACCAGCGATCATCTCGACAATGTGGCGATCTCTTATGGTCGGGATGAAATCAGGATTGAGCTTCACGACACCGAAAATGTGCCAATGTTCGAGCTTGGAGCCTCTGCACCAAACAAAGCCGCACGCGCCATGCTGGGCGAGATAGCAAAATGGCTCGCGCCGATGCCGGAGCGTATCTCAATCGTCGGGTATACGGATGCAGCCCCTTTCAAGGGCAAGGATGCAGGAGGAATGTCCAACTGGACCTTGTCCGCCTTGAGAGCCGATCAGTCACGCGAAATTCTCGTCAAGTCGGGATATCCTGACCCCAGGATCCTGGACGTATCAGGTGGCGCAGATCGGGAACTTGCTGACCCGGCAATACCGTCAGCCGCAGCGAACCGCCGGGTCGTTATCATCATGCATCGCTTGCATCCCGATATAAATCAGCTGGAGGCCAGATCAGGCAATCTGACAGGCGAGCACGAAAAACCCGTGGATAATAGACTCGGTTCGCCTAAGATCATGCCACAGGCTGGGCACAATGCCTCTTCTCCAAACCCTTAGCATTCTCCGACATCACATCAGATACCTTTCAACATTCAGCCTCGAATAAGAAACGGAATTCAAAAATGCTTTTTATCGGGGGGCTTGTCTTTTCCCTTCTGTGTGTTTTCGGCTCATTCGCTGCATCAGGCGGTGTAATGGGGCCACTGCTCGCATCCATGCCCTTTGAACTGATTACAATTCTAGGTTCGGCGCTTGGCATTTTTGTTATGTCGAATTCCATAGGTGCCCTCAAGGAACTGCCGCACAACTTCAAGCTTGCGCTTAAAGGGCCGCAATATGACAAGGCCGCCTATGTGGATCTTCTCGTTGTTCTCTTTCGCCTGACCCGTCTCGCTCAAGCCAAAGGGGCGATGGCGCTCGAGGAGCATGTAGAAAATCCGCAAGACAGTGGTATCTTCGCGCTCTCTCCGAAGGTCCGTGACGATACGGAAACCCGCGATCTTATTTGCGATTATCTGCGCCTGGTGAGTCTCAATCTCGAGGACGCCTACCAGCTTGACGACGTCATGGCCCGCGAGCTTCGCAAAAATCAGGCCGAGAAACTGCATATTTCAGAGTGTCTAACAAGTATTGCTGATGCCCTGCCTGCGCTGGGTATCGTCGCCGCTGTGCTTGGCGTGATTAAAACCATGGCCTCAATCAGCAAACCTCCTGCCATTCTGGGCGAGATGATTTCCGGGGCACTCGTCGGAACATTTCTGGGCGTTCTGCTGTCCTACGGGGTGGTGGCTCCCCTCGCCTCAAGAATTAAAGCGGTGATTGTGCAGGATGGCCGTTATCAAGGCATTATCAAGACGGTCCTAGTTGCTCATCTCCAGGGCAATCCCCCGCAGGTTAGCGCCGAAATCGGGCGAAAAGAGATTCCCCCGGCTGCTATGCCGAGCTTTTTCGAACTCGATGTCGCCCTAACAGAGTCTCAGGGAGTCGCCTCATGACACTCCTGACCTGCGAGATGACGGAGAGGTCAATATGAGAGTGAGAGAGAGACAGGGTCGATCTGTGGCGAGTGATAAGGCATCGCGGTCAAACCTGCCCGGCAATGCCCCACAACTCACTTCGGGCGCCGCAGTGTCGGGTGCCCCCCTGCCGTCCCCCCAGTCATTCCGCAGTCAACTTTCGTCAGCAACTCAACCACAGAAAGCTGTTTCGAGTGCCCTGACGCCTCCAACTGACAAATGGTCAGATGTCGTCAGCGGTGCCTCACTGGCCGTGGAGGGAGGGTTGAGCGGTTCAACGTCTCTAGCCAATGCCCCACCCGACATACTCCCGACACTGTCGAGCAAAGGGCAACGCACCAGCTCCGGGAAAGAGGATGAAGGCTCGATCAGCAACGAAGCCGTGAGCAACCAATCATCGGTCGCAGTGATGCAAGGGGGCTATTTTTTAGCCTCAAGCCAGGTCCTCGCCCCCTCTGATATGGGTCCTGCCTCAACGTCCGGACAGAGCGACATACGCACATTCGCCAACGGCTCGTCGTCGGACGGATTCGATATTTTCACACACGCAGCGCCCTTCGCTTCGGTACAGGCACCAAGTGGGTCAGCAATCCTGCAAAATGCCGATATCTCCTTCCAGCGGCAAAGCTCGGCGTTGTCAGGACAATCGGATACTGCCGCCGCCATTGCTCAACCAGTCTCCGCCGGTGCGCCCCCGCTCCCAAACCCGTTCCTTGGCGACGCAACGCAGCTACCGATAACGCCTGACACAACATTTGGCCGCAGCGCCCTGACTACCCCGCAAGGATTATCAACTCCAGCGATTGGGGCCTATGTCGGGCTTGCCTCCTCGTCAGGCGCTTCTGTCAGCAGCGGGCGGGACGACGGGAGATTGTCATTACAGCCAATCATTAACGCGTCCGCCGTATTCAATCCGGCGGCAGCGATAACCCAAACAGGAGGGACTTGGCTGGCGACACAGTCCGCTGCCGTTATCTCTGGTACCGGTGGAGGCTCATCATATCTGACGGATGGTACCCTCGCTCAAGGCTGGGTAGTCACGACCTTGCCAGACAATAGCCAAAGCAACACGCTCACTTCTTCGATCATCAATCAAGCGACCGTACATCAGAGCGAAAGACAGGCGCATTTTGGATCTCTTTCCGACAGCGCAGGCAAACCTGCCGCAGGCGTCACGCCCCAGCTATCTGGCGCAGCAGATGAACCGGATTATGAAAGTGACTGGTCCGGCATCGCAGCGTTAGGCGGTGCGACAGGTAGAGCAGAGGGCGAAGAAACATCGTCAAAAGGAGATAACCCGCCCGAGGATCACTCTGAGGCAAAGGCAGAGACGCCATTGCTGGTCGCGCAACTTGCTGATGCCATCGGGGGGTTACACAAGGACTTTGGATCGATGGTGCTCAACGGCCAAAGAGAGGACGGGCAGCAAAAGACCTCAGATCCTATGGAAAGAGCGACATCGAACTCCACGACGAATCAAGGTGACCAGGCACAGACCGCGTCCAGCTCGACGACGACACTGACTATGACGTTGCAGACAACTGATACGAGTCCGATTCAACTAAGCCTCGAGGGGCAAAATGGGATAGCGACACGCATCATCCTTCAGAGCGATGATGATTCCACTGCGGAAAGCCTGAGCAAAACCAGACACGATCTTATCGCCTCCCTGCATTCAGCTGGAATTGATACGACTTCGATCAGAATCGACATCGTCTCATCCGTGTCTGGCGGGTCCGGTGCGCAGACCCACGACCATCACGCCCAGAATGGCATGAACCTGTTGATGCAAGGGCAAAACTTTGCTGGCGGTGGTCAGAATTCCAACCCCGGATACAGACAGCAAGAGAGTAGACTTGGGACGTCCGAACCCGATAATATAGGGGATACCGGCGTTATATTGCGGGCTTCAGAATCCGCCTTGGCAACCAATGGCCGCGTCAACATCACGGCTTGATGACAGACATTCAACGCTTCGACTTTTTTCACAAGGGCAACAACATTGGCAACCTCGTCGATCAGCAACGAAACTGCATTGCTTCAGGCCGCTGAGTCCACCGCAAAAGCTTCGGCCAACTCTTCGTCATCAAGCACCTCATCGAGTTCGAGTGCTGCCTTGGGTCTCTCGTCCCTTGCGAATAACTATACAACATTTCTGACGTTGCTAACGACCCAGCTGCAGCATCAGGATCCCAGCAGCCCCATGAGTTCTGACTCGTTCACCTCTGAACTCGTCCAGTTCGCCGGTGTGGAGCAGCAGGTGCAAACCAACACCAATCTGTCATCCCTTATCTCGCTCAACGAGAGCAGCCAGCTCAGTTCGGGCAGCCAATGGGTGGGACAGACAGCTACGGCGAAGTCGACCACGTTGCCCCTTCAGAGCGGTGCAGCCTCGCTCAGTTTCAGTGCAACTCAGGGCCAGAATGTGGCCATCGCCGTTAGCGACTCATCTGGAAAAATCGTCAAGACCGATACAGGGTCCGCAGTTTCGGGCACCAACAAATGGACATGGGATGGGACTGACAATTCGGGTAACAAACTGGCGGACGGCGCTTACAGTGTCGCGGTAAAAACGATCGACTCTACCGGCACCACATCCGACGTGCCCTTTACCGTAACGGGCATTGTGACAGGCGTTACGAAAGGAAGCTCCGATCTTGAGATTCAGATGGGAGGTGCCACAATCCCATTGTCGAACATCACCAATTTCAGTGGCAAGACAACCTCGAGCACAACCCAGAGTTCCGACAGCTCGGATAGCGTTGAGGCCTAAACAGGACGACGAGGTAGCGCGATACGCAATACCTCGCAGGCCACCTTCCCAAGGCATGACAAGTCAAGCAATGCCTTGGATACCCTGATCTGGCTCAGCTCTG
This sequence comes from Asaia sp. A2, assembly GCF_057319415.1. NCBI lineage: Bacteria > Pseudomonadati > Pseudomonadota > Alphaproteobacteria > Acetobacterales > Acetobacteraceae > Asaia > Asaia sp. A2. Next base: position 32,966 of record NZ_JBXWTO010000015.1, read on the forward strand.
AGCCTGCCCAGGCGATGCCATGGAACCAAGCATATGAATACCCCCGGTTACGGGGAGGCAATTTTCTCTTGCCAGGGTGCGAACGTGCAATTCTTCCTGAGGCAGAACAATTGTCACAGGTGAAAAGGCAGGCTCATTCAGTCGATAACCTATCCCCCATTGGGTTGTGAATGGCTCATCTATTCCGGAAGCCCTTATCTTTTTCCTGATCTTGCAAATCATTACGTCGATAACTTTTCCAAAGGGCTCGTCCTCACCACTATAAAGGCTATCCAGCAGCACTTCCTTACTCAGGACCTGGTTTTTGCGCATGACGAGAAGGACGAGAAGATCATATTCCTTTCGGGTCAAGGGAACCACGGCCCCGTCAATGTGCACCTCGCGGCGGTCGATACCGACCGACATTCTGCCAACCTGCAATGTTGGGCTGTCATGACCGCCCGCGCGCCTAGCCACCGCGCGCAAACGCGCGAGAAGAACCCTATGATCGGTCTCCTCGCCAACGCAGTCATCTGCGCCCGCGGAAAGCAGTTCGACCTCTCCTTCCGCCGAACCGATTTTACGAACAACGATGACAGGTACTGCAATCTTCCCTTTGCGTAATTGCCGGATGATACGGGTATCCGAAGCGGCCTGCTGCAGAACCACGATATCATAATGCGAGCGCCGCAAGGTCTCCACAATCCCGGCAGGACCGCTGGCCGTGATCGACAGGGACCCTGCTATCGCCGCTTTTGCGAGCTCGTCGCTCGGCCTTCCTGCCCCAGAGCTTTCGGCAACACACAATACGCGCATTTATGATCCACCAATAGTTTTACTTATGATTGTATAATTTTATCTGGTTATTTAGTTTATTAAATATGAAAATATACCTTGATTACCTTACCTGCGTTCACAGACCGACATTACTGGTCAAGAGACCCTCAAGGGGCACAGGCTGACCATACAGGGCAGACATTAACGAGACCACCATTGGGTGACGAAATATGGCTGACTCGCGACGATTTTTTTCCCCTGTTGCCCAAAGTCACCTCCACATCGTCAAATTCCATCAATACCCTCTCCGGTAGACAATTTCGGGATACCCGAAACGTTTCGACAAAAGCATGGCCCTACCATCGAAATCCGTGCTAGCATTGAGTTATGGTGCCTGAGGCGTCCCATATGTAACAAGCAAAAACATTAACGTTATTGTAATAAATAAGGCGCATAACTTGTGACAAGATGTTTTACAATGTAAGCCGCAAGCCATTTTCAAGGGGTATTTTTGCCCCGTTTGACGATTTATAACCGGAAATAACAATGTCAGATATTTCAGCTGCCTCCTCGCTCTCCGCCGCGCTGCGTCAGGCGACAAGCGCGAGCGCGCACACATCCTATGCTGCAAGCCGCCACGGTACCTTGTCATCTCAAGCTCTTGCCGAAACAGCCAAATCCGGGGCAGTGCAATTTTCTGCTGACGGGGGCTTGTCCGCAACCTCTGCACGAAGCGGCTCAACCATCACCCAGATTCTCGATTTTCTGGCCTAACCTGATAGCGCCCATGTCCTGCCAGATAGAAAGAACGCCCGTTACCGCAGGCGTCTGCACTGGAGATATCGGCCACGCTCATTGGGCGGACCGGCTGTGTCGCATCTGAATTTCAAGGCAATCGGGAAAGCCCTGTGCCTCGCACCTGCCGCGTTGCTTCCAGGCCTTGTCTTTGTGGCGTCCGCAAGGGCCGATCATCGGCATACGCTTCCAGGACGCAAAGAGCTGCACCCGCATACGCGGCCTGCCCATCCGCGAGAAATACCAGACCAGAAAGAGCATCTGGCCAATCGGATTTCCGGGAGTGACCTTGTGCAAGGCCTTCCCCCTTCGTGGCGTGCAACGCTTCTGAATGCTCCTGCAGCTTTACCTACGGAAAAGACAGGCAGCAGACCCAAACCCGCCCCTGCACCCCTGCCCGCCGTCACAAAGGCGGCCGCGCCGTCAGGGGCCGATCTGCCCGTGTCAACGTCACAGGCCTCCCAGGATCGGGTCCTGCTGCCTATCCCGCCCAAGGCTGGCATCGCGGCATTCGAGAGCGGGGATCGCTTTGTCATTATCGTTGACAACGCCATTCCGATGGATACGTCCGCGATACATGGAGACGGCGTTTTTTCGTCCCTGAGCGTCGATGTATTGCCAGACGCCACCATCATCCAGCTACGCAGATCAGACAGCCGACCGCTCTTTCTGTCACAACAGAGCGATGGCTGGGTGCTGGGGCTCAAACCGCCGCTTGATATTCCCCAACAGGATCGACGCACTATAAACCCTCACGTCGTCGCAACGGGTGTCCTGTATCCGATGCGCCGCAGCGGACGCGTTCTATCTGTATCTGACCCAGCCTCGGGCGCACGCCTTCTGATTGGCACCTCCCTTCTCGATGATGGGGGCGTCACATCCATGCGACGTACACCGGGATACGATGTGTGGCCGACCAATGAGGGCGTCGTCGTCTCTGCACGTGACGCCGAAATCACGCTATACGCCGTCCCTTCAGGCCTTCTGCTCAATCGAGACGGACGCAGCATGGTGGATGATGGCCAGGCGGTCTATACCAACGACATCGATCTCGAGTGGCTTGCCCTCAAAGATCTTGACGATACCGCTATGCGTCAGAGATTTCATAACGCTTTTCTCGCAGCAGCAGACTCCAGCCCTTCCAAGCGCTTCGAGGCTCGCGTGAAAGAAGCGCAGGCAGCCTTCAGCATGGGAGCATTTACCGAGGCGAGAGGCATATTGGCCGTTGCGCTCAGAGACGATCCAGAGGAAATCGGCCGTCCGGAAATAAGGTTCCTGACTGAAGCAACCGCGCTGATGAGTGGCGATCTTGATGACGCCTCGGGATTGGATGGCCCATGGCCCGAGAAACAGCAACGAGCGGCGCAGTTATGGCGGGCACTCTATCTTGCTCAGGCTAATCAGATCGATGCGCGCGGCACCCATCGCCTCGTGCTTGATCTCGATCGGATCAGGAGTTACCCCGCTAACGTGCGGGATATTTTGCTTCCCCTCGCTGCCGAAACAATTGCGCGCAACGCTACGCCCACTGATCTGCCCGCCTTGAACAAGCTGCCGCAGTTATCTGGCTTTCAGTTGGGCCGCGCGCTCGCCAATATGCGGCTTGGTAGGACTGACGCAGCGCGGAGAAGCTTTGAACACCTCAAGACCGATCGCGATCCTGTAATCGCCGAAAAGGCGGCGGAAAGCGAGATCGTGCTTGACCATATGCAAGGCAAGTTATCTCCCCAGCAGATGATCCATGCCCTTGATGCCATCATCCTCGATGCGCGACTGGCCGGGCGCGAGATGGCGGTTCGCCTCACTCAGGCAGAGGCATTTCTGCAGCTGGGCGATTGGCAAAACGCTGCTCTGATGATCGATCAGGGCGTCCCCTTAGGGCGTCCCTCTGCCTTGATGAGCAAACGTAACACGATACTTCTGAGAGCCCTGAAGGGGCTGGCTGAAATTCCCGCCACCGGTCTGGACAAGCAACAGGCGCTACGCAATGCAGCGCTACTCAAGGCCCATATTGCAGGACTTCCGAACGGTCCCGAGCAGGCCAGCCTACAAGCTGCCTATGGAAGGCTTCTTCTTTCTATCGGTCTGATCGATGACGGGTCCAAAGCACTCGAAGCAGCCGTGCCGGCTCTGGAGAGTCCAGAAGACAAAGCCAGTGCGGGTCTTGCTCTCGCCCAACTCGCCATACAGCAACGAGACGCGGCACGCGCGCTTCAAACGCTCGATATGACCGAGTCTGACACGGTATCCCCCGAACTTCGCGCGCAGCGCAATGTCGCAAGAGCCGAAATTGCCCTTCTGGACGGAAACACGGCAAAAGGTCTCAACATCCTGAAGGACGCACAGGGCCAGTCTGCCAGACTGGTATCAGCGGCCACCTTTGAAAATCAGGGGGACTGGGCCGCTGCGACTCATGAGCTCAAAATTGTCGCACAAGAAGATCTTCCCGCCAAAGGTACTCTTTCGGATGTGGCACAGGACCTTGCTCTCAGACTCGCATCCGACGCCGCACGTGCCGGAGATGACACAACGCTCAAATGGCTTGCAGGGCGCATCGCCGGGAGAGCGATGAGCCCTTCCAGGGCAAGCATATTTTCGCTTTTAACCCAGCACACCCCGCCGCCCACCCTGTCGGCCGGCAATCCATGACATACCAAGGAGAGGCGACGCAGAAATTTTTTGTTACGCATCGCGGTTCTGCTTCTCCAGGCCGCTTTTTCATACTAGAATGGGAACTATCCGAATAATGCTATTTATCGCTTCTGTCGGCGAAGAATGAAGGCCGAAATTTAATGCTCCAAGCAACGTCACCGCTTTCAGTCAGCGCTGATAAAGGGACAGATATTCTCGACCTCGCCAACCGCCGCATGCAGTGGTTGCAGTCGCGCGAGACGCTCATCGCAGGCAATATCGCCAATGCAAATACGCCTAATTATGTGGCCCGTGACCTTCCTGATTTCAAAGGCGCCCTACAGAACCAGATGTCTGTCCAGCTTGCCCAGACCGAGCCAGGGCATATTGCCAGCAACATGAGCCAGAAAGGTTCGGTCAAAGCCGATAGCAGCACGTCGATCGATGGCAACAAGGTCGACCTTGAGAGCGAACTCGTTAAAATTGCGCAGACCGATGACCAACAGCGCATGGCTACGAGCGCTTACAGCACCTATATGTCCATGTTTTCTCTCGCTCTAGGTTCATCCTGAACCTGGTCTTTCGAGGTCGAAATGAACTTCACAGATACTATCGGAATTTCCGCGTCCGGCATGCAGGCTCAGGCGAAGCGCCTACAGGTCGCAGCCGAGAACTTGGCAAACTCTGAAACGACTGGCTCTACACCGGGTTCCGATCCCTACCGCCGAAAAACCATTACATTTAAGGAAATTCTTAATCGCGATACTGGCGTTTCATCTGTCTCAGTGAAGGAGATAGGTGAAGACCGGACGGCCTTCGAGACCCATTACGACCCATCCCAACCGGCCGCAGACAAAAATGGGCTCGTCAAGCTTCCCAATGTCGATGCGATGACCGAAATTATGGATACCCACGAAGCACAACACTCCTATGAGGCCAATTTGAACGCTTTGCAGGTGACGCGTTCGATGCTCACGCGCACGATCAACCTGATGAAGTAATGGATTGTATTTTTATGTTCATGCGCAAGTGTGCGCGCATGATTTCTTTGCCATTCAAAATAAAAAGGCTGGTCGAGCGCCATGGATAGCACTGCTTATATTGCCTTGTCGCGCATTGACGTGCTCAAGCGTGAGCTCGACGTTGCCGCCAATAATCTGGCGAACGAGAACACCGACGGCTTCAAGGGATCCCGGGAACTCTTTTCGCAGTATCTTGTCCATCAGAAAGGGTCCGGGGTGACTCTAGGGGATCGGGAGCAGGCGTATGCCCAGGATAAGGCAACATTCAGGGATCTGGTCCAAGGCCCCTTGAGAAGCACAGGTAACGCGACCGACGTTGCGATCAATGGTGACGGCTATTTTACCGTCCGCACAACGCAAGGGGTACGACTGACCCGCAACGGACAATTTACACGCCGCCTCGATGGCACGATCATTGATAGCGCGGGCAATCCTGTGCTGGACAATAACGGTCGCAATCTTGTTCTGCGGCAAGAGAGCGGAGATTTCTCGATCGCCAAGGACGGAACCATATCGACCGAAGATGGTCCACTGGGGACGATAGGCGTTGTCACGGTCGATAACCCCCAGACACTCATGGCAGAGGGCAGCTTCCTCTTTAAGCCTACAACACCAACGCGGCAGATGCCCACTCCCGAGTTGCATCAGGCAATGCTAGAGGGAAGCAATGTCAATGCGGTAGCCGAAACAACCCGTCTGGTGCAGATCCAGCGCGATTACGATCTCACTTTTCAGCTCATCCAGACGGAGACGACCCGAGGCATGAATGCTATCGACAAGATTGCAGCCGAGCCTAGCAGTTGACGCTAACGAAGCGATTCCGCATGCCGGCCTCTCCCCATCGGTGATTGAAATGCTCCCCTATCGGTCAAGGATCGCAATGAGCTTCCGGTTCTGCGTTTTCTCTTACAGGCCCATGCTTCGTTGCTGCATACTCGGGATAACTGGTCTTCAGCTTTCTGCGTGCGCGGCTGATGACATCGCACGTCATCTTACCGGTCGTGAATGCAACGCCGGTTACATACAGCAGGGTGAAGACTGGTGCGCTCCAGCCGAGCGACCACCTGCGCCACAGCCATATTGCACCCAAAGCTGGAACGGCGTGGACTGCTGGAGCAGACCTGACCTCATGCCAAATGTCGCTCGTCAGGTGGCACAGGGCCCCACGGGCCTGACGCAGGATCAGAACGCAAACCGCCTCAATCTGCCGCTCAAGGAAACACCGCCAACGAATGCCTACATCCCATGATGAGCATACTTCCACGCGGACGGGGAGCATTCAGGCTGGAAAAACTGACGCCTTACAATACGCTAAAATATTTGATGCATCACACAAAAATATACCTCAGAAAACACACGGGAGATTGGATGCCGACCATGGATAAAACAGCAAAACCCGATCGCGTCTGACGACAGTTATTTATGAAAAATCTCCTTACATCCATAAAGGGGCTGGGTCGTAACCAGCTGATTGCCCTGGGAGCCGCAGGGGCTCTGCTGCTCGGACTTCTGGGGTATCTCGCGCTTGGTGGCTCCGGGCAGCCCAACGCACTGGTGTACGGCAATCTGGACCTCAACGAGGCAGCCCGGATGGTCGAAGACCTGTCAAAGGCCCATATTCCGAGTTCGACCTCTCCGGATGGAACGAGCCTTTACGTATCCAGCGACCAGGTTGCAAAAGCTCGCCTCCTTCTCGCCAAGGATGGCCTTCCCAATGGTGGAAGCGTTGGTTACGAGCTGTTCGACAAGAGCGCGACCCTGACGAGTACCCAATTCGAGCAAAACATCAACGAAACCCGCGCCCTGGAAGGCGAACTCGAGCGCTCGATCCGGCTCCTTCAGGGAATACGCAATGTGCGAGTGCATCTCGTATTGCCTCATCGTGACCTGTTTTCGGTGCAGACAAACCCATCTCAAGCGAGCGTCGTTATCGATATCGGCCACGGAGGACGCATCGCACCTGATGGCATACAGGCGATTCAGAACCTTGTTGCCGCCGCAGTGCCGGGGTTGAGGCCGCAATCCATCTCGATTGTTGATACACGCGGCGATGTTCTGGCAAAACCGGGAGAGCCGAACAGCGAGGACGGTCAGGAGAGCGCATTCGAGAAGTTCCGTCATGCCGAGGAGACACGGCTGTCCCAGTCTGTTGAGGAGATGCTCATCCCTACGCTGGGCACGGCGCATGTCAGGGCGCGGGCAGCAGTCGTCATCAACAATGACGAAGTTCACGAAACAGAAGAAAGCTTCGATCCGAACCAACAGGTGCTGCGGTCGCAACAAACCAGTACAGACAAAAGCGTCAACACTGAATCGACCCCCAACACATCTGTCGCGAACAACCTGCCTAACGCAAATGCCGGGCAAACCGACAAAAACGGATCGAGTGATACGCGCGACGAAGAAACCAATAATTATGAAATTGGCAAGCGCGTCCGGGTCGTTAACCAAACTCACCCACGTGTGGCACGAATCAGCATAGCGGTCATGGTTGATGGTTCCTACACGAGGGATAAGAGCGGAACAGAAGTGTGGAAGCCTCTCGATGCAACCGCAATTGACCGCATCACCACACTTGTTAAAACCTCAGTCGGTTACGACAAGGCCCGTGGAGATCAGGTCGAGGTCGTATCAATGCGATTTATGCCGGATGGAGGTGTCGAACCCCTCCCGGCTGCGCCAGGCTTCTTCTCGCGCGCTCACCTGATATATCTGGCAGAATGGATCATACCGATCCTCCTCGCGCTGGGTGCAGGGTTCTTCGCGCTCAGGCCACTCCTCCGTCGCAAAACAACGACACACCCTGCCCTGTCGCGATCTAGCCCCACCCATCTGGAGGCGCTTGGTGGCTCCGGTTCCTACAGGGAGGGAGAGCCTGATCACACCGCTCTCGGACAGGGCTCGTCTAACAGCCTGGCTCTTCGCACTGATACCGATACCGTGTCGATAGACGGAATTGAGGGGAGAGCGCGTGCAGGAACGATTTCGAAGGTCGCTGACCGTATCGATCAAAACCCGGAAAGCAGCCTGAGCATTATCCGAAACTGGCTCGAGGCACCCGAGCCACGTCCGGGAACTCCATCATGAATACCGCCAGCCCCCCCGATATGCCTCCCGCAGCTCCCATAGCGCCGGAATTTTCCCTCTCCGGCAAACAGAAGGCAGCAATTCTTTTCATGGCAATCGGTCGTGACCGAAGCGCCGTACTCATGCAGTCCCTGCACGAGGATGAAATACGTGACATCTCGATCGCCATGGCGGGACTGGGCGTCGTCAAGGCCGCCATGGTCGAATCAGTGTGTCGGGAGTTCGTCGAGAATTTCGAATTGGCCGATGGTCTCGTCGGGACTTTTGAGACAACCGAAGCTTTCCTGCGCCGCTCACTCAGTGCCGAGCAGGTCGAAAAGATCATGGACGAGATCCGTGGTCCCGCTGGCCGCAATATGTGGGACAAACTGGCAAATGTGCAGGAGTCAATTCTCGCCAACTACCTGAAGAGCGAGTATCCGCAAACGGCTGCGGTTATCGTGAGTCGTTTGCAGCCCGCGCATGCAGCACGTGTCCTCGCCTTGCTGCCTGAGGATTATGCGACAGATGTGATGATGCGTATCCTGCATATGGAAACGGTGCAGCGCGAAGTGATTGAGAGTGTCGAGGCGACCCTGCGATCCGAATTCATCTCATCCCTCGGACGGTCATCCAAGCGGGACAGTTATGAACTCCTCGCCGAGGTATTCAATAATTTCGATCGCAAGACGGAGGGGCGCCTTACAGAGCTCATGGATCGTCAGAGCCATGAGGATATGGAGAAGGTCAAATCGTTGATGTTTACCTTTGAGGACATCGCGCGTCTCTCACAGGAATCCCTCATGCGAGTTGTGACCGAGGTGGATCGGGATCGCCTCCCGGTTGCCCTGAAGGGAGCGACGGACAGCGAACGCAAACTCTTCCTTCAGTGCATGTCAAAACGGGCAGGCAATATCCTCCTGGAAGAAATTGCATCGCTAGGCCCCGTACGTGTCAAGGACGTGGAAGCTGCACAGGCAGAAATCGTAACGACCATCAAGAATCTCATGAACGCAGGGGAAATCGATATAAGCGATAACTCCGCAAGCGACGAATTCATCTCCTGATGCGAGACTTCGTTCCTTTTTCGCTCAAGTCCAGACGAGAGGACCAAGCGAGTAACGCTGACTCCGCCCCCCTGCCGCTCGCCCACCACCTCGTTGATTTTGATGCCAAGCCAATGCCTCCGGCACCGCCTCCCGCCACCGATCAATCAGATTCGGCTCTGGCAGACGGGCAAGCGAAGCCTTTGGTGCCCTTGGCTCAGGACGAGATTGATGCGCTGCAGCGTGCCGCTTACGACGCTGGTTTTGCAGCAGGCGCGGCTTCGGAGCAGGCCAGAGCCGAAGCCAACCTATCTTCTACACTGGCGGACATGATCCGTCAGAACGAAGATGTATGCGCCCGCCACTTCGGCCTGGCGCAAAAGGCGGGGGAAATTTTTGCCGAGGCGTTGGTCGACATCGTCCGCGCTCTGACCCGCCTCCCCCCGGAGCAATTAAATGGTATCCATCGCGATCTTTTGCAGGATGCAATCGATCTGATTCTGGGATCCGAGACAGTGGTTGAGGTGACTTGCACCGCAGATGACGAAGTCCGCCTCAGAAGCGCGATTAGCCAGCCTGACAAAATAAGGTTTGAGCCTTGTGCTGTTCCCGGGGATTCACGTATCAGAATCAGCACTGAGACCAACACGATCGTCCTCGACCCGGAAGAATGGCGCAGGAAGGCAATTGAGAAGGTGCTGACCTCACTCAACTCTTTGCAGCGTTCACCAACTGCCTCACCCAAGACGACAAACGGACCGTAAATGATGAATGCAGATAACGGAATGATGGGGCTCGAGGATTTTGCCTCAGAGCCTCTCGATTCTTCAGGTTCCACAACCGAGACAGCAGCTGCCGGCAGCTCCACCGCGCCTCGAACCGAAGCCGTGTACGATATCCCGGTCAAGATTACCGCAGTGATCGGCACTGCCACCATGCCGGTCAGCCAGCTCCTTAGGTTGGGGCGTGGCGCTGTGGTCGAGTTGAACAAGAAACTGGGCGAAGCTGTCGATATCTATGCCAATAACCGCCTCATTGCGCGTGGCGAGCTGGTTGTCGTTGATGACAACAACATAGGCGTGACAATGACTGAAATTCTGTCGTCTTCGTCCTCCTGAGTGTGAACACCATGCTTGCTCAGGGCCAATGTAACGCATGCAACGGGCAGCACGGATGAGCCTCCTGTCATGGGTGAGCTATGGTGCATCGTTTGCACTGGTAATATCGCTCATATTCCTTTTGCGATTTGTTGTGCGCTATCTCGAACCCCGCCTGGGCAGACGGAATACAACCAGAAGTTTACAGATTGTGGAAACACTGCCTCTTGATCCGAAAAGGCGACTGATCGTCTTTTCCTGTCGAGGGCGCGAAGGCCTTCTACTCACCGGGCTAAATGGAGATTCGTTCATCGGCTGGCTTGAGGGCGATTGCGGCCCGAACGACGGTCTCGTCCAGGCTAATCCTGAACCTGCCTCGGGTTTCAGCCAGTATCTCTCCGTCGAGCGTAGCTCATGAATAATTTTGTGATTCATTCAACCGGGGCGATAAAATCCCGCGTAGTGAGCTCATGCAATACCAAAGCTACGACCTCTGGCAAGAGTCGAACCATCGGCCATTGTTTCACGCTTGTTGTCCTCACAGCCGTTCTGCTTTGTGCCCCTTGCATCGCGCACGCGCAGTCTCTTTCTATCGATCTTGGCGGTAGTGGCGGCAGCCCTGGAACAACGAGCCGCCTGATCCAGCTTACTGCCCTCATCACCCTGCTGTCTCTGGCACCGAGCCTTCTTGTAATGGTGACTGCTTTCACGCGTATCGTGATCGTCCTGTCGCTGCTTCGGGGTGCAATCGGCGCGCAAGGTACCCCACCGAACACAATCATCATCGGCCTCTCGCTATTTCTTACGTTTTTCGTGATGCAGCCTACTTTTGAACGATCCTGGTCACAGGGGATCGCACCGATGATCAGTGGGAGCATGTCGGAGATAGACGGCCTCAAGGCTGCAGCAGAGCCGTTCCGCGGCTTCATGGTTGCGCATGCCCGGCCTGGCGATCTCGCAACCTTCTATCATCTGGCCAATCTTACACCTGCCGAAACCGCTGCGGAAACCCCATGGCGGGTCCTGATGCCTGCTTTCATGATTGGTGAGTTGAGCAGAGGCTTCGAAATGGGCTTCCTTCTCTATCTGCCCTTTCTGATCATCGATATCGTCACATCAAGCGTGCTGATGAGTCTCGGCATGATGATGCTGCCCCCTGCAACAATCTCGCTGCCATTCAAGCTCATCTTCTTTGTCATGATTGATGGGTGGCAGATGGTAGCAGGCGGCCTGGTACGCAGCTTCGGCTCCTGACAGACGCGTTTCAGCAATGACGCCACCAGCCAGCTATTCCCACTTTTAACCGAAGCTCAGTCCAACCATTCACCCCGTGAGGGTTGAGACGCAAATGTCGTCGCATGCCTCAGCCATGGAAGCTTTGACCGCACCCCTGCGCGCACCCCGATAAGGCTTAAAGGTACGGATTCCATTCATTACGATCTGTCGTCGGACACGGCAATGAGTACAGAACGCCGCTGCGCAGAATTCTTCTCATGCTGTTACCTGTTTACCAATTTGAACAAAAATCTCGTCCAGAATGAAACATAACGGTGACGGAATATATTGACGTATAACATCCGGCGTGAATGATTAACCTGAATCTAACGTTGCGGGAGCGGGCTTGCCTGCAAACGCGCCTCATGCCCCAGCGCCCACCTTCATGCCCGTCGGGAGTCTCTGCTCTAGCAAATTGTATCGATGAATCTTTTCACCCCTCCTTCCGGCCTCATGCCTCCAAAAACGGAAAGCAGTCCCCGTGCGCAGAAAATCTCTTCATCATCCTGCCTTCAATCTCGCCAGCAAAATCGTTCTGGCCTGCGGCATTTGCTTCATAGCGATCCAGATCGTCGCCGTATCCATATCCGGGTTCATGATGAAGAAAGAGGTAGAGAAAAAAATCTACTCGCAAGCAATCCAGAAAAGTCAGATATTGGGTCAGAAGATCGCCCGATCAATAGCTGAGCAGAGCCTGGTTGTACGAGGCATTCAAAGCGCCATCGAAAGCGGCCATCAGACGGGCGTCTTGAACAAGCAGTTCATTGTTGACCTTCTGGTCGAGGACATGCGGCGTTTTCCAGCGATTTTCGGCATGGATTTCAAGGAGGTTCCATATGGTTTCGATGGGACGCAGCTTCCGGGCGGTCCAGGAACGAACTCGGAGGGAATATTCTTCCCTTATGTCGTGCGCGACAGCCATGGAAATATTGCCGTGCGAACCCCTTCCGCCCACTATAGCGATTTTTACAAGGCCATAATCAGAACAGGCAACCCGGATGGCCTTGAACCCTATATCGACCACGATTCGGGTGTTCCCATGGTCTCCCCGACCTTCCCTATCACGTTCAATGGTAAACGAATCGCCGTCGTAGGGGCGGATATCCCCTTGGACTGGCTTGTCCCTATGCTCAAGGAAGTCCAGATCGCGCCGGGCACCAAGATCTCGCTTCTGTCCAGCCAAGGCTTCTGGGTCGTAAGCCCTACACCTGCCCAGATCATGCAGCACTTCCATGATGACGCCTCCAGAGCTTTCAGCAAGGCCCTCTCTGCGCACGATGTCACCATCATCCCCGGGTTTGACGGTGGGAGTGCAGACCGTATCCTGGTTCCCATCACGGTGGATGGTTTCGGCACTTACTGGACCCTTGTGGTCGACCTCCCGGGTGAGGCCATCACAACACCGGTCTGGCATACAATTTTCACTCTCGTCATTCCGGGCATCGTGCTGATCGTCATTTCGCTCGTCCTGATGTGGCTCATCTTCCGCAAGCTTCTCAGCAACCCGCTAGGCAGCCTGATTCATGCTGTCTCTGAATTGGAAAACCGCCACTATCAGGCACGTGTCTTCGGAACAGAGCGCCAGGATGAACTCGGTGCAATCGCACGCGGGCTGGATGCATTCCGCTCATCATTGCTCAAGGCGCAGGAAGCCGACTTGCTTCTGGAAGGGGAGCGACGCCGTAACGAAGAAGCGCAGCGGGTGCGGCATGAGCAGGATGAACGCAGGCTGGATGACATAAGAAAGGTCGTTGAGCAGATTGGAGGGGCGCTTTCAGCCCTTTCGAACGGCGATCTCGCCTCAGAACTGCGTCAGCCTCTTCCCGATGAGTTCGAAATTTTACGGACGGATTTCAACAGGTCGATCAGGGAACTCGCAAATACCATCTCAGGTATCTCGACTGCTGCACAGACCATCCGGGATGGAAGCGAAACCGTCCATGGCGGTGCCGAGAATCTGGCACAGCGGACCGAACAACAGGCGGCTGCTCTTGAGCAGACAACGGCTGCGATCAGTCAGATCGCGCGCAGTGCCTCTCATTCGGAAGAGCTGATCACCAGCGCCCAGTCAATCGGTGAGGAAGCTTGCCACTCTGCCGCAGCTTCAGCCGATATCATGCGCCGCACACGTGACGCCATGTCGCAAATAGAGAACAGCTCGTCCCAGATTGTCGACATCGTCTCGATTATCGAGAACATTGCATTTCAAACCAATGTCCTTGCCCTGAATGCCAGCATCGAAGCGGCGCGGGCTGGCGACGCCGGTCGCGGTTTTGCCGTCGTGGCTGACGAAGTGAGAACTCTGGCGCAGCGATGCACCGAAGCGGCCAAAAGTGTAAGTGCGCTCGTAGGGAAAACATCAGACGAGATACATATCGGCGCCGAATGTGTGCATGAAACAGAACACGCGCTTGCCACGATTTCCGGTCTTGTCACAACGATGGGTGAAAGACTGACCACCATCGTTCGAAATGCGCGCGAACAGGCGGTAAGCCTGAAGGAGGTCAATTCGGCCATCGGGGTCATGGATCGCACGACACAGCAGAATGCCGGTATCGCAGATGAGGCGCGTTCTGCTTCCAGAAGCCTGTCGGATGAAACACACTCCATGCTTCACCTGATCCTGCGTTTTTCGCTCCCGGCAACGAGCGCGGCGACCTATTGAAGGTCACACCCTCCTGCCTTGAGCGCGTCATGTTGGATCGAGGCAGGTGACCTCCTTACATGGCCAAAATATCGTCAGGCGCTTACCGCTCACACCTGGAGTGGACGCCCACAATCAGGTCGTGCCGGGACTACAGGGGGACAAGCGACGACTCCCCATGGCGGCTGGCCTCTGACAGTCGCCCCCCTCAGCCACCGACGGGAGGTCGTCGATCCTCGATCAGGTTTCTTCAGTTCCTGCACTGCACCAGCAACGCTCATTCAGACGACAGCATGAGACATGGGCACTTTCTGATGATGCGGCAGGAGAACGCGAAAAGCGCGGAAAGCCTCTCTCCGGCAGATAGTGCCTGCGACGTAATAACTCCCTGATATCATGACCCACTAGCCGACAATTTTCGGGATCTCATCATCGTACGCGATACGCTTAACTTGTTCTTAATGGCTTCGTGTGAGCGTAAAGTCTCTGATCTTTGCGGCCGAAGGATAAAGACGAGATCGAAAAGACACTTTGCCCGCCACTCATCATAAATGACTATCGAAACAATAATTTCATATAATTTACTTACGATCGCAGAGTAGGAAAAAATGAAAACCTGGCTGTATCGAGAAGCATCATTCCGGTCCAAAATTGGTACGGTCATGCTTTGCTCCGAAATCCTGCTCGCCGCGATCGTGCTCGGCGAAGTCGCTGCTTTTCTCGCCGGGGCCCTGACGTCAGTCGCCTTTTCTTTCCTGCTGCCACTCACACTGATCACAGCGGCAGCTGTTTTTGCAGGATGGCAGATACTCAACCAGACAATCTCGGTGCCGGTGAAGGCAATCCTCAATCTGGGGGAGGCCCTCCTCCGTGGAGACACACGCACGCGCACGCGTTACACTGGCTTCAGAGATGATAGCGGCTCCCTTGTGGCTCTACTGGAACGCCTTCACAACCAAACGCATGACGATGCTGACCGGGCGGCAGCCCACAAGCATATGAGCGAAGAGATTGAAGAGCTGAAGCGCACCGCTGCCAACAGGCAGAAAAGCGTCGCGTCAGGGGCGGAGACCCTCGTATCTGCACTGAGAACCGTTGCGCAGGGCAATCTGGATTGCCGCATTCCGGCCGAGGCGGCTGAGGGGGAATTCGCGCCGATCCGCGAGGCTTTCAACGAAGCGTGCCAAAGCTGGAAACATATCCTGCAAACAATGGCAAAAAGCTCGGAATTTATTACGACAGGGGCTGCAGAGATTTCCACGGCCTCGGACGATCTCGCCAGAAGAACGGAGCGTCAGGCTGAGAATCTTGGCCAGGCGGCTGCCTCGGTACGTACGATCAGCAACGGCATTCAGACAACTGCCGATGTCTGTTCCGATTCCAGCCTCGAGACCAAGAAAACGCTCGACAAGGTCAAGCTCGCAACAGAAATCATGGCGGATGCCAATGCCGCAATGGTCGGCATTCAGAAATCCTCGACAGCAATAAGCGAGATCATTTCCGTCATCGACGGAATTACATTCCAGACCAATGTTCTCGCGCTGAACGCTGGTGTTGAGGCTGCGCGAGCGGGCGACGCAGGACGCGGCTTTGCCGTGGTGGCGCAGGAAGTACGGTCACTTGCAGAGAAATCGGCCAAATCAGCGAATGAGATCAAACGTCTCATATCTGTTTCCGCAGAGCAGGTCGACAAGGGCGTAACTCTCGTTCAGCGCACGAGTGAATATCTCAGCGATTTCTCCGAAAGCGTTTCGAACATAGCCCAGCGTATTGATGGCCTTACGGTCACAACGCGAGAGCAGGCAGCGCGTCTCGTAGAGGTCACGACGTCGATCAATGAAATGGACCAGGTAACCCAGCAAAACGCAGCCATGGTGGAAGAGGCTACAGCCGCCAGCCATAACCTGAGCGCCGAGACCCGCACTCTTTCAGAAACGCTCGGACGCTTCCACGTGGATACAAATGCGAAGCCGAAAACATCTCCTCCCAAACCGCCAGTGGCCAGGCCGCCGGTCGTCAAACCAGCCGTCACAACGAGGACTGCTGTCGTCCCTCCGGTGGTGAAAAATCCGGCCCAGCCCCCTTCCCCCGCACCTGCCAAACAGGCGGCAGTTCCCAGGCCTGCTTTGCAAGTCACGTCTTCTGACCAGGGCTGGGAGGATTTCTGATGTCCGTCATACCTGTGCCCCCGGAGACGATGCCTCATCAGATCATGCTTCCTGCGCGCCTTGACACCAAGGCTGCCGCAGCGCTGCGCGATGATCTCATTGTGGATGATGGCACTCCCCTGGATGGATCGGAAGTCACTTATCTCGGAGGTCTTTGCCTCCAGATTCTCCTTGCTGGCAAACGCGAGATTATAAACCCATCCGAAAAGATGACTGAAGCTCTGGCACTCTTCGGTGTGCCTTTCCTCCTGCGGGAACCCCGCACAACATAACATCCAGCGAGACCTAGACATGAGCGATTCAAAGACTGTGCGCGTTCTGACGATTGATGATTCCCGAACGATGCAGAGTATGCTCCGGACAGCCCTGGAAGGCGCTGGATACGACGTTATTCAGGGGAATGATGGTGTGGAGGGTATCAGCGTTCTCGAAGCAGCGACCCCCGCGCCGGATGTCATCATTACCGACATCAACATGCCCCGTATGGATGGTTTCGGCGTGATCGAGACGGTGCGCGGGCTTGAGCCGTTCCGTCACCTGCCGGTTATCGTTCTCACAACTGAAAGCGACCAGGAAAAGAAGGCTCGTGCCCGAGCCGCCGGCGCAACCGGGTGGATCATAAAACCCTTCAACTCCGAAAGCCTTGTCTCCGCCATACGTCGCGTCACAGAGTAGAGAAGCAGGATCAGCATGAGCTCAGACATGGACGAAATCCTGGAGATTTTCTTTCAGGAATGCGAAGAGCAGCTGCAGGAGCTGGAAACAGGGTTGTCTGCGCTCGATGCAGATCGTGCGGAGGCGGATACAGTCAATGCGGTGTTCCGTGCCGTGCACTCCATCAAAGGCGGTGCCGCTTCGTTCGGCCTTCAGAATCTGGTCCGCTTCGCTCATGTGTATGAGAACTCGCTTGACGGTGTGAGGTCGGACCGGATCGCCCCCACACGCGACGTCATTGCCGTATTCCTCAAAAGCATGGATGTTCTGAGCGACCTCGTCGTCGAGGCCCGCGGAGGCGTGGCAGTCGATGCCGTTCGCATTGACGAGAACCTGGGCGAACTCCAGCGTGTCAATGCCTCCGGGGCTGGCCATACCGAGGCGAGCCAGGCCACAGATGCAGGGGCCGTCGAGGACAGCTTCTGCCCCGTCCCTATGGAATTCGAGCCTGTCGCCTTCAGCTTCGACGACGATTTCAGCGTTGAGGCTGTAGAAAGTGAAATACCGGCCAGATGGTGCGTTTCTTTCCGCCCCCATGATGAGATGTATCACTGCGGTGACGATGCGCGGAATATCCTGACCGCGCTCTCGAATCTTGCGAAGAGCAAGAGCGAAACGGCATTGATCACTTGCAAGATAGATTCTTTACCTGATCTCGATGCGATAGATGCTGAAAAATCCTATCTCAGTTGGGAGATCCTGTTGCCTTTTACGGTTGAAGAGGCAGCAATACGCGATGTTTTCGATTGGGTCGTTGACAGCTGCACATTTACGATCAGTCGGGACGAAAGAAATTCTGTCCCGACGCAAACGCCCAAGGCGTACCCAGAGGCTGATATAGCTCCTGATTCGGATGAGGGTGCGATTGTCAGCGTCGAGGAGCAGCCCGCTCAGCCCTCAGGCGCCGACCTCGCAATCATCCCGCCAGCACGCGCGGATGATGAGCAGGCACCCCAGTTACCGGCGGTCGACATCCGTCCTCCAGCAGAGAAAATTCTTGAAGCTCTTGCATCGACTTCGCAAACACTGAGGGAGGAAGAGCCTTCCACCGCTGCGGTGAGTGGGACACGCAAGACCGAGACAGCATCCATCCGTGTCGATCTTTCGCGCGTGGACGATCTTATGGATCTCGTAGGTGAACTGGTCATCGCCCAAGCTGCGGTGCAGTCACTCTGCCAGAAGAGCGCCGTATCCGGCCATCATGAGCTGATACAGAGCATTGAGGGCATGCAAACCCTTACAAGGGACATACAGGATGCCGTGATGTCTGTGCGCGCCCAGCCAGTGCGGAGCGTCTTCCAGCGGATGCAACGCGTCGTGCGCGAGGCTAGCGCCATGACGCGCAAGGCTGTCAATCTCGAGCTGGAGGGAGAGGATACCGAAGTTGATCGCACCCTGATCGAAAAGCTGGCGGCACCGCTCACGCATATGCTGCGAAACGCCGTCGATCACGGCATAGAGTCTATTGAAGATCGCTTGGCCGCAGGCAAACCGTCTGAGGGGAATATCACACTCTCTGCCGAGCACCGCTCGGGGCGCATTCTGATCACGATCAAGGACGACGGCGCGGGCGTCAATCGCCAGCGTGTATTCGAGACAGCGGTGAAGCGGGGGATCATCCCACACGACGCAACCCTGAGCGAAGACGAGATTAACAACCTCATCTTTACCCCAGGCTTCTCAACGGCCTCAGAAGTCTCGGATCTCTCGGGTAGAGGGGTTGGAATGGACGTGGTCAAGCAGGCTATCATGAGCCTTGGTGGCCGCGTAGTGATCAGCAGTGTGCCCGGCAAAGGGACAACCTTCAGTCTCAGCCTTCCCCTCACCCTTGCCATTCTCGACGGGATGCTTATCAACGCCGCCGAAACAACAATGGTCATCCCGATCTCAGCCGTCTCTGAAGCCATCATCGTTAGTGAGGGTGATGTTTACGCATTGCCAGATGGTACGAGTATCATCTCGAAGCGCGGCGAATGTATCCCGCTTTTGCCACTCGCAGCGACTCTCGGTCTTGCCGCGCCGAGCAAGCAGGAGACGCTCGAAGGCGCTGTCGTGCTTGTGGTCGAAAATGAGTCGGGCAGCCGCGCAGCACTCATTGTTGATGAAATCTGCGGTCAGACGCAGGTCGTCATCAAGAGCATGGAAAAGAACTATCGCCATATTTTCGGTGTGTCGGCCGCAACAATTCTCGGGGATGGAAGCGTTGCCCTCATTCTGGACGTTTCGGCCCTCATCGCAGCAGCACTCAGCCAGACAGACAACAAATCGATGCTCGGATTGTCCGAGCTGGTAGCCTAGATCTTCATGAACATGCTCAGTATCAATCAGGAACCTCCGATGACCGAACAACTGACAACCATTGAAGGGCCCGGTGTCTCGTCGATCAAGATGATCGTTTTTGCAGTCGGTGCACAGGAATACTGCATACCCATTCTGAGCGTACGCGAAATCAGAGGTTTCGAGAAAACCACAACCCTGCCCTTTGCCCCCGCTTACGTATGCGGTGCGATCAACTTGCGCGGCATTATCCTGACCGTTATCGATCTCGCAGCCTACCTGAACATTGCTCCGGAACTGGAGAATGCCCGGCGTGTCGTTGTCATCGTCGAATCAAGAGGCGGTGTGGTCTATGGCCTTCTGGTGGACCGGGTTATCGATCTCGCCGATATCAAATCGACTGATATCCAGCCGACCTCCGATGAGGGGGGATGCTTGCACGGTCTGGTGCTGGTCGATAACCGGATGATTGGAATTCTGAAACTTGATACGGTCGTCAAACAGCTTGTTGGCGAATCCCCCAAAGAATGACCGCCTCCATCACCCTTACTGCCCCTGAATATACAGACACCGATTTTCGACGTCTGCAGGGAATCGCACAAGAGCAAGCTGGTATCTGCCTGCCAGACACCAAGAAGGCGCTCGTCTATGCACGTGTGTCGCGACGCGTGCGCGAAATGCAGATGGGCAGCTTCGAGGCGTACCTGCAGTTTGCCACCAGCCCCGCAGGCACGGTCGAACTCGAAAAGCTGATCTGCGCTCTTACAACGAACGTAACGGGCTTCTTTCGTGAGCGGAATCACTTCGATCATTTGCGCACCGAAGTCATGCCCTCCCTGACTCCGTTGCTTCGTCAGGGAAAGAAGATACGTATGTGGTCAGCGGCCTGCTCGACAGGGCAGGAGCCGTGGAGCATCGCCATGACGACGCTCGGAAGCTTTCCGGAAATAGGGTCCTTTGATTTCCGCATTCTGGCGACAGATATCAACAGCGACGTCGTGGCCCGTGCCGCCGAAGGCATTTACGCTCGCGACGAACTCGAGGGGATTCCGGAGCGGGAACGTTCTCTCTATCTTGAGGACCACGGCGGTTCGGCAAGCATGAGCGCCTCGTTGCGCGCCCTTCCAAGCTTCCGGGTCCTTAATCTGAATGCTGGATGGCCTTTCCGCGGCAGCTTTTCAGTCATCTTCTGCCGCAACGTTGTCATCTATTTCGATGATACGACGCGCGAAGCATTGTGGGCTCGTCTTGCCGAACGCCTCGAGCCGGGTGGCTTTCTTTATGTCGGTCATTCGGAACGCGTCGCCAATGCTGCGCAGTGCGGATTGATCAATATTGCACCGACCATATACAAAAAGGAGGGCTAGGTTTGTCCCCCCTGGTGAAAGTACTTGTAGTTGACGACTCCCGGACGGCGCGCGCGATGATACGCCATGCTTT
Organism: Asaia sp. A2; assembly: GCF_057319415.1. Lineage (NCBI taxonomy): Bacteria > Pseudomonadati > Pseudomonadota > Alphaproteobacteria > Acetobacterales > Acetobacteraceae > Asaia > Asaia sp. A2. Next base: position 53,897 of record NZ_JBXWTO010000015.1, read on the forward strand.
TCAGGGGCATCCTGATCTGCTGATCACAGGCGAAGCCTCCAATCCCCTCGAAGCCAAGGATATGATTATTAAGGACCAGCCTGATGTCATCACGCTTGATATCGAAATGCCGAATATCAACGGGCTACAGTTCCTGGACAAGATCATGCGGTTGCGACCGATCCCGGTCGTCATGGTCTCGAGCCTGACACAGCGGAATGCCGAACTGGCACTTACTGCCTTGCAGATGGGTGCCTTCGACTGTTTTCCCAAGGCAATGTCATCCGCACCCGGAGTCAACGCCTATGCCGGCCTGCCAGGGATCGTCCGCCAGGCGGCAAAGTCCAAGCCGGAAACACGCGCCAAAGAGACGAAGCTGCCAGCATCGACACCTGAGCGCCTTGTCTGGTCTCAGGATTTTGCCGTTGTCGCCATAGGCTCATCGACCGGAGGCGTCGAGGCGCTTGAGGAGGTCTTGAGCGGGTTCCCTCCTGACAGCCCACCCATTGTCATATGTCAGCATATGCCAGCATTTTTCACAGCAAGTTTCGCTGCCCGTCTCGATAAGAAAATAGAGGCGCTATCGATACGCGAAGCGCAGGATCGCGAAGTCCTGCGAAAGGGCGATGTCCGAATTGCGCCCGGTGGCTCTCATCATGTGACGGTTACCCTCAACGCCCAAACTGTCACGACACGACTGCATACGGGTCCCGCCGTCAACGGACATACGCCGTCTGTCGACGTGCTGTTCGACTCGGTTGCGGAACAGGTGGGCAACGCGGCGCTTGGCATCATTCTGACAGGTATGGGGCAGGATGGTGCAGAAGGGTTGCTAGCGATGCGCCGTTCAGGGGCATGGACAATTGCGCAGGACAAAGCGACCTCGGTGGTGTACGGAATGCCCCGCGTCGCTGCTGAAATCGGAGCAGCAACGCAAATCATGCCGCTCAGCCAGATTAGCCATGCCGCGATGGCCGCTCGGGTGCGTTAACACGATGATCCGCTTTATTCGCCAAATATCAAAGCCTGTCACATTACCTTCTCTCAGCGTAAAGCCCTAAGGATCCGATATGCCCGCAGCCTCTCAAATTCGAGCTCTGATTGTCGATGACCAGGCTTCTATCCGTCAGGTTCTAGCCAACAATCTTGCCCAGCTTGGTTTCACGCAAGTGGCCCAGCGCAAAGATGGCAAGGAGGCACTTGAGTATCTGGGGCAGAATCCCACCCACCTGGTGATCTCGGATTTCAACATGCCTGTCATGGACGGCCTCGCATTGCTTCGCGCAGTGCGAGAAAATCCCAAGACACAGAAAACCGCTTTTGTCATTCTCACGAGCGAAGCGAGCCGTGATCTCGTACAAGAGGCAATCAAAGCGGGCGTGAACAATTTCCTCGCGAAGCCCTATACCGTCGCCAAGCTACGCGAAGTACTGGAGAAGGTCTTCGGACCTATCACCTGATGCAACAGCAAATGCTTACCCAAACCGTCATTCAGGGTGATGTCATTGTTGCCGGGGGGGCCGACACTCTGCTTACCACCCTGCTGGGATCGTGCATTTCCGTATGCATGTACGATCCACTTGCCGGGATAGGTGGCATGAATCACTTTCTCCTTCCTACTGGAGAAGGATGCGACAACAGCACGGCCCTTCGTTTTGGGGTGAACGCTATGGAAAAGCTGATAAACGGCATCCTGACTTCTGGCGGTAAGAGAGACCGCCTTTTGTGCAAGGCATTCGGAGGCGCCGCAATCGTGGCTTCCCTGGGCAAGATCGGTCAGGAAAACAGCCTCTTTGTGATGGGATACCTTGCAAACGAGAGAATATCCTGCGTCGCGCAAAGTCTGGGGGGCACACAGGCGAGACGCATACGCTTTTGGCCAGCCACCGGGCGCGCACAGCAAAATCTTGTCGAGGATGGCCGCGCAATCGGTGTTCAGGAACAGGCCTATAACAAGAAAGAAGCCGCTTTCGAAAGAAAGTGGAAAACTGACGACAAGACCCATGTCGAGCTATTTTGAAAGATCGCCGATCGTCCAGGTGCTGACGCGACACCCCCTCCAGTCGCAGCAAATGAGGTTCAGAGTTTTTACGCGCCTGCCAATCTACGGGAAATACCTCCCAGCTTAAGCTATTTGGGATTCATGCAATCGATGAACACCGAGCCTCGCGAATTCATATCCAATATTGTTGCGCAACTGGTTATCACACATGGCGATCTGCTAAGTGTGCAGGCAGCTATCGAGAGATCCGCGCTTAATATGAGTTTTCATGAAAGCGAGATCAGAAATCTGCAGAAGCTCGATCACGCGACCCAGTTTGTCGACGCGATCACTATCATACTACGCAACTTCATGCACACTGCGTGCCGTGATGATGACACACAGCTGAATCTCGAAGATCTTCTCAAAGATGTCCAACTTGGAAGTGTGCAGGGTCTCTTTACAGGCAGGAATGCCCCTTCACCAGCCGCCACCGGTGAAATAGATTTCTTCTGAGAGTTATCTCTGGTTTGATCAGTGTGTTCGGGCTGCTGATCAGCCCGTCACTCCTGTTAATCCGTCAAGCACATCCCGGGAAATATCAATAAGGGGAAATAGAGTCAGCTCCTCGTTCAGGATAGCCTGGATCCCGTATTTCTGAGCTTTGTCCGCAAGGTTTACAATCAACGCCCGTTCATCATCCGGCGTATGGCCGCTGTCAATGATATTGGCCTTCATGATAAGCGACCATAATTTCTGGTGTCGGTCGAGAGCTTTGGCGCGCAGGCTCGCATCTGCCTCTGCATTTTGCAACTCTTCGATCATCATCGTGAAAGCGACCACCTCCGCTTCTCTACCGGACAGGCTTGTCTCTGCGACTGCTTTATAGGCGCGTAATCCAGGGTGCATGGCGTTCATTTTTCAGCCCTTGCGGCAGGTCGGTGGTGATTAACTCTACTATCTCAGTCAGGCTGAACATCAAGATCCTATGCGTAGAATCTACTCTTTCGGAACAGGTGGATGATCTGAGCCTACACTTGGGAGCCATGAGAGTGTGCCCACACTACCCGCATGACCAGCCACGCTGTCAGAACCACTCCGGTTAAGGTGGAAATTACGTACGCCAGCCAGATACTGCGACACCGTGTTGACCCGCTCGGGAAACATGTATCCCATGATCGCTGATATCTTCCGCGGGTTCATGCTGTTTGCAATCGACACGAGCACGTGGATATCCATGATATTGAAAACCGCAGCGGCCTCTCTCGGCGGCATTTCCTCGTAGATCTTCACGAGACGCGAGGTCTCTGCGACCATCATCTCTTTATGCTGCGCCTGTTTTTCAGCAAGTTCGGCCATCGAATTATCAATGGCGCGCATCTTCTCCTCAAGAACGATACGTGCCGAGTCCAGAACGTGTTTCTGCTCCTCAAGCTTGCGACGTTCATCCTCTATGGATCCCTGGTGCGACAGCAGACGCTTAACCAGTTCAGCCTGGGCCTGATCTGTGGTCGATGTATCTGTCACGTCCGTAGCACCACCCGGCACACAGGATATGCCGATACAGGATGCAGCAGGACCATCGTTCTTCAGGAAGGCGGCGTCGACCGGAATTGCATCGTCGTCAGCTCGGATTCCTTCCGATGTCACAGGGATGGTCTTCCACCCTTCCGTGTTCGTCGAAGCCGCAGATACCGAAGGCTGCTCATTATGAGATTTGGGAAGTGGTGCCTGAAGCTTGGCAGTCATATTTGCTGTGTCGGTGTTTTCAGGCTGGGTGCTGCGGTCATCTTCACCCATACGACTAGCGAGCGCATGCACATTCATTGCAAGCGCTAGTGTCATGAAGATGGTCGACACATGGAGTAGACGCCCAAGTGGAATTCGCGGCATGACCAAGAAACCCAAAATTCAAATAGATAGATAAGAAAAATAATACGATATATATACTAACTACTTAGGTGCATTAGTTTATATATTTAAATTCATCCTTCGATGATACATTGCCCGTTAAAGGTCAAGATATCGATAACATTCGCATCACGTAATAGTTATTCATGCCCGATTTGGCAAGCACTTTTATCACGAAGAGTTGCTACACTCACCTTACCCGTCTCTCACTCGGCGAAGAGAGCGTTGAGACTGGGCACCCGCGAGGAGGCCGCACTCCAACAAGGATCGTGATACGAGACCTGCTGTCTCGGCGCCTCATGTTGCACGGGGCTCTACGCAACGACGGGCTCAAGACATCTAATCTCAGATTAGGGCCCTCATGGCACCACAAGTCTTGGTCGTCTCAGGCGCTGCACATCCAGCCCCCTGAGCCAGCATTCTGACGAGAGCAGTCGAATCGAGCATCAATCTTAGCTTCAGACCATGCAGTGTAACCATGATGATGCCCTCAATAGCGCGCCGAACCGGGCCCTTCGCGATGTGGTGTGAGCTGCCTTTCATAAGACATGCCAATCGGCATGGAAACCCTATCGCCTCGATACCGGTGATCGAGGCACCTTGTTGCGCTATATCGAAATCAACAACGCGCTTCATCAAAGCTTGTCCGACAAACCACCAGTCAGCTCTGTTTGCTGTATCGTCTGTGGTCTGATCGAACGTGATGGCTGTACGGGTATCATCTGGGTTCTCTCCATTCTGGTAATCTTCTCTTATCCATTTCGGGTTTTATGATGCTTGCGTGGCCCGATATCTGGGCGAGCACCAGGAGAAATTCGATGAGCCTTTCAATCAACACCAATGCCTCGGCGATGGTCGCCGTTCAGACCCTGAACGCCACCCAGACGGCCCTGAGCAACGCTGAAAACACCATCTCGACCGGCCGCAAGGTCTCGAGCGCTGCCGACAACGCCGCTGCCTACGGCATCGCGCAGCAGATGCAGGGCAACGTCTCTGGCCAGTCCGCTGTGAATGACGGCCTCTCCTTCGCCGCACAGACGGTCAGCTCGACCAGCACCGCCGTCAACCAGATCATCAGCGTGCTCAACAGCGTCCAGAACGCAGTGACCACCCTTGGCAACAACCAGGGCAGCCCGGCGGCTCTCGACCAGATCGGCACCCAGATCACCGGCCTGCTCCAGCAGATCGATACCATCGCACGTAACGCAACCTTCAACGGCGTAAACCTGATCTCGGGCAGCACAAGCGACGGCCTGGGTATCACGTCCAGCAACCTCAGCTACATCACCGGCCTTCAGGGCGACCAGACAACCATCACAGGCTTCAACGCCGCTATCGCTTCCTATATGGGCGGAGTCAGCGTCGCTGGCGCACCGGCCGTTTCCTCTTCAACGCCTTTCCAGACCGGTGTCGCCGGCACAAGCCTGACCGATGCCCTCGGCCTCACCACAAACAGCGGCACGAGCGGTGCAAACCCGACCACCAACGTGTTCGAGTCTACCGGTGGCGTACTCGGCGGCAACAAGAGCGTTTCCGACATGATCTCGCAGGTTCAGGCCGCCATCAAGGCCATGACCTTCGTAACCTCCACCCTGGGCGCAAACACCAACGTCATCAACAACATGAGCACCTACGGCTCAAGCATCTCCGACAACCTTACCAACGGTATCGGCTCTCTGACCGACGCAGACATGTCCGCAGCCAGCGCCAAGCTGACCTCGCTTCAGACCAAGCAGTCCCTCGCCATCAAGTCGCTTACCATCGCCAACTCCCAGTCGCAGAACATCCTCTCACTCTTCCAGTAAAATAAAAAAGGCCCCTCGCCTCCAAAAGCAAGGGGCCTGCCCTGACGGCACATCTAAAAAATCAACGTAGTGTCTGCACAGTGCTATTGGCCACATCGTTCTTGGCAAGAACGAGAGGAGGAAAAGCAACCCAGGCCTGCATCTTGTCGTAGCAAGCCGCCATCATATCATCGATGCCAGTATTTTCCTTGTTCTTCTCCAGACCAGGATAAAATGTCTGCATCGGCCGCAATGGCAGAACATGCGCCAGCATTTTGGAAATACCGCTGGGTGAGATGGAATAACCAATCAGCCCGTGAGCGCGCAGCAAGCCAAACAGCAATGACTGCCCCGGTTTTTTTCTGAAATCTTCTTTGTATTTCAGAAGATTTTCGTGATCAAAGCGCGACGTGCAATAAAATCCTGTCTCCGCATTTCTAAATGTGAGGTGGGCATCTGTGTTGTATCCCCACAAAACCAGATCCCAATCTTCAGGCAGCGTGGCCAAGAGGTCAGTGCTTTTTTCATCGAAACTCTCGCTGATGATCGCATCATCTTCGAAAACTGTGCATCCCTGCCCTTCTTGCAGGGCGTTCGTCCATATCGTGAGATGAGACATGGCGCAGCCAAGCGCTCCAACGCTGTATTGCAAAGCGGGATCCAGGATCTTCTGTGCAATAAGCACTGCGCGATCGAGCCTCAGACCGTCGATTGCCTCAAAAACCCGTACATCTGTGAAGGTAGGATTGTCGCGGCGAAAGGCCTCTAGTCGTTCAGGCGTGCGTGCGAGTGTGATAAGCCATTTGTTCATACGTTCCGTTTCCACACGCTCTAAATCTGATGAACAGAAACTTCTTGAATCACGAAAACATAATCGCAAGTCGATGAAAGACGTGGACCGCGAAAGCGCATCTCCACCTGCGGCGCCCAGAGTCAGCTCTATTGTTATCTAGCCCGTTGCCGGACGATAGCGTACGACCTCAGTAAGGCCCGGAGAACCCTTAATTATCAACCTAGCCAATGTTTCGGTTGTGAAGCCAAAAGGCGGAAGTGAAAAATCGAGGCGACCACCTCGGATATGTTTACCATCAACTTTGTCTTCGTTGATGACGGGATAGTCAGGCAGCATATAATTAACCAGAATTATTTCTCGGTATCGCGATATATTACCGATCGCCCTGATGATCGACTGATTTGAGAGGTGTTGCAATACATCTTTCACGATAACCAAATCCCCGTCAGCAACGGGAACCTGCTCGACAAGATTGATTACGCCGAAATGCACATTCGTCAGATTGGAGTAGGTACGTTTATTTACAGCAATAATTTCGTGCACAAGATCCATCGCGACGAACATTGTGTCCGGGCAACGCCGTGCGATTTCGGCCCCCACTCGGAAATCTCCACACCCAATATCTAGCACTGTCCGGAATTTGTTGCGTACAATATAGTGCCAGATAAAGTTTATATAATCACTACATTTATCAGGATCTGACCCAACCCCCGAATATACTCGACCGGAACTTCCCCAATCATTGTTTCTGTAAATCTGCTGAAATACAGATTGCAATCCACGATCTTCCGTCGCTACGAGAGGAAATGCAGCGCACCTATCGCGTAGCTCAGCAAGGTGTTCGATATGGCCGTTGCCAAGAATCGCACGGCAGGCGAGCGAATAGGTATCGAACCGCGACCAGATATTGGCTTCGTCTATTTCATTGAGGATCGGCCACGACATACTTTCCCACAGATGAAGAACGTATGCGTCCGGAAAAGCGACAGCCTGCTCGAAAAGCGAGGAAAGCCCTGCTCGGTCCCAGGAAGTTATAAAGAAAGCTTCCGGAGCTAGAATGGCCGCCAGACCAGGTAGCGCTGCATTCAAAAGGTGGGGGATTTTTGTCGAAGAATGCGCCCAGTACCGGGAGTCGAAATGCTTGTAGCTATCCCACCATGCAGCCATGAACGGGACGTCTGGTGGGGAGAGTATAACTGAGTTGCCCAGACTTTCGGCTTCCACCCTTGGATCTGTTGAGCTGAGCTCACGAGCCATAACAGTTTGCGTCGCGGAGAAGAGAGGTTCCAGACTTTTGAGGGTGATCGTATCCAGATCGAGATAAATTCCACCGTATGCCCGCAAGACACTCATTCTGACGATATCTGACTGATGGGCAGGATGCATGACCGGATTACCAAAAATACGCTGTGGCGCAGGTACGATCACGATATCCGCTATATGCTTCACTGCCTCCCAATAGGGCCCTTCACGTTCGGCGATGCACCAGAGGACAATCCTGAACCCCGGATGATGAGTCGCTGCGGAAAGCACAGCCATATAATGACTGAACCCGAAAGGCCTGATACCAGGCGGCTTCTTTTCGGAGAAGTAATTCACGTCATCAAAGGCGATTTTTTCAGGGGTGGTCTCAACAAAATGAATGAGCTTGGGTAAGACTCCTGCTTCATTCGAGCAGATAGGACGACATGCACTTTTGCTCAGGCAATCATCGAAAAGCTGCCTGATATTAATACACGCATAGTCAAATGATTCATCGACAGCTCCGACAGACTTGAAAACATCTTCTGGTAGCCGGCCAACAACCAGCGGTGGGAATGAGACATGCGCAGCCATAGCGCCCTGTTCGATCAAACTCGAGAAGAGGGTGCTGAGAGAGACGCCCCTCATCTCGCGCCCCGCCAGCTTGCTCCTGTAGCTATATTCTCGGATTGGCAGCGAATTCATCAGAATCGATGCGCCACGTGGCGAAACCGTATATCCGGACATTCCCTCGATCGCGCTCAGTTTCAAGAGCAACGCAGGGGTTTTACGCTCTCCCAGAGGACCTGTAGGGCCGGTTGATGGATGGTCGTCACATTTGAGGATACAGTCACCCATCTGATTGGGCATTTTGACAATCATCAGGCCGTTGTAATCAACGCCCCACACAGTCAGGTCCCAAGCCTCGGGAAGCGTCTGCAAGAGCGCGTTCGCCAGTTCCTCAAAATTATCTGGTATCGATGATTTATCGCTGAAGATTGTGCGCGGCACACCGTCGGCAACACACTGACTCCACTGAATGACATGGGAAAAGATTTCGGCCACCTGATCGTCCGACGCCCGGATATTAACATCCAGAAGGCCGTTCTCCACCATATAACTGCGGTCGAGTGCGAGCACGTCAAATGACGGTACCACTTCCAGATTGTCAGCCGCAGGATTTTTTTTTCTGAACTTTCTCAGTGTTTCAGTATCTGCTTTGGAGATCACGCAAAGAACCATCGTCCTGCTTCCGTATCGACTCGTACCGTGAAAGTGCTGTCTGGCCATTGCCACATGGATCTCTAGACAGTCGGATTTGTCTTTGTATGACCGAGGATCACAGCCGAGACAACACTCCTCTACTCGAGCGAGCGCCATGTCTTGATGATGGATTCTTCTGAGATCGTTAATGAGACGTATCGGTCATCGCTGTTTGCTGTATCGTCTGTGGTCTGATCAAGCGTGATGGCTGTACGGGTATCATCTGGGTTCTCTCCATTCTGGTAATCTTCTCTTATCCATTTCGGGTTTTATGATGCTTGCGTGGCCCGATATCTGGGCGAGCACCAGGAGAAATTCGATGAGCCTTTCAATCAACACCAATGCCTCGGCGATGGTCGCCGTTCAGACCCTGAACGCCACCCAGACGGCCCTGAGCAACGCTGAAAACACCATCTCGACCGGCCGCAAGGTCTCGAGCGCTGCCGACAACGCCGCTGCCTACGGCATCGCGCAGCAGATGCAGGGCAACGTCTCTGGCCAGTCCGCTGTGAATGACGGCCTCTCCTTCGCCGCACAGACGGTCAGCTCGACCAGCACCGCCGTCAACCAGATCATCAGCGTGCTCAACAGCGTCCAGAACGCAGTGACCACCCTTGGCAACAACCAGGGCAGCCCGGCGGCTCTCGACCAGATCGGCACCCAGATCACCGGCCTGCTCCAGCAGATCGATACCATCGCACGTAACGCAACCTTCAACGGCGTAAACCTGATCTCGGGCAGCACAAGCGACGGCCTGGGTATCACGTCCAGCAACCTCAGCTACATCACCGGCCTTCAGGGCGACCAGACAACCATCACAGGCTTCAACGCCGCTATCGCTTCCTATATGGGCGGAGTCAGCGTCGCTGGCGCACCGGCCGTTTCCTCTTCAACGCCTTTCCAGACCGGTGTCGCCGGCACAAGCCTGACCGATGCCCTCGGCCTCACCACAAACAGCGGCACGAGCGGTGCAAACCCGACCACCAACGTGTTCGAGTCTACCGGTGGCGTACTCGGCGGCAACAAGAGCGTTTCCGACATGATCTCGCAGGTTCAGGCCGCCATCAAGGCCATGACCTTCGTAACCTCCACCCTGGGCGCAAACACCAACGTCATCAACAACATGAGCACCTACGGCTCAAGCATCTCCGACAACCTTACCAACGGTATCGGCTCTCTGACCGACGCAGACATGTCCGCAGCCAGCGCCAAGCTGACCTCGCTTCAGACCAAGCAGTCCCTCGCCATCAAGTCGCTTACCATCGCCAACTCCCAGTCGCAGAACATCCTCTCACTCTTCCAGTAAAATAAAAAAGGCCCCTCGCCTCCAAAAGCAAGGGGCCTGTTCATTCCATGGGTAGCTAGAGCCTTACTCAACCGGACCGTTGAGTATACGCGCTGCCACGATGACCGAACCCCCTTCGGTTTCAGCGCCGGTCCGGAACATTCTCCATTTCCCAAGAGAAAAAACCCACGTGCCGGTAAAACTGGCCACTTGGGCATGTGGTTTACAAAAGCCATCAGGTTGTGATTCCTCCTGCCTGTTGCACTGCATGGCATCGGAATTCGTCAGCGGAATATAGACGTTGGTATTTAGCTGCGCAGTACGGCCGTGAATCTGGATTGATCCGTCTATCCCGCTTTTCTGTCCCTGCTGACCATTGTTCGAAACGTCGTCAGGCGTGCCACGTGTTATGATATCTATATATTTTGTCTCGTTATCAGAACACACCTCGATTGAGGCCGATCCGATCACCCTGTTTTTTGCTTCCTGCCCGACATAATCGACAATTGCCTGCACCTCGGCGATCCGAACAACTCCAGAGGGGCAACGTATGCTGTCTCCATTCCCGGGCAACACTGTACCAGCGTAAGCCGGAGCCGACATTCCTGTTAACCCCGTCGCCAGACACGGTACCGTAGCGCACAAGACCGCGCGCGCAGAGAGGAACAAGCCTCGCGGTGAAACCACTTTCATATCCTTCGTGAAGGTTCGCTCGATGGTTGGGCCACGATACCCGAAAAGTCGCACAGCAGAAGCATGACACGACAAATTTCCTCAAAAAGCCCGACGCCGGAAAAGTGATGTCACAGTGGGCGCACCGATAACGTTGCCGAAAGATATTGCTGTCATGATCGGTTCACGTTACGAACGACCTTGGCAACAATCTGCCCTCCCTGCGGCAGATGATTCGGTAGAGGCTCATGATCAGCGACGTCACCACCCGTAGTTTCGACGCCATGAACGCGTATGGAGAAGTTCAGCGTAGCCTGCAATCCGCAACGGGCCCGGCCAAACAAGCTGACACCTCCAGCATTGGTACCGGAAGTTTCAGTGACGCACTCAGTGGTGCGCTGCAAGATGCGGTGCATACCGGAAAAGTTGCCGAAACCCAGACCGCGGCCGGTCTCTCAGGGCATGGCGATATGACTGAGATCGCGACATCTGTCGCTGAGGCAAAATTGACGCTGCAGACCGTAACGGCAGTTCGTGATCGCTTTGTGCAAGCCTATCAAGATGTAATGAAAATGTCGATCTGAACGCAGAACGGCATGCAACATACGGTAGACATTCACGAGATCCTGCAGGAATCCCTGTTCGTAGCGGTCAAGATGGGTGCCCCGTCGCTTCTAACCTCGCTTGCCGCAGGCATCCTGATCTCGCTTTTTCAGGCAGTTACCCAGGTCAACGAAGCAACGCTATCTTTTGTACCCAAGTTTGTCGCTGCAATGCTTGCCCTTATGCTGACAAGCTCGTTCATTTACGCAACCCTGCATAATTATGCGATGCAGATTTTCGATCAGATGGTCATCGCAGGCGGATCATGAACAGAACAATGTCGACACTGCGGCCGTTGTTCGGAATATTGCGGAAAAGGTAGATGCTGGCTCTTCCATCTCCCGATGTGGTAGCCGTCTATCTGATGATCCTGTGCCGTGTCAGCACACTTGTCATGGTAGCGCCAGGGCTGGGTGAGTCCACATCACCCATGACAGTGCGCGCAGGCATAGCTGTCACGATTTCTTTCCTGCTTGTCCCGCTGCTGGAGCCTGTGCTCACCCCCGTGGTGACGCCGGCCCTAAAGAGCCCGGCTCTCCTGATCGTCATGATTGCTCAGGAGTTGCTTATAGGAACTTTCATCGGATGGATGGCGCGACTGATCGCGATGTCACTCATCATCGCTATGCAGTTCATTGCAACTTTCACGGGTCTGGCGAGTGTTTTACAACCCGACCCTGACTTGGGTGCCTCGAGTACCGCCATCAGTCATATGGCCTCTTTCCTCATCCCGGTACTTTTTCTGACGACAGGATTGTATATCCTGCCCCTCGCCGCGCTAACAGGCTCTTACAAAGTGTTCTTACCGGGCCAATTCCCTTTTCTGAATGATATGGCGCAGGCTGCTGTCATGAGCGTATCACTGAGCTTCAGGCTTGGCCTTCAATACGCTGCTCCGTTCGTTCTTGTCGGCACCCTGTGGCCTGCGCTTCTCGGCGTACTGAACCGACTGATGCCTGCTATTCAGGTTTACGGAATTGCCATGCCTGCCCAGCTTCTGGGCGGCGTATTCCTGATCGCTCTCCTGATTCAGGTCATCACTGGCGTCTGGCAGGAACGTATGCAGGAAACACTTCTTCAGCTTCCTGGCATCCATGCATTCAAATAATCTAGCCCTCCCAACTCGTACTTCTCGCCCAGTGTATGGCTGAGGACGGAAGCAGCGAAGATCGCACACAGGCCCCTACACCGCGACGCCTTGCCAAAGCAAGGGAAGAGGGAAATGTTGCCCAGTCGCGTGAAACACAGATGCTGCTCGTCCTGGGAATATTCCTTGCGGTATTCTCAATGACCGGGGCGACTTCGGGATATCGCTTCATTACCCATATGCATGGATTACTGGAGCACTTCTCCACCCCAATCGACGATACAGCAACGATCGGGCGTATCGTCCATCAGGCGTTTGCTGAAGGAATCCTCCTGATCGCTCCGTTCGGTGGAGCATGCATGGCAGCTATCATAGGTTTCGGTCTCTTCCAGACACAGTTCCTGTTCAGGCCTCAGGCGCTTGCTCCCGACCTGAAACGGCTATCTCCTGCCGCCGGGGTCAAACGTGTGTTCAGTGCCCGAAATCTCGTCGAACTCCTCAAGAGTCTGGCAAAGTTTTTAGTGTTTGGTGTTGTGCTATACAATATAGCACGCGGAACGCTGCATATCGCCCCTGAAGCGGAGAGATGGACTATTCGTCGGCTGACACAGGAGCTCGTTTCCTGGTTTGTCTACGCCACCCTCGTTATCCTCGTTGTTCAGGTTTTAATCGCTGTACTCGATGAATTATGGACTCGATACAGTCGCCTCCAGAAGCTACGGATGAGTCACCAGGATATAAAGGACGAGACGAAGCAGGAAGACGGTGATCCCAAGATCAAGGCCAAGAGACATCAATTGAGAATGCGTCGCGCCCGACAACGCATGCTCCAATCGGTGAAAACCGCAACCGTTGTGGTCACCAACCCCACGCATTACGCGGTAGCCCTTGCATATGAGAGCGATTCCACGGCCGCACCCAAAATTGTAGCCAAAGGCAGCGACGAACTGGCGGCACGCATTCGAGCCGCAGCAGATGACGCACGTGTGCCAATCGTCAACAATCCCCCTCTCGCACGCGGACTCTACACATTGCCGCTTGATACCGAAATACCGCCAGAGTTTTTCAAACCGGTCGCGGCCATCATCGCCTATGTCATCAAGCTGAAGACACCAGGTTCGAGGCGATAAACACTACTATTTGGAGGGTTCGAAGAACCCACTGGTTTTGAAACCAGCTCTGTGATTCCATTCGTCCGGTTCTGACTGAGGGAATGGCGCTATGAAACAGTGTGGTTTCTTTGACGTTGAGGAGCGGCTTGCCCGGTTGAGCGGGCCTAGAGCGTTTTCTTTGCTGATTGAATCATTTGGGATTCCCAATCTGTGTGCGATCTGATTCAAGATGACGGCCGGGATGGAGGCCGGCGCTGGATGTCGTCACGCACCCTGTCTCTGGATCTACGCGCCCGCGTTGTCGCGGCGGTTTCAAAGGGCCTGTCGCGCCGGCAGGCTGCCGAGCGCTTTGGCGTCAGTCCGGCGAGTGCGGTTCGCTGGTGTGCCCTGGCCGCGTCGACTGGCAGCCCCGCAGCAAAACCACGCGGTGGGGATCGACTGTCACACAGGATCGAAGCACAGGCCGACCGGATCCATGCCCTGATCGCGGCGCAGGACGACCTGACCCTTGCCGAAATCCGTAACCAGCTGGCTGAGGATGGCCACCATTTCGCGATTGGCACGC